>CAZJDV010000004.1:16353-61712 GCA_964544865.1 uncultured Dehalococcoidia bacterium | reverse complement strand
GGGAGCTTAAAGTCGCCTACGAGTGGACCCACCACGAGCCGGTCGCCAGGGACGCCGGGGTACGCGAAGAGGTCATCGAGGCCATCCGCAGCGGCCGGGCGCCGATGGGCCTTCCGGCGAAGGAGGGCGTGTTCGCCCAGGCGGCGAAAGAGCTGGTCCGGAACAGGACTCTCACCGATCGCACGTACCAGGCCGTCGAGCACTTGATAGGCTCGGCCCAGACCGTCGACCTGATCGTGCTGGTCGGCTACTACTCGCTGCTGGCGGGAGTCATCAACACGCTAGATGTGGAGCTGGACGTGGGGACGAGCGCGGAGCTGGGTGGGTGCCCCCTATCCTTTCCCCCCGAGGAGGCTTTGCACTAGAATGCCGCCCTGCACAAGAAACACGATTCTTGCACAAAAAAGACCCTCCCGATTCCCGCCACACCTGTCTCCTCTGTCGCAGTGCCTCGCAAGCCTAGTATCACTCTCATGCACTCCATCATGCCAAGGTGGCGGTTGTCGCGCCAGTGTCTATCTATGCCGAGAGACGACCCCGCAACGATGTTGCAACGCAGTTACGACTTGAGCCAGGCCTCGTAGTTTTCCGACATTTGTTGTATATGCTCTGGAACGTGCCGCTCGTAGACATCGAGCCAATCGTCTAGGGTCATGTTTCCGTTCTCAGGGTGATAGGCAGTGTTCGACCAGAATGCTTCGGGCAGCGACTTCACCAGCAGATAGCTTTTGCGCCGTAGCCACCTGAACAGTTCTAGAGCATCTTCTGTGCTTTGTTCGTGGTAGCGTAGCGAATCGAGCCACTGGTTTTCGTCATAAGGAGCGAGAGGAACATCTGGCTCCGCGATAATCCGCCTGCACCGGATATAGCTATTGGCTTCGCTGTCCGCTATGTGGATTACAATTCATGTATGCTCCAACTGCCGTGATCGTCCTTGAAACGCCATATTTCCTGAGGGAACCGGTTCAAGGCGTCGACTAGCGCACCGTGGGCGTTTCCATAGGACTCGATCTTACGAGCTCGCAGTTCAGCAGTCACGGGCCGACCTCCCATGTGTTTGTTTGCTCCAATTCGCTACGTAACACTCATCTTCTTCGCTGTGGAAGACGTTGATGTGGTAGTCTTTCACTTCCTGGTCCTCCAGCGGCAGGTTTGCGGCCTCAGTAATATCTGCCCGATTTCCAATGGCGCCTGCTCTGTGATCTCAGCGCACTCCGCGGTGCGCCCCGCCCCCTACAGCTTGAGCGAGCGGCGGAAGCGGGCGCTGCCGCGTGACGGACCGACCACCGCCAGGTTCAGCTTCTCGGTCTGGAGCAGGTCGTTGGCGACCCGGCGCACGTCCTCCGCTGTCACCGAGTTGATGCTCTCCACCACCTCGTCCATCTCCAGGACCCGGCCCAGGAGCATCTGCTGTGCGCCCACCCACCCCGACACGGCTCGGGTGTCCTCCATCCGGAGCATGAGCGTTCCGGTGCTGAGCCTCTTCGCCTTGTCCAGCTCTTCGTTCGGAACCGTTTCCCTGATCCGGCCGACCTCGGCGAGTATGGTGTCGACGGCGGCATACACCCGCTTCGGGTCCACGCCAGCGGCGATCATGAACGCGCCGCAGTCCCGGAAGTGCGTCACGCCACTGTGAATGTCGTAGGCCAGTCCGCGCTTCTCTCTGATCTCGATGAACAGGCGGCTGCTCATCCCCTCGCCCAGCACCACGCTCATTAGGTCCACGGCATACCTATCTGGATGTGTGTTGGAGATCCCGGGGACGGCTATCACGAGGTGGGACTGCTCGGTCCGACAGGTATCGAGACGAAATCCGGGCTCCGCCTGCTTTTCGGCGAAGGGGGTCCAACCCGGTGGCGTGCCCGGTTTCCAGCTGGCGCACAGGGCGACGACCTGCCTCACCACGTCGTCGTGGTCGACGTTGCCCGCCACGCTGACAACCATGTTCGATGGGAGGTAGTACTGCGCAACGAAGTCGGAGACCATGTCCCGCGTCGTTCCCATGACCGACTCGCGGGACCCGGCGATGTCGCGGCCCAGAGGGTGGCCAGGCCATAGCATGTCGTCGATGATCGCCTCTACCTTCTGGTTCGGGAAGTCGTTGATCATGTTCTGCTCTTCGACCACGACCAGCCGCTCGCGCTCGACCTCGCTGGGGTCGAGAACGGAGTTGCGCAGCATGTCGATGAGCAGGTCCAGGGTCTCCGGCAGGTATGGCCGGGCGACCTTGCACCAGTAGGCGGTCATCTCCTGCTCGGTGCTGGCGTTCATCATGCCGCCGACGCCCTCCACCGCGCCGCTGATCTCCGCCGGCGTAGGCCGCTTCTCGGTGCCCTTGAACACTAGATGCTCGACGAGGTGGGATATACCGGCGCGCTCGTCAGGCTCGTACCTCGAGCCCACGCCGACGAAAACGCTGATGCTCACCGATCGCGTATGCTCCATCGGGCTGGTCAGCACGCACAAGCCATTGTCGAGGGTGGTTTCTTGGAAAGTCGCCTTGCCATTACCGTTTGCGGTTGTCATGCATCGATTCTAGGTGATGGCGCGGGCGGGGGTCAATTGGGGTCTCGTGAAGGGCAGTGGACGGGGACGCACCACAGCCCCGCATAAGTTGTACCATGTGCATCGTGCCAAACGAAGGGTGCCCGCGCGATAGCGGCCGCCAAGATGATGGTCTGTTCCAAGAAAGAGAGGACTCGCATGGCCTTTTTCTTCATTCAGATGTCCGACCCCCAGTTCGGCCTCTACGCCGACCGCGCGAAGGCGGCGGACCCTCAGACCGGCGTGACCGGCTTCGCCTACGAGACGGAGCGCTACGTGAAGGCAATCGCCGAGGCCAACCGGCTCGGTCCCGAATTCGTGGTGGTCACGGGCGACCTGGTCCAGCACCCGTCCGACTCGGGCCAGATCGACGAGTTCGTCCGAATCAACGGCATGCTTGACGACCGCATCCCTCTGCGCCTACTGGCGGGCAACTGCGACGTCGGCAACGCGCCGACGGCCTCGCTCCTGGACCAGTATCGGGAGAGGTTCGGCGATGACAACTATTCCTTCGACCACGGCGGCGTGCACTTCGTCGCCCTCAACAGCTCCGTCGCGTTCGACCCGGCCCACGTCCCACGGGAGTGGGACCGCCAGACCGAGTTCCTGGAGGCGGACCTAGCCCGGGCCGCTGGCGGGGGGAGCGGCCGCGTCGTGGTCTTCATGCACCACCCCCTGTTCGGCGAGCATCCCGGCGAGGGGGACGGCCCCAGGGCGATCCCTCTCGAGAGGCGGCGGATATTGCTGGATGTGTTCCACTCGGCCGGCGTCCCGGCGGTCTTCGCCGGGCACTGGCACGCCAACGACCACGCCACGGACGGCGACATGGAGATGGTGGTCACCAGCGCCGTCGGGCTTTCGCTGGGAGACGACCCGTCGGGCTTCCGGATCGTGAAGGTCTACGACGACCGGATCGAGCACAGGTACTACGGGCTGGACGAGATGCCAGAGGCGGTCGATCTGGGCGACGGGGAATAGTGAAGGCCGGTTGCGGGGCGGGCCCGCTGCGGTGAGCGCACCCTTGATGTTTTTCCGGGTGCGCGGTAACATACGTCACCGAGCCTATCGGAGAGCAGGAAGATGGCGAACGTGGTGCTGGTTGTGGATATGGTCGTTGGCTTTTTGGAGAGAGGCCACAACCTTTACTCTGAAGGCTACCGCGGCCTTATCCCCAATATCCAGCGACTGATCGAGAATGAGCAGGCGGCGGGCTCCAGAGTCATCTTCCTGTGCGATACCCACGACTCGGACGATCTGGAGTTCCAGATGTTCCCCGTGCACTGCGTGAAGGGCACCGAGGAGCCAAACGTAATCCGTGAGCTATCGAAGTACGAGGGAGAGATAATCCCCAAGCGCCGGTACAGCGCCTTCTACGATACGAATTTAGGCGAGCGGCTCTCGGCGCTGGGCCCAGAAAAGATCATCATCTGCGGTGTATGCACCGACATCTGCGTAATGCACACGGCGGCCGACGCGCGAAATAGAGACTACGCAGTCGACGTGCCCGTAGACTGCGTGGCCGCCTTCGACCCAGAGGCGCACACGTTCGCGCTGCAGCATATGGAGAATATACTGGGGGCCAGGCTAGTGCGGCAGCCGGATTCCACTGCCCTCTAGCACCCCCCCCTAGCGAATTCAAGGGTTAACCTTTATGGTCAATAGTCAGTTCGAGATTAGCAGGCCGGTACTGGTGGGCGACACCGCCGACGTCTACCTTCAGCGCACACTTACCATCCTTCGCAATGAGGGCGTGAACCCCGCGGTCACCATGGAGTTCACGCCTGAGAGAAGCGGTGTGCTGTGCGGTCTGACCGAGGCCAGAGTGCTGCTGTCGCGAATCCTTCCCGACACCGGCAGCGAGGTCTGGGCCCTCGAGGAGGGCGAGCACATCGAGGCGGGGGAGGTGGCTCTGCGAGTCAAGGCGCCCTATGGCTCCCTCGGCCTGTACGAGACGGCGATCTGCGGCATGCTGGCCCACTCGACCGGCTGGGCGACCGCGGCCCGCGAGTGCGTCGAGGCTGCGGGCGAGACGCCCGTCGTTGCCATAGGCGCCCGGAATGTGCACCCCAACGTCGCCGCCAACATGGACTACGCTAGCGTCAAGGGAGGCTGCGTCTCCTGCTCGACCATCCAGGGGGCCAGGCTGGCCGGCGTGACCCCGGCGGGCAACATGCCGCACGCGCTCAACCTGGTGATAGGCGACACCGTCAAGGCAATTGAGTCCTTCGACAGGCACATGCCGCAGGAGGTGCCGCGGGTCGCGCTGGTTGACACGTTCAAGGACGAGGCCGAAGAGGCGCTGAACGTGGCCCGCAGCCTGCGGGAGAAGCTGAGGGGGATCCGGCTGGACACGCCGCCCGAGAGGGGCGGCGTCACGCACGAGCTCGTCAAAGAGGTCCGCGCCCGGCTCGACCTTGCGGGCTTCAGGCACGTCGAGATAATGGTCACCGGCGGCTTCACCGCGGCGCGGATCCGCCACTTCATCGCGCACGGCGCTCCCGTCGACACCTTCGGCGTCGGGACCTACATCGCCGCCGCGGCCCCGAACCCGTTCATGTCGGACATCCACGAGATCGAGGGCCGACCGATCGCAAAGCGAGGCCGCACGCCGGGGGTCACGACCAACTCCCGCCTGGACCGCGTGATGTAGGCGCGATCAGCCCATCGCCGGTGCCGTCCGGCGGCCGCATGCTATGACGATATGAGCTCGAACCGGAGCTCCAGCACAGTGGCGTCGGCACCCTTCACTCTCGCCCAATCGGCGGTCCGCGAACCGACGATCCAGGCGATGCCGCGCTCCGTGACCACCAGCGGCACCCTGTCTCTCCACGCCCGGGGCACCTTGTCATCCACCAGGATGTCCTGGAGCTTCTTGTGCCCCGGCATCCCGAGGGGCTGGAACCGGTCTCCGGGCCTGCGTCCCCGTACGATCAGGCGCTCGCCAAGGGAATCGTAGCTCAGAAAGACCGCCGAACGGTTCGGGTCCATGCCGGCGGGCGCCCTTCGGTCGCGCTCGTAGGCATGCGCATCGCCGCGGTCCAACACGCTGGCCGTCACCCGCCAGCCGCCGACGGCAGTCTCCCCCGGAATTCTCAGAATGTGTTCGCCCTCGAGAGGCGGCATAGGACACGACACGAGCCGGGCGGGGGCGATCGTGGCCTCGGAGTATCCCGTCGAGAAACGCAGGCCGCCGGGCAGGTCCAGTGACCTTCCCGCCGGTCCGGACATCAGCCTGACCATGTCGTCGATGTGGCCTTGATGGACCCTATCAAGGTCGCCCTTCAGGGCCGCCACCGCCCTGCGAAGCAGATGCGATCGCACCGCGGGATTGAGGCGGAGGAGGACGGCCTTCTCCAGTATGACGCCACCCTCCGCTTCGCTCACGGCATCGCGCCAGACTGTATCTACTTCTATGTCCAGGTGCGCCTCGGCCTGCGCCGCGTTCCGTGACAGCCTGGCGAGCGCGTCCCGCACGCCGGGATTGAGCTGCTCCAGTAGAGGAAGCAACTCCAGTCTGACCCTGTTGCGAGTGAACTCCGTGGACAGGTTCGAGTCGTCGTGCCGGGGATACAGCTTCAGCCGGGCGCAATAGCCCCTGGTCTCCTGGCCGGACACACCCAGCAGGGGGCGCAGCAGCAGCACGTCGGTCCCGCCGATGACCCTTGTGGCCGAGGGCCGCATCCCTCGCAGACCCGCCAGGCCGCTGCCGCGGACGATGTTCATGAGCACCGTCTCCGCTTGGTCGTCGGCGGTGTGCCCCAAGACGACGGCCTTCGCGCCCTGCTCGGCGACGACCCGGGCGAGAAACCCATATCGCGCCTCCCGGGCCGCCTCCTCCAAGGAAAGACCTTTCCGACTCCCCGGCGCTGCCACGTCCACGGACTTGGCGGTCAGGCCGATGCTCAGACCGCGGCAGGTATCCGCGACGAATCGGGCGTCTGACGCCGACGCCGCGCCCCTCAAGCGGTGGTCCAGATGGGCGGCGTGAAGTCTCAATCCCATGCCGGCGCTAAGGTGGCTGAGGGCGTGCAGCAGGGAGAGGGAGTCGGGGCCGCCGGAAACCGCCACCACCAGGAGGTCGCCCGCGGTGAAGCCGCACTCCAGGAGAGCGGCCCTCGCACTACTGTCGAATCGTTCGACCGAATTATCCGCGCTCATCGGAACCTTAGCCGATCTCCGCGACCGGGCCGCCCCGGCGCCGGGTCTCGCTTGCCGGGACAAGGGTGGACCGGTCGCCGTGCGGCGCCAAGACGGGTGTCAACCGCCCCCCGGCTTTTTGATCAGTTTGATCGTCTCTATTTTCAGGCCGTCCATCTCCATGATCTCCACGATCAGCCTGCGTGACTCGAAGACCTCGCCCTTGGTGGGTATGTGGCCCAGGGCCTCCAGGACGAAGCCGGCGGCGGTCTCGAAATCACCGTCCCCCAGATCAATGTCCAGATCCTCCTTGACCTCGTCGATGCTCATTCCTCCGTCCACCTGGAAGGTGTTCTCGCCGAGGGTCTCGTACTCCTCCTCCGGGCTCGCGCCCTCCTCACCCACCCGGCCGACGACCTCCTCCAGCAGCGCCTTTAGCGTCACGAGGCCCGCGATGCCGCCATACTCGTCGATGGCGATGGCCATCTGGTTGCCCGACCTGCGCAACTCGTCGAAGAGCTCGGCTATCCGCTTAGTCTCAGGTACAAAGTGGGCGTCCCTGATCACGTCCGTGACCGCGTCCAGGGGGCCCACGTCCCTGGCTGACAGTGCTATAAGGATGTCCTTGGCCGAGAGTATCCCAACGACGTTGTCGGTAGAACCCTTGTACACGGGGAACCGCGTATGGGCGTGCTCGGCGTAGATACTCAGAAACTCCCCCATCGTCGTGCCGCGCTCGAGGAAGACGATCTCCGTCCGGGGCGTCATCATGTCCCGCACTTCCCGGTCGCCGAAGCGGAACACGCTCTCGAGCATCTCGGCCTCTTCGGGCTCTATAGCCCCTTCCGCATCGCCTATTTCTATTAGCGTGCGAAGCTCGGCCTCCGTGATGGAGGGTAGCACTCCAGGCCCCCTGTCGCCGATGGTAGCCACGCGGCTGAACCATTGCAGGATCACGACCAGCGGCCAGAACAGCAACTCTATCCAACTCAGGGGACGCGCAACAAGGAAGGCGACAGGCAGGGCGTGTTGAACGGCAAAGTTCTTCGGGATGATTTCACCGAGTACAAGCAGGACTGCGGTACCAACCGCTGTGGCGACAAGGATCGCTATCCCTTGGTCGTCTATGAAAGAAAGCGTGATGACGGTTACCAGGGTGGCAAAGGCGACGTTCGCAAGGTTGTTGCCCAGCAGAATCGTGGAAAGGAGCCTCCCAGGCTCCTCCAGCATCCGCGCGACTCTTGCCGCGCTCGCGGAGCCCGTGCTCACAAGGTGAGCCAGCCTGGCCGTCCTTAGCATGGAGAGCAACGCCGCCTCGGAGCTGGAAAAGAAGGCTGAGAGCAATAGGAACACCACCACGATTACGAGGATTCCAATCTCGCTTCCGGGCATCAGACTTCCTCCTGATCCTGTTCGCGGTTACCGAGAGCCATCTCCTCCGGGTCACAAGGAGCAGACGTGCCCTCGGTACGCAGTGGTAACATCAAAGCTCCTCCTGCATGCCGCTCTCGCTCCGAGCGTCCATCTCTTCCCATAGCTGCGTTATCGTGCGCCGGGACACCGAGTCGCTAAAGCCCCGGCGCTTGAGGTGGGACCATAGCCTTCGGTTGAATGTGAGCATGTCGGAACCCTCCAGCCTTCCGGCCGCCTTCAGACCCGCCCTGTACGCGTTGTCCTCGTCGTCGACGTCCCGCACGGCCTCCTCGGCCACCAGGCCGTCGACCCCCTTGGCCACAAGCTCCCGCTTGATCGCCCACCCACTCCTCGGATTGTGGGACTCCCTGCCGGCCCTCCACTCGCTGGCGAATCGAACGTCGTCCACCAGCGCCTCGTCCTTCAGCAGCTCCAAGACCTGCTCCACGATAGGCGCGGGGAAGCGACTGCGAAGACGGGACTTGACCTCCGTCTCGGTGCGTGGGCGGTAGGAGAGGAAGCGCAGAGCGACTAGGTGGGCGCGTCGAAGTGGAGGGTCGTCGTTCATGGCAAGCAGCGCCGGGGCCGTGTTGCCAACGGCGGGGCGGAAGGGGCGGTTATTAAATTCGCTGGTTCCAAGTTGAGGTCTCTGTCGAGATCGGCGGATGCCCCCAGGCGTTGCTAGGGGCTAGGAGCTCGCTTTGGCCTCCTCGCGTTTCCTAGGCTCGGCGTCGCCGGACGCGACGGCGGACTGTTCCCTGATCATTGTCTCCAGCCGCTCGGCAACGTCGCGGTGCTCCCTCAGGAAAGCTTTCACGTTCTCGCGGCCCTGGCCCAGACGGGTGTCTTCGAAGGAATAGAACGAGCCGCTTTTCTTCAAGAAGCCCATGTCGGCGCCCAGCTCGACCAGGTCGCCCTCTTTGCTGATGCCCTCGTTGAACATGATGTCAAACTCGGCGACGCGGAAGGGCGGCGCCACTTTGTTCTTCACGACGCGGGCGCGCACTCGCATGCCGACTATTTCGTTGCCATGCTTGATGGACTCGAGCTTGCGAAGATCGATGCGCACGGAGCTGTAGAACTTGAGGGCCCTTCCCCCAGGCGTCACCTCGGGATTGCCCCATACCACGCCTACCTTCTCCCGTATTTGGTTGATGAACATGACGGCCGTGTTGGAGCGGCTGATAGCGGACGAGAGCTTGCGCAGGGCCTGGGACATGAGGCGGGCTTGGAGGCCGACGTGGGTGTCGCCCATATCACCCTCGAGCTCCGTCCTCGGCACCAGCGCGGCCACGCTATCCACCACGACGACGTCCACGGCGCCGCTGCGGACCAGGTACTCGCATATCTCCAGCCCCTGCTCCGCCGAGTCGGGCTGCGACACCAGCAGTTTCTCCGTGTCGATGCCGCACTTGGCCGCATAGGCGGGATCGAGGGCGTGCTCGGCGTCGATATAGGCCGCCTCGCCGCCGGCGCGTTGGGCTTCGGCCATTACGTGAAGGGCCAGCGTGGACTTGCCCGACGACTCGGCGCCGAACGTCTCCACGACCCGGCCCCGCGGGATTCCCCCGATTCCAAGGGCGAGATCCAGCGAAATAGAGCCGGTGGAGATGACCGCCACGCCCGCCAGCGTGGCGGCATCGCCCAGCCGCATGACCGCGCCGCTGCCGAACTGGCGGTCGATCTGCCCCAATGCGAGATCGAGGGCCTTCGCCTTTTTTGCATCCATCTGCCCTCTCCTACCCCGCGAAGAGTCGAAGCCGTCTCATTCGCGCGTCTTGCGGGCGAAGGCAATCATAGCACGTATGTTTCGCGCCCACAACAGCGCGCATTCACTCATCCCCAATTAGTCGCAGCCCTCCACGCGCCGGAATGTGGAATTGCTATATCCTGAGTACGTCTCGAGATCGCGCTCGGTGTCGCGCGATGAGGTCATCGGACCGGCGAGTTTAGCGCCAGGTCAGAAGTGAGCGCCTCACCATGTCGGATAGTCAGATCATCGCGATAGCAGCATCCCCTGGGCCGGACGCCGATGCGCTCGCCGAGGCGGTGCGCCGGTACGGCGCCGTCCCCCTGTCTATCCCACCGGACCAGGCCGGGTCTCCGGAAGACGCCCTGGGCGGGGCGGACGGGTTCATCATGTCCAGCGGGCCCGTCGAGAGCCCCGCCGGGCCGGCGGGGGGCCAGGAGGTGCGGCTGATAGCGGCTGCGTTGGAGATCGACATGCCCGTCCTTGCGGTCGGCGACGGCATGCACTCCCTCAACGTGGCGCTTGGCGGCGCGTTGCCCAACAAGATTGCGGGCCACAGCGCGGACGGAGAGGGAGACTCGGCCTATCACCGCATCTTCATCCCGGTCGGATGCAGGCTGGGGAAGATCGTGGGGTCAGGTGGATTCGCCAGGGTGAACAGCCGACACCGCCTCGGCATCAAGGAGGCGCGAAAGTCTCCGTTGCTGCTGGCCGCGGCGTACTCCCTGGAGGATGGGGGCATAGAGGCCCTGGAGAGCCACGACCACGACTGGGTAATCGGAGTCCAGTTCCGACCGGAGCGCAGAACGGAGGTCTCGCGCCACTTCGACCGGCTCTTCCAGGGCCTCGTCGAGCGCGCGGGTGCGGCGGGCATCCGGGCCGTTCTATAGTGGAGAACGCCATCCTGAAGGGGGGCATTCGGAACGGCTGCCCTGTGAGGGGACTGTCTCCTTAATGGGCCAAAACGACCGCCTTCCAAACCACCGTGCCCGTTAGTATATGTGGGTAGCTGGCTACTAGCCGTCCCGGGAAATCCCGGGGTCATCGTCCATGCGCTCGCCCCGGCCCTCCCCGTACTCCATTGTCAAGTCGATGAGCTTGAGGACGAACTCGCGGTCACGGGCTGATAGCTGGAACAGGTCTACCGTGACTCCCAGGGTCACGGTCCCGCCGTTCTCTAGATCGATGACCGTCTGATTTGTCTGGCCGCCCTGGAGCTCGGCATCCATGCCCGGGGCGATTGCCGCCGACACCCTTGGCCGCGAGTCGAGGGGCGCGACGGCGGAGCGACGGACGGCGGCCTTGTCCGGCGCCACGGCCGATACCTGGCGCGACGACCGGCTCTTGGCCATCTTTCGCACGGCATTGGACATGGGCAGCTCGGCCTCCTTGGAGGCGTTCACGAAAAAGGAGATCGCCTTGCGCAGGGTGTGTCCGTCGATGGGGTAGGCCTTGAACCAGCCACGCACCATGGCTGGAGTGGCACGTGGCAGCTCGTCGAATGGCACGGCGGCGTAGGAGTCGACGAGCATGCCTGCCAGCATACCGCGCCACTCGTCCTGGCTCGCCTCTACCATGCGCTCCATGCCAGGCTGGGGCTCGTCTCCGTCGAGCAGTCGGAGGAATCTCAGCGCCGCCACCAGTTGAGTGCCATTACTGCCACTAAACTTGCCCTGCCAGAACGAGCGGTCGAATCTTAGTGGCACTCCCTCTGCGCCAAGCCATTCCCGCAGGCTCCTGAACGTGTTGAAGCTGACGTAGGGTGGTGGCATCATCGGGACACTTCGCCGCTCCATGTTTAAGCCTCTCTAGCCGTGTATCGCCGCGCCGCCGCACTGATGTGCCGGCAGGGCGAGTGCTTGTGCCACACCCATTGTACCAGCCTGGAACGCGCTGTGCCAGAGCCTTGTGGCACGGGTCCGGACAATATTTGAAACTGTGTTGTGGCACGGGTAAACTGTATCCGTGTTGGTTGCGATGCCAACACCCCCCAACGGTCCTCCGACACAAGCTGAGAGGTGTACGGAGTACCCCCCGAAGCACTCTAGAGGGGGCCGCCCGGCCCCCTCTAGAGACCGCTCGAGACACTCGCGGGACGGCAAACCCCTTGTGAAATCGACGGGCCGCAGTCGAACCGAACCCATACCAGTCGGCATGCTCACATCTGGGAGTGCGCCGTGATATCCCCGTGCGATCTGACGCGGCCTATCAAGACCTCCCCGCGCACGATTTCGGGTGCCTTGCGGCCCTGAACGAGTTTCGGAATAAGCTAATAGAGATGATATAATGTTGTCGGCTGGAATCGACGGGCGCCGGGGCGCGTTTTCCCACCACCGGTGGTGGGCGTATCGCCCGCATGGCCGGCATCCCTCACGGCCCCGCGATCGCTACTCTCCAGCATCCGGGGCGCCGGCAGTGGCATAGACCGCCGGCACACGGCGCCGGTGCGTGCAACTAGCTCGTGCCGACGCCCCACCGCAGCCGAATAGCAAGCAGGAGTCGTCGATGACCAGGAAGACACAATTCGGGTACATCAGGCCAAATCAACTCGAAGAGGAGATGCGTAGCTCCTACCTGACCTACGCGATGAGCGTCATCGTCTCTCGGGCGCTGCCCGACGTGCGCGACGGCCTCAAGCCGGTCCAGCGGCGGATCCTGTATGCCATGCACGGTCTCGGAATGAGACCCAACTCGGCGTATAAGAAGAGCGCGCGCCTGGTCGGTGAGGTGCTGGGCAAGTACCACCCCCACGGAGAGAGCGCGGTCTACGACGCCATGGTCCGCATGGCTCAGCCGTTCTCCTTGCGTATCCCGCTGGTGGACGGACAGGGCAACTTCGGCAGCGTCGACAACGACCCTCCCGCGGCCATGAGGTACACCGAGGCCAGACTCAGCTTCGCCGCCGAGGAGCTGCTGGTCAACCTTGACCAGGAGACCGTCGACTTTAGCGACAACTTCGATAGCACTTTGCAGGAGCCGGTCGTCCTGCCGGCGAGGCTTCCGAACCTGCTCCTCAACGGCGCATCCGGCATCGCGGTGGGCATGGCCACGAACATCCCTCCCCACAATCTCTCGGAGCTATGCGACGGCATCTATCTCCTGCTCAGAGACCCGGATGCGACTGCCGAGCAGCTTATGAAGCGTGTCCTGGGTCCGGACTTTCCGACGGGCTCGACGATCATGGGCACTGAAGGGATCAGGAACGCCTACGAGACCGGCCGGGGCCAGATCGTGGTGCGCGCCACCGCGGGTATCGAGCCGATGAAACGCTCGAACCGCATGCAGATAATCGTCACCGAACTGCCCTACCAGGTCAACAAGGCGACCCTCGTCGAGAAGATCGCTGGCCTGATCAAGAACAAGCGCCTGGACGGCATCAGCGAGCTGCGCGACGAGTCCGACCGGCGCGGCATGCGGATCGTCATGGAGCTACGTTCCGGCGTCCAGGGCCTCGTGATCCTCAACAACCTCTACAAATTCACCGCGATGCAGAGCTCTTTCTCCGCCAACATGCTGGCCATAGTGGACGGCACTCCGCAGGTGGTGACCCTGAAAACCGCCCTGCTGGAGTTCATCAAGTTCCGCCGCCAGGTCATCACCCGGAGGTCGGAGTTCGAGTTGAAGCGGGCCCAGGCACGCTCTCACATCCTGGATGGCCTGCGCATAGCCTTGGCGAACCTCGACTCCATCATCGCCTTGATTCGAGGCGCGGCGGACGCCGAGGCCGCCAAGACCGGCCTCATGACGTGGTACGACCTGTCCGATCTGCAGGCCCAGGCCATCCTGGACATGCAATTGCGCCGTATCGCCGCGCTGGAGCGGGAGCGTATCGAAACCGAATACAAGGAGCTCCAGAAGACGATCCGCGATCTGGAGGAGTTGCTCGCCAATCCCGAGAAGGTCGACGCCGAGATCAAGAGCGAGACCATGGCGATAAAGAAGAAACACGGGCAAGAGCGCCGCACCGTCATCGGCGAGGACCTGCGCGACTTCAAGCGTGAGGACCTCGAGGCCCACGAACAGGTCGTCGTAACCCTCAGCAAGGGTGGCTACATCAAGCGCATCCTCGCCGGCACCTATCGGAACCAGCACAGGGGCGGCAAGGGCGTGAGCAGCATGAGGACCAGGGACGACGACCCGGTCCGCCACATACTCGTGGGGGATACGCACGATACGCTGCTGTTCTTCACGAACACGGGCCGGGTGCTGCCGCTCAGGTCCTTCGAGCTCAGGGCGGACACCTCCAGAAACACCCGTGGGGTCCCCGTCGTGAACGTCATCCCGCTCACCGACAAGGAGCGCGTCAACGCCATAATCGGCGTCAGTAGCCTCAAGAGGGAGGCCCTGTACCTGGTGATGGCGACACGCAGCGGCAGCATCAAACGCGTTGAACTGGACTCGATCTCCAACATACGCAGGGCGGGCCTTATCATCATGAACTTGCGCGCGGACGATGAGTTGGTGACCGCCCGCCTCGCCACGGAAGAGGACGACATCATGATGGTCACGGAGCAGGGGATGTCGATCAGGTTCCGCTCGGCGGGCGTAACCGCGCGTCAGCGGGCCGCCGGCGGTGTCAGAGGCATGCTGCTCCGTGGCAAGGACAAGATCGTGGCGATGGACATAGTCGACCCGGACAGCAGGCTGCTGGTGATCTCGAAAAAGGGCTTCGGCAAGCTCACGTATCTCAAGAGCTACAGGCTCCAGGGAAGAGGCGGCTCGGGAATAAAGACCCTCAACGTGACGAGGAGGACCGGCACCGTGGCCGCGGCGGAGGTCATCGCCGACAGCGATCAGGTGTACCTGGTCTCCACTCGGGCCCAGGTGCTCAGGACCAGCCTGTCCGAGATACGCAGCACCGGCAGGGCGACCCAGGGCGTCACCATCTTCAAGATGGAAACGGGCGACTCCGTGGCCTCCATTGCTTGTGTAAAAGACTTCGACGAGACGGAGCACGCCACGAGTGAGCTGATCCCCTCGGCCAGCGGCCAGGACAACGGCGGCACGCCCAAACGCAACATCGCGGGAGCGTAGGCCGGGCCATTCGATAACTCCTCGGCAGCCCATTCGAGCGCGTGAAGGCGAATTTCGTCATGGAGGACCGCTGTCCATGCCTGTCAAGACCGAGAAAGAGCTCCACAGCCTGGTCGAGACGATACTGGTGGCCGCGGGCGCGGACGGCGACAACGCCGGACGCGTCGCCGATGCGCTCGTGCTGTCCGACCTTAGCGGTGTGGTGACCCACGGTGTCATGCATATTCCCGCCTACGTGCGGTCCATCCGGGCGGGCGAGGTCATACCCACGGCCAGGCCCGAGGTGGTCAAGGAGACGCCCACGTCCGCCCTGGTGAAGGGCAATTGGACCTTCGGTTTCGTGTCGTCGATGTTCGCTGCGGAGCTGGCCATCGAGAAGGCCAAGGGGCACGGCGTGGCCGTCGTCAGCGTGGTCCAGGCGAACCACATCGGTCGGCTGGGGGAGTACGCAGAGTTGGCCGTGTCCCAGGGCATGGTGTGCCTGATGTGGGGTTCCGGCTATGGTGTTGAGCAGCCGGTGGCGATCCCGTTCGGCGGCAGCGAGCCGCTGCTCTCCTCCAATCCCATTGCCATCGGCGTGCCGGCCGGCGACGAGCCCTCCATGATCGTCGACTTCGCAACTACCGCGGTCGCCAACTCCAAGGTGCAGGTAGCCCTCCGGGACGGCAAACAACTTCCGCCCGGCTCCATCGTGGACAAGGCCGGCAAGGCGACGACCGAGCCAGCGGACTTCTACGATGGCGGCGTCCATCTGCCCTTCGGCGGTCACAAGGGCTACGCTATCATGCTGGCGAGCGAGTACCTGGGAAGGCTCTTGAGCGGGGCCGACGCCTACCTCGAGGGCGACCGCGGTGGGACCGCCATGCGCCACCAGGGCGTTACGTTCATCGTCTTCAGGGCCGATCTCTTCCAGTCGATGGCCGATTTCAACGCCGGCGCCGATGCGTTTGGACGCGAGGTCAGGGCGATCCCACCGGCCCCCGGCTTCGACCAGGTGATGGTGCCCGGCGACCTGGAGTGGCGCGCGCGGGCCGAGCGGCGTCGAAACGGCATCCCGATACCTGAAATGGTCTGGAAATCCCTCACAGACCTGGCGGCGTCGCTGGGCGTGGAGGCCGGCTAGGGGCTGCGCTCTGATTCACCTGGCAACCTCGGTGCTGAGCGCCACGATAATACAGAATGGGGTAGCCCAGCACGATGAAGGGCTTAGACCTGTCCAGGGCTTATTTCGCCGAAGTGTTGCGGCCTGTCATTACCACAAGTGTTCCACTAATTAGAGATCCCGCTCGCCCATGCTAGCCAGGTGGGGCCATCTGATGGCCAGGCTGCGCTGGTGGGTGATGGGCGCGTGGGCGGCCGGGCTGCTGGCCAGCCTCACCTTGGCGCCCAGCGTCCTCTCCGTGCTGAAGTCCGGGTTCGGCGACGTCGACACTGAGTCACGCGTCGCCCTTGAGCTGATGACGGACAGGCTCGGCATCCCCGAGTCATCGATCACCGTCGTATTCTCCAGCGATAGTCTGGCGGTGATCGATGCGGCCTACGCCGGCGCCGTCACCGCCGCGCTGGCCCCTCTCGAGGCCTTCTCCGAGGTGGGGCGCATCACCACCTTCTACGACGACCAGGATCCCTTCATGGTCTCGCCCGATTTGCGCACCACCTACGCGCTCGTCCGGCTCAATACGGACATCGACTCCTCGGTGGACCTCTACCCCAGGCTCAGGGACCGCATCCAAAGCGACGTGCTCGACATCTGGGTCACCGGCGGCATCGCCATATTCTCCGACCTGAACGACGCCAGCGAGAACGATCTTCGGCGGGCTGAAATCGTGACTCTCCCCCTCGTACTGGTCGCACTGGTGATCATCTTCGGAGGCGTGGTGGCCGCCGGCCTGCCGGTGGCCATGGGCGTCGTCAGCGTCGTGATGACCCTGGCGCTGGTGTACCTGCTTGGGCAGCGCATGGACATGTCCATATTCGTGCTCAACATCGCCTCTTTCCTGGGCCTCGGGATGGCGGTCGACTACTCGCTGTTGATGGTCAGTCGCTTTCGAGAGGAGTTGGAACGCCGCGAGGTGGCAGACGCGGTGGCGGTAACATGCGCCACGGCGGGCAAGGCCATTTTGTTCTCCGGCGCCACCACGGTGATCGCTCTTTCCGGCCTGCTGTTTTTCAAATTCATGATGCTGCGCTCTCTGGGGGTGGGGGGCGTCACCGTCATCCTGTTCTCCATGCTGCTGGCGATGAGTCTGGTCCCCGCCCTGCTCTCGGCGCTGGGCCACAGGGTGGACTCGCTCTCGGTCCTGCCCCGCCGCCGGGCCTGGGGGCGGTTCTGGGCGGCGCTGGCGGGCTGGGTAATGCGCCGCCCGCTGGCGGTCATCGTGCCCGTGGGCGCTGGGCTCTTGCTGCTCGGCGTGCCGTTCCTGGACGTCCGGCCGGGCACGCCCTGGGCCTCCATCCTGCCGGAGGGCGCGGAGTCACGGGAGGGATGGGACGTGGTCGTGCGCGACTTCGGCCCCGGCGAGCTCGCGCCCATCATCGTCATCTCCACTTCCGCCGAAGGGGTGTTGACGTCACGGAACATCGACGCCGCCTACGAGTTCGCCCGCCGCCTCCAGAGCGAAGAGAGTGTCGTCCGCGTGTCCAGCATTGTGACCGTCTCCCCAGAGATAACGCCGGAGCAGTACCGCATCATGTACGCCAGTGCATCCCGGGGCCCGCCCGGCATCGCGAGGGCCGTGGACGCATACACTAACGACGCGGCCGACACGAGCATCATGTATGTGACGACATCGCTGCCCCCCATTGCCGAGGCGGCCAAGGAGCTGGTTCGCGGCATTCGGGCCCAACGACCCGGGGGCGGCCTGGAGACCTTCGTCACCGGGGCGACGGCGGACCTGATGGACACCACGGAGCAGATGTACTCCGATTTCCCGAAGGTCATCGTCTACGTGCTCGTCGCCATCTACGCGGCCCTGTTCATGCTCTTCCGTTCGGTGCTGCTGCCGCTGAAAGCGGTCATCCTGAACGTCATGAGCATCCTGGCCAGCTTTGGAGCGTTGGTGTTCGTGTTCCAGCAGGGCCACTTCCAGAACGTCCTGGGCTTCAGCTCGGAGGGTTTCACGGAGGCGACGGTGCCGATCCTGCTCTTTTGCATCGTGTTCGGCCTGAGCATGGACTACGAGGTGTTCCTCCTGAGCCGGGTCAAGGAGGAGTACGACGCCGGCGCCGACAACACGGCAGCCGTCGCTACGGGCATGGAGCGCTCGGGAAGGGTCATCACAAGCGCGGCCCTGGTCATGGTGCTCGTCTCCGCGGGCTTCGCCACCGGTGACATACTGATAGTTAAGGTGCTGGGGTTCGGCACCGCCCTGGCGATCCTCATCGATTCCACCGTAGTCAGGGCGCTGCTGGCTCCTGCCCTGATGAGCGTCTTCGGAGACGCCAACTGGTGGGCGCCCGGGTTCCTGAGGCCACGCCCGTAGGGTCGTACCACTGATCGCCCTATCTGTAATCAAAGAGGCAGAGCGGCCTCGCTTACTTTTAGCGGTCCTGAGACGTTGTATAGACCACCAAAGGGAAAAGAAATGAGTCAAGCTAGACGCATACTGCTTACGGGCTTGCTGCTCGCCACGGCGGGGCTGATCCCCGCGGCATGCGGGTCGACGACGTCTCCGACCCCGGTCCCCGAAGCGACGGCGACGCCGGAGCCGATTGTCACGCCCGTACCGTCGCCGATGGCCAGCGCCGTTCCGACACCTCAGCCGGCCGCTTCAGTGACGGCCAATACGTCCTCGGAGGGCCAGGCGGCCCCCAATAACCACGTCGCCAGATTGGCGGACGAGACCTGGGAGTTCCTGGTGAAACTCACCGAAGGCTTCAGCCCGAGGGAGACCGCGACCAGCGAGGAGAAGGCGACTGCGGACTACCTGCTCGGGCTGTTCGAGGACTTCGGATTCGAGGCGCAGCTTCAGCCGTTCACCTTCGAGCGTCTGGCCACCGACAGGCCGCTCCTTACCCTGACGCTCCCCGAAGTTCGTGACTTTGAGGCGCTGCCCATGCGGTTCGGCGCCGTGACGACGGCCACCGGGTTGCTCGTCCACGTGGGGCTGGCGCGGGAGGGCGATCTGCCCGAAACAGGGTTGAGCGGCAAGATAGCGCTCGTACACAGAGGGGAGATCACCTTCGCGGAAAAGGTGCGGCGGGTCCAGGACGCCGGCGCTCTGGCCGCCGTGGTCTACAACAACGTGCCCGACCTGTTCAGGGGCGATCTCGGGAGCCAGGTCGACATACCCGCCGTGTCCGTCTCCGAGCAAGACGGCGAGTCCCTGCTGACCCTCATGGCCGGTGGAGACGTGTTAGCCACCGTCGCCCTGTCCTTTACAAGCTATGATTCGCAGAACGTGATAGCCGAAAAGCCGGGGGCGGCCGGCGACGGCCGCGTGGTCATCCTCGGGGCGCACTACGACACAGTCCCCGATACCCAGGGCGCCAACGACAACGGCTCGGGAGTAACCGTGCTGATGGCCGTTGCCCGCGAGGTCGCCGGCCCCTCGTTCCCCTTCACGCTCAGGTTCATCGCCTTCGGGTCCGAGGAAGTGGGACTGTTCGGAAGCCGGCACTACGTCGACTCCCTTTCGCCAGACGAGGTTGCGGACATCGTCGCGATGCTGAACTTCGATGTCCCGGGCAGCGGCGAGATCGTCCAGGTGATCGGCAGCTTCGACCTCGCCAACAAGGCGCTCGCCTACGCCGACGCCAACGGCATCGCCGTCATGCGAGGCTCGCCCCTAGAGGGCGCCGGCAGCGATCACCAACCGTTTGACAGCGCCGACATACCGTACCTGTTCTTTCTGGCCGACGACCTGTCGCGCATCAACTCGCCCGCCGACGACATAGAGTTCGTGAAGCCGGAGCTCATGGGCGCGGCGGCGGCGGTGGGCCTCGGCCTCCTGGATGCGCTAGCGTCGGGGCAATAGGCCTGACGGCGCCGACGGATTCACCCGCACTCACTGCGCGAAGGCCTGGCGGCCACCTGCTTGACTCGTCGATGGCGCCACACATACAATCGAACGGTACGTGCTCGATGTCCAGACATGTGGATGCCTGGACATCCCACCAGACCCATGACGGGGGCAGCAGGTAATTGAGAATGTTTGAAACCCTATCGGACAAGCTGAACAGCGTCTTTCGCGGTCTCGGCAACAAGGGACGGCTGACCGGGAAGGACGTAGACGAGGCCTTGCGCGAGGTGCGACTGGTGCTGCTGGAGGCCGACGTCAACTTCAAGGTGGCCCGGACGTTCGTCTCCCGGATCCGCGAGCGGGCCCTGGAGCAAGAGGTGCTCAAAAGCCTCAGCCCGGGCCAGCAGGTCGTCAAGATCACCAACGATGTGCTCACCGAGATCCTCGGAGGCGGCATCCAGCGTGTGAAGCCCGGCCCCCAGCCTCCATCCGCGATACTCATGATCGGCCTCAACGGCTCGGGCAAGACCACCACGGCGGCGAAACTGGCGAAGCACCTGAAGGAGGCCGGCCAGGCACCGGTCCTGGTGGCGGCCGATTTGCAGCGGCCCGCGGCCATCCAGCAGCTAGAGACGCTGGGCAAGCAGATCGGCGTCGAAGTGTATGCCGACGACCCGTCCACGGGCACGGTGGCGGTCGCCAGCGACGGTGTGAAGCGCGCGGAGAAAGCGCGGGCGTCGTGGGCGATCGTGGACACGGCGGGTCGTTTCCAGATCGACGACGAGCTGATGTCCGAGCTTGAGGAGGTCAAGTCCGCCGTGTCCCCGGTCGAGACACTGCTGGTCGTGGACGCGATGACGGGCCAGGACGCCGTAAACGCCGCACAAGAGTTCAACGAGCGCATCGGGCTTAGTGGGCTGGTGCTCACGAAGCTCGATGGGGACGCGCGGGGGGGCGCGGCGCTCTCGATCGTCTCGGTGACCGGCGTCCCGATAAAGTTCCTCGGGACCGGCGAGAGGGTCGACGCCCTGGAGGAGTTCCACCCGGACAGGCTGGCCTCCCGCATCCTTGGCATGGGCGACATGCTGACACTCATCGAGAAGGCCGAGTCGAGCTTCGACGAAGAGGAAGCCCAGCGGCTAGAAAAGAAGATGCGCGAGGCAACCTTCGACCTGGAGGACTTCCTCGGCCAGCTTCAGCAGATCAAGAACATGGGCTCTCTCAGCCAGTTGATGGAGATGATTCCAGGAATGTCTTCGCTCAAGAGCCGCCTGCCCACGGGTGAGCTGGGAGAAGACCAGATCAAGAAGGTTGAAGCGGTCATATACTCGATGACACCGCAGGAGCGCCGGCGCCCCGAGATCATCGGCGGCAGCCGCAAGCGTCGCATCGCCAGAGGAAGCGGCACGACGGCCCAGGACGTCAACCATCTCCTGAACCAGTTCCGCCAGACGCGAAAGCTAATGCGCCAGATGGCCTCCGGCAAGGGCCTTCAGAACATGACGCGCATGTTCCGCTAGCTCCAGGCCGTCGGGCGTACGCCCCTGCGCGTACCCCATATCCCATATCCCTAGATGCTGGTCTTGAACGCCTCGAGAGCGGACTTGTACTGGCGGCAGAACAGGCTGGTCAGACGTTTTCCGACCGTGTAGCCCAGAGCGGGATCGATATCCATCAGCCGTGCGAGGCGGGACGCATCGATACGTGCTGCTCGCAACGGTGTTAGCGCCTTGACCGACGCCGGGTATACCTGGTCCCCGACCAGCGACGACCATCCAGCCGCGTCCGCCGGTCCCACCAGCCCCAGGGATTAGGAATCCCTGGGGCGTGTCGAGCTGGGCGACGGCTCGGCCTTCCAGGATGATGAATATGTATCGAGCGGGCTGGGCCTCTTCCAGCAGAATCTGGTTGGACTTGAGCATGGCCTCCTCGGCCAGCGTCGCGACCTCCACTAGCTGACGCATCTGCAGATCGCGAAACAACTCACACTTTTGCAGCGCCTCCTGGGCACGGTCTAGTCTCGCCCATGCGGTTTGAGCTCTCACTGAAAATGCGACCTCCGGATGATGTGACTTTCGCCGATCGCCCTAGCCCATGTCCCATTGGACTTCGTATAGTTTGGTGCGCCCGGGAACCCCTTTGAACTCCGCCGAAGTCAGGGACTTGAACTGGAAGTCTCCGCTGCTGGAGGCCAGCGCGTAAGCGATCTGGGATGCGATGATCTGCCCCCCTTCGCGCTGGCCGATATTCGGGCCGCCATGATGACGGACATCCCAAACAGGTCCTCGCTGTCCTGAATTGGCTCGCCTACCGAAAGCCCGATGCGCACCGATATTCGGGCGTCGGCGTTTCTGCCGTTGTAGGGGGCGATGTCCCGCTGTATCGCCACCGCACACGCAAGGCCGCGGGCGACGCTTCGGAACGTGAGCATGAACCCGTCGCTGAGGGCCTTGACCTCGACGCCATCGTGGGCTACCACCTCGTGCCTGACGATCTCGTCGTGCAGGCTCATCAGCTTGCGACCTTCCCTGTCGCCCAGTCGCTCCATGATGCCGGTGGAGCCGACGATGTCGGTGAACATGATGGTAGCTGTGTCGCCGGACCCGCTGGGAGGGTCCGGCGACTGGCCGGCCTCCGGCGTCGCGGCCCCAGGCTTCAGCGACCGGACCGTGGCTTGTACGGAGTTTTTGACGCTGGGAGTCAGCTTGACCCCATTGCCCCGCAGGGCGGTCAGCACTGTGCGCTCGAGCCTCCCCGCTTCAACGAGTTGCTCCACATCACTCTCCGAGGCACTGATCAAAGCGGCGACCTTGGCGACGGTCTTGCTGCGCTCTGTCCCCACCTGCCCCCCCCATAGAAACCATTTCTGCCTCCACACGCGGGTTTGGTCCCTCGGTGTTACACCGACGCCCGCCGGACGTTCGAGGCTCTAGCCCTATGCATGGGGACAGCTGCGGACGCCGCGTAGCCATCCAGCCACCGGCACCGGTCCGCCGCCGGGACTGGCAACCAGCCTGCTTACTAGAATAATGCCCGCACTATTGGGACGTAAGTGGGAAGACCTCTACTTTGGCTGGGAGCGACACGCATAGGCATGCGTGCGCCCACCTATCCTTTACGTTGACGGCGCCGGCCGCGGCAGAGGCTCCCGGCCCTGCGTGGTTGATGAAAACAGACACAACGACTACAATAACCTGGCTGCCGGAGGGCCTGGCCCTGCTTATTCTAGCGGCCCGCATGCGAATCTCTTTATCTTGATCGGTTTCCCTGGGTTACAATGGGTATGGAGAATCGACGTGTGCAACACGTCAAGGCGAGAGTGGAGGGATGGCCGAGCGGCTTAAGGCGCCTGTCTTGAAAACAGGTTTTCCGAAAGGGAACGTGGGTTCGAATCCCACTCCCTCCGCCACCCGAACCAATGCGAGGAGAGGTACGCCGTATTGAAGATTCACGAATATCAGGCCAAAAGCATTCTGGCTGAGAGCGGAGTGCCGGTCCCGAAGGGCGGCGTCGCCACGACGCCCCAGGAGGCGCGGGAGATCGCCGCGGGCCTGGGCGGCACGGCGGCGGTCAAGGCCCAGGTCCACGCCGGAGGACGGGGCAAGGCGGGGGGGATAAAGATGGTATCGTCGGCCCGGGAAGCCGAGCTCGCGGCCGCGTACCTGCTCGGAACCAGCCTCGTGACCTTCCAGACGGGCCCGGGGGGCATCCCTATCCGCAGCGTACTGGTCGAGGAGGCTTTGGACGTCGAGCGCGAGCTCTACGTCGGTATGGTCATCGACGGCGCCGCTGAGGCCGTCGTCGTGATGGCCAGCGAATCCGGCGGCATGGATATCGAGGAGGTCGCAGAGAAGACCCCTGAGAGGCTCTTGCGCGTGGAGGTCGATCCGGTTCTCGGGTTGCAGCCCTATCAAGGCCGCAAGATCGCCTACGGCCTCAACCTGGGTCCCGAGCAGATCAGGCCTGCCACCGCCATGATGGCCAATCTATACAGCATATTCGAGAGCAACGACTGCTCTCTGCTCGAGATCAATCCACTCGTGGTGACCGGAGACGGCAGACTGCTGGCGGCGGACGCCAAGCTGAACATCGATGACGACGCTCTCTACAGGCATCCGAAACTTCAAGGGCTGCGGGACGCCGGGCAGGAGGACTCCCTGGAAGCGAGAGCCCGGGAGGCCGACGTTAGCTATGTCAAGCTGGATGGCAACGTAGGCTGCATGGTCAACGGCGCCGGTCTGGCGATGGCGACCATGGACCTGATCGGCGGGAGCGGCGCTGGGCCCGCGAATTTCCTCGACGTAGGGGGCCGGGCCGACCAGGAGAGGGTAGCTCAGGCTCTGACTATCATCCTCTCCGACCCGAACGTGACCTCCGTCTTCATCAACATCTTCGGCGGCATCCTCCGCTGCGACATGGTCGCCCGCGGGGTAATCGCGGCCGTCGAAGCGATGCCGGTCATGGACCGCCCAATGGTGGTCAGGATGCTGGGGACCAACGCGGAAGCGGGCCGCGAGCTACTGGCGAATTCGGCCCTGGACGTGACCATCGTCGACGACATGTCCCAGGCCGCTGCGGCCATCGAGGCCGCGGGCTAGGTCAGCTTCCAACCCACGATTCTACCGGAGCTAATGAATGAGCATACTTGCCGACAGGAACACCCGGCTGCTGGTGCAGGGCATTACGGGGAGAGAGGGCCGCTTCCACGCCAAGCGGTGCAAGGAATACGGGACCAACCTGGTCGCGGGCGTCACCCCCGGCAAGGGCGGGCAGATGTTCGATGAGACGACGCCGGTATTCGACACCGTTGAACAGGCGGTCGCTGGGACGGGCGCGAACTTGACCATGCTGTTCGTGCCGCCCGCCTTCGCCGCCGACGCGATCGTCGAGGCCGCGGACGCGGGTATACCGACCATAGTGTGCATCGCCGAAGGGATCCCCGTTTCAGACATGGTCGATGTCGTCCACTACATAAAGGGTAAAGGCGCGAGGCTTATCGGTCCCAACTGTCCGGGGGTTATCTCGCCGGGACAGGATTGCAAGGTGGGAATCATGCCCGGCCAAATCCATATGCCCGGAAGGATCGGCGTCGTATCCAGGAGCGGCACACTGACCTATGAGGCCGTTGGCCAGCTGTCGGGCCTGGGCCTGGGCCAGTCGAGCTGCGTGGGCATAGGCGGCGATCCCGTCAGCGGGACCTCCTTTGTCGACATACTCAAGCTCTTCGAAGCCGACTCGGAGACCGATGGCGTCGTGATGATCGGGGAGATAGGCGGGACGAGAGAACAGGAGGCCGCCGAGTACATCAAGAGCGATTTCAGCAAGCCGCTGGCCGCCCTGATCGTTGGCCGCAGCGCGCCGCCGGGCCGTCGCATGGGGCACGCCGGGGCAATCGTTACCGGGCGCGCCGCGCGGGCGGACGAGAAGATCAAGGTCCTTGCGTCGGCGGGCGCGACCATCGTGCCGACGCCCGCCCATATCGGCGAGACGGCCCGGGAATTGATGGGGGCGGCGGGCCCGTAGTAGAGCCCGCAAATCCCGCGAGGACCCCGCCTGGGACAAGAAGCCTGAATTCCTGGCATATTTCAATGGAGGGTTCCTGCCCAACACCGAAGCGATCGCGCAGATCGGCGTCGGCGAGCAGCGCCGTGACGGCGGGCTATTCGACGCCGAGCGCACGTTTAGCGGCTGGGTCTTCAGGCTCCGGGACCACCTGGGGCGTCTGTATCGGGGGCTCGAGCAAGCCCGGATCGACCCGGGTTTGACCCTGAGCGGGATGGAGGCGGCCACGCTCCAGGTCGTCGAGGAGAATCGGGAACTGATCGAGTCCTGCGCCGACCTCGTGGTGGCCCAGGTGGTCAGCGCCCCCTCGGCGCCGTCCTCGAACGGCTCCCCCGAGGTCGACGTCCTGATCTACGTCCAGTTGCTGGACTTCGCCGATTTCGCCCAGGGCTACGTCAGCGGGGTACGGGTCGTGACTCCCGTGACCTACTCGGCGCCCCCTCCGCACCATCCGGACCAGTCCAGCAGGTCCAATCAAGAAGCGTGGACGCTCAGCTCCGACGAGCAGGGGTACGTCACCGAGTGCGCTAGGGCCAATTTCATGTTCGTCCGAGACGGACGAATCAAGCTCCTCGACAGGAGCAAGGTGCTGCCAGGCATCAGCATGGCCACGATACTTGACCTCGCCGAGCCCCTGGGCATCGGCGTCGACGAGGGCCGCTATTCGACGCACGATGTGTACGACGCGGACGAGGCGTTCGTTTCGGGCACCCGGTACTGCCTGCTGCCCGTGGCCACGGTCAACGGTGTCAGTCTGGGCCACGAGATACCCGGACCGGTTACGCGGAGGCTTATCGAGGCCTGGTCGCAGAAGGTCGGCCTGGATTTCGTCGATCAGGCGCTGAGCCACCTCCCGGCCGAGGGCGTCTGAGACCCCGCGCTAAACGGTCACCACGTCGTTCTCCAGCACTCCGATCCCGTCGATCTCGATGGAAACCACGTCCCCCTCGAGAAGAGTGAAGTCCGGCGGCGGCACGATGGACGTGCCCGTCAGGACGACGGTCATGTCGGGCACCGGGTTATGGCGGTGGAGCCAGTCGGAGATATCTTCGCACCGCCTGGCCATCTGGGAGGTAGAGGTCTCGCCGCTGAATACCTCCTCGCCGTCCCTGTGTATGGAGCAGCGTATCGGCAGGGCGTGCGGGTCGCCCAGGGACTCCGGGGTGACGAGGCAAGGCCCGATGGCGCAGCATTTGTCGAAGATCTTCGCCTGGGGCAGGTAGAGAGGGTTCTCCCCTTCAATGGACCGGGAGCTTACGTCGTTGCCGATGGTGTAGCCCACGATCTCCCGTTTATATACGACGAAGGCGAGCTCCGGCTCCGGGACGCTCCATTCGGAGTCGCCGCGCACGCCGATGGACTCGAAGGGGCCGACGCACCTCTCGGGGGTCGCCTTGAAGAACAGCTCTGGGCGGTCCGCGGCGTAGACTTTCGAGTAGATATCCGGCGTCTCGCTCTCGCGGTGGCGCTCCATCTCGCTGGTCTTGTAAGTCACGCCCGCGGCCCATACCTCCGGTGGGTCCAGGGGCCGGTCGAGCCAGAGGTCGCCCGTCTCCGCCCTGGAGTCCTCCACGACCTGCGCCAGCGGGTAGGTGTCGAAGGGGCCAGACCCGAGCAGCCCGCGCGTGATCTCGTCGATGGAAAGCCCGGACAGCGACGCGGCTCTCACGATGTCGTCCAGATTGACGACGTCGTCCTCGACGGACGTCAGGTCTGCGAGAACGCCTGCTTCGGCCTCGACGACCAACCGCGTGTCTCCACCGATGTCGACAAGCCTGTAATACCTCATTCGATAGTCCTTTTCACTGGTCCGTGCCGCCCCGGAGAGGCCGCTCCCGCAGGGCGCTGCCGCAGCAGGATATATCTGGTGAGCCCTCGTGTCACCATCATACATCATGATGTTGACAATGGATTCGCCGCAAGCCTATACTTTGCCCAGCGGTAACTGGAAAGCCTGGGCAGTGGTGTATGGCTCCTTGTTCTACTCACGACGAAGTGCTTAGATAGATGGCCGGGAGCGTCATCTTCCGCTTCGCCATCCCTATCTCGAACCACCCCTCCAAGACCTCCGTTCCTCCCGCTCCGCAGCTCGTCCCGACCGTCATTCGTTGACGCGCCTTGCGTTGTGACTCCACTATGACAAAGTTCATATTCGTAACCGGCGGGGTAGTCAGCTCCGTGGGGAAGGGCATCACGGTGGCGTCCATCGGCCGCCTGCTCAAGAGCCGCGGTATCACCCTTTCGGTCATGAAGCTCGACCCGTACCTGAACGTGGACCCCGGGACGATGTCACCGTATCAGCACGGCGAGGTCTTCGTGACCAACGACGGCTCCGAGACCGACCTGGACCTGGGCCACTACGAGCGTTTCATCGACATCGACTTGACGGAGTCGTCCAATGTCACGGCGGGCCAGATCTACAGCGACGTGATCGCCCGCGAGCGCCGCGGCGAGTACCTCGGCGGCACGATCCAGTCGGTGCCCCATGTCACCAACGCGATAAAGCAGCGCATCCACGGACTGGCGGCCGAGAGTGGAGCGCAGGTAATTGTGGTCGAGGTCGGCGGCACTGTGGGCGACATCGAGGGGCTTCCGTTCCTCGAAGCCATCCGGCAGATGCACAACGAGGTTGGCAGGGACAACGTATTTTACATACACGTCACCTACCTGCCGTACATCGGCGCCACCGGGGAGCTCAAGACGAAGCCCACCCAGCATAGCGTTCGCGAGCTCCGGGGAATCGGCATCCAGCCGGACGCCATCATGTGCCGCAGCGACTACCCGTGCGATGACGAGATCAAAGACAAGATCGCCGTCCACTGCGACGTGTTCCGCAAGGGGGTCATTGCTCTCCCAACGGTCTCCACGGTGTATGAAGTGCCGCTGATCCTGGAGGAAGAGGGCCTGGGAGACCTGATGGTGGGGAGCTTGGACCTCCTTAGTTCGCCGAAGGATCTCGTCGGCTGGCGGGCGATGGTGGAGCGGATGCAGAGTCCAAAGGACGTACTCTCCATCGCGGTGGTGGGAAAGTACGTCGAGCTGCACGATTCGTACCTGTCAGTTAAGGAATCCCTGGACCATGCAGGCCTTGCCCACGAGTGCGACATCGAGTTGCAATGGGTGGGAGCGGAGGACATCGAGGAGCATGGCGCTGACGCTTATCTTGGACAGGTCAGCGGCATCGTCGTGCCTGGGGGCTTCGGCCCCCGCGGCATCGAGGGGATGATCGACACCGTGCGCTACGCCCGGGACAACGCGATCCCCTATCTCGGGCTGTGCCTGGGACTGCAGGTGATGGTAATCGAGGCGGCCAGAGGGCCACTCGGACTCGCGACCGCGAATTCCACGGAGTTCGATCCCGATACGCCGGACCCCGTCATAGACCTGATGCTGGACCAGAGAGACCTCACCGATATGGGGGGCACCATGCGTCTCGGTGTCTACCCCTGCCGGGTGGTGAAGGATACCTGGGCGGAACGCGCCTATGCCAGGCCCCTGGTCCAGGAACGGCACCGCCATCGGTACGAGGTCAACAACGCCTATCGCGAGGTCTTGGAGTCGGTGGGGATGTGGCCCACGGGGATCTCGCCCGACGGGAGGCTCGTGGAAATCATGGAGTGGCCCGGCCACCCGTTCATGGTGGGAGTCCAGTTCCACCCCGAGTTCTTGTCGAGGCCAGACCGGCCGCATCCTCTCTTCAGAGAGTTCGTCGGCGTGGCGATGCAGACGTTGAGGGAGGGTGGGCAGCACGCTTTGCCGATAGAGGCGTAGGAAAACAGCGAAAAAGATATAGACTTGACCGCCACCAGTATGCTATCCTCAGGCTGTCCACCTCGATTGACCCTTCCTTCTGGGCCAGTACCGACGCGATCCGTCTAGCATCGAGGCAAGCGTCCAGCTACGATTCCGTACTTCGGTTACCGCCGAGAGCCAAGGACTCGACCCAGACACGATCGATTCGGAATCTAGTGCCTCCCTAATCAGCAGGTCAGGCATGCGTCTGCGCGCCTGGTGCGAACGGAAAGGACCTTCCGGACTGTAGCCAAACGTGACAAGCCGCCGGAGCGGCATACAGCGCGTGTCCGATGCATGCCGGCGAGGCGGCTAAACCCGGACTGGTCCCGGCGAAGCGATTCCCGCCACGACTACCCTGCCTGCGCGGTGGCCTTAAACCCTTCGCTTCCAGATAGCCCGCAAGATTACGCCGGGCCATCGGATCAAGCTCCAAATTCGTTGCTGCCCCGTAGCAGTAGGTGCGTAGACCGAGAACCGAACCCAGATTTGCCAAACCAACGAGTCCGCAGGCTATCCATTCCGTCAGGGCCTGAACGCCAAAGCACCGGCGCAGGTTTGAATTGAATCTGGACCGGTTAGATGAACTATGTCCATAGCGAATACCTCGGACACCCCGAAACGATATCCGGCCTTCACAGGCCCGATCCCGAAGTATGAAGATGAAAACCACGACCCCCAAATTGCGCGAAGTGTGAACGGCCGATGACAGCCGATTCTGGAGGCGGAGCGGGCAGATGAATGACCAAGACGGAAACGCGACGGCGAGCGGAGTTCTCAACAAGACCAATGACGGCTACGGTTTCCTGAAGTCCAACGGGAATCACGCCAAATCGGGGGACGTCTATGTGTCCCAGTCACAGATCAGGCGATTTGGCTTGAGGAACGGCGACCAGGTGGCCGGCCAGGTCAGACCTCCCAAGGACGGCGAGCGCTACCTCAGCTTGGTCCGGGTCGAAGCCGTCAACGATGTCGACCCCGAGGCCGCGCGAAACCGCCCCCACTTCGAGTCCCTCACCCCGATATTCCCGAACGAGCAAATCATGCTCGAAACCGACCCCAAGCAGCTCTCCACCCGGCTCATCGACATGATAGCTCCCGTAGGCCTGGGGCAGCGCGGCCTGATTGTTTCGCCGCCCAAGGCCGGCAAGACCACGCTTCTGAAGGACATAGCCAACGGGATCGCCCTCAATTCGCCCGACATCCACCTCATGGTCGCGCTCATCGGAGAGCGGCCCGAGGAAGTCACGGACATGAGCCGCTCGGTCAAGGGCGAGGTATTCAGCTCCACGTTCGACGATCCGGTTGAAGACCACTGCCGGATGGCGGAGCTGGCGCTTGAGCGCGCCAAGCGGCTGGTGGAGACCGGCCGGGACGTGGTGATCCTGCTGGACAGCCTGACCAGGTTGACAAGGGCATACAATCTGGCGGTGCCCACGAGTGGGCGGACGCTGTCCGGCGGTATCGACCCGATCGCCCTGTACCCACCAAAGCGCTTCTTCGGCGCGGCCCGCAACGCCGAGAACGGCGGCAGCTTGACGATCCTGGCCGCCTGCCTTGTCGAGACGGGCAGCCGGATGGACGATGTGATCTACGAAGAGTTCAAGGGCACCGGCAACATGGAGGTCCACCTGGACCGCAGGTTGTCGGAGAAGCGAGTATTCCCCGCCCTCGACATCGCCCGCAGCGGCACGCGGCGCGAGGAGCTGCTTCTGGATGAGGACACTCTCAGGAAGGTCTGGCTCCTGCGTCGAATGGTCAGCATGGTGTCCTCCGACGCCATGCACCCGTCCGACGCCACGGAGAAGGTGCTGGAGAGGCTGCGCAAGGCCAAGGACAACAAAGAGTTCCTCGCGAACCTGGGGGAGAAAACCTAGCCTATCTCAAGGACCCATCAGGACGCTGCCTAGACTGCGAGGGTGCTGCACCGTCAACCCTAGTAGTTGTAACCCGCAAATACTGGTGGCCTGGCTCATTGACAACACATAGGGGCGTAATATATAGTTGCGCTTGGTTTCAGGCGAATTGCCGATGAGCACTGGGCGTGTGAGGCGGAATCAGGCTGACCCTGAGGGATTAACCCGGTACCCATCTTGAAGCACTTGACATCCTAATGGAGCATAGTGTACAAACTATGATGACTCTAACGACGAGAAAAGCGAGGTCTTAATGAATGGCGTGGTCCAACGCCTTGTCAAGGGCAGGCCCTCCGCCGTTCCTGGGAGTGGTGTGCATCCCGGGAATTTTACTGTTTTATCGTTCGGTTTGGGAAGAAGTCGAGCCGAGTCACGGCAAATACGAGAAAGCTTAAGGGGGTAGGCAGTGAAGTATTCAGTAAGAACTCTGTCCATTATAGTGGCTCTGGGGCTGCTAGTGGCCGTCATCGGAATGGGGCCGACGTTTTTCGGGGCCCGTCCGATCTCCGCCGCGACGGTAACCTTGGCCGAGGACGACGTTGAGTTTGCCGCCGCCGACGGCGCCGACATCTCTTCTGCAAAGCCAAACTCGACCTCGACGATCTTCATTCTGGACGGTGCGCTTGAGACCACGAAGAGCGGCACCGCCGTGTTCAGCGGCAATGTTACAAGCTCGAAGTTCTTTGACATCGCCAATGGAAAGCATGGAGCAGCGACTCCAGGTAACGATGCGACGACATATACGATTACCGCGGTCGGCTACAGCACGAGTAGCCCGGCCACAACGCCGCTAACTGGGAATCCCGCGGCTACTGTTGGACTATCCAGCAGTTTCGTGGTCGGTTCCGTCGTCGCCTCGGGATCCTTTACCCTCCTGGCTGCCGCCGATGCTACTACGACGGCGACGTTCGCTTACCACACGCAGGATACCTGGCCCGGGACGGACTCTACTCTGCGTCGCGCCAAGGTCATCAGCACCTCCGACCCCGCAGGCGAGTGGGTGACCATCAGCGAGGTGGCGACCCTGACTGACGACACGGCCAACGCCACATCCCAGCTATTCAGCGGGATCATATTCCTATCGTCCGACGCCGCAACCCAGGGGACCAACTCTGATGGAGTATGGGTTCAGGACGGCGATACCCTGACCGCTACCTACTACGACTCCGCGGCAGTTGTTATCGACAGCGACACGGTGACGATCGACGGCGTCAAGCCGACAATCTCCGCGGTCACGCCGGCCGACGGTACGATCACGAATGTGGCGAATCCCACCGTCACCTTTGACGTGAGCGATACGGGCGCCGGTATCTCCACTACCAACTTTGCGACTGACATTACCCTGGCGATCAACGGGGTAACCGTGCCTTCCGGGAACATCTCGTACCAGGCCATAGCCGACGGGTTCCGGGCAATCTTCGCGCAGGGCACCGCGTGGACCAACGCGACGAGCAGCAGCGGCTTCGCCGTGACCGATAGCCTAGAGTTCAGCTTGGAGATCAACGCTACCGACCAGGCCGGCAACATACAGACGGTGACAGGCACTAGCGCCAACATCACTATCGACAAGACGGTGCCTGTCCTGGTATCTGCTTCGACGGGTAGCGCCAACACCGCTGTCGTCCTGACCTTCACCGATACGTCGGGCTTGGATGCCACCTCGATCAACTCGGACGGCTCCGACTTCACGATCGTGGGCGCCACGGTTTCAGCGGCGGCCGTCGACGCAGATGACGCGAACAAGGTCAACCTGACCGTCGCCGCCTTGGCGTCTGACGCCAAGCCTACCGCAGCAGTGTCCGGGTCGATAACGGACAAGGCCGGTAACGCCGCCTCTATCACCGCAGACGCGGTCACCGCCACCGATGGCGTTAAGGCCGTCTTGAGTGCGGTCACTATCGACAAGGGCCTTGCTATCCTGGCCGACAAGGTCACGGTGACCATGGCCACCGACGAGAAGATGGCCGTTGACTGGCCAAAGGTGACCATCGCCGGCCCGAGCGGCGCCACGGCTAACCTCCCAAAGACCGTCACCTCCCCGACGCCGAACAACTTCTCGGCCGACGCGACCATCGCTGCCGGCGACACCACCGGGGTGTACGGCATCTCCATCCAGGCCAAGGACCTAGGCAACAACCTGACGACCAACCTGACCGCAGTGACGGCGGAGACCCCGACCATCAGCACTGATAGGCTGACTCTAACGCTGGCCAACGGTCCGATCGGCGACAGCGACTTCAGCGGAGCTGTGGGAGCGTCTGATGTCACTGTCTTCAGAAACGCGACGACAACCGGCGCGCCAGCAGTGACTGCCGTCGACGCGAGCGCCCGGACAATCACCCTCGGGAGCGCGGCGACCTCGACTACAGGTGTCGCCTACACGGTCACCTACGACTACGTGGCGACCGACACGTTCCAGGTCGACCAGTCGGCGCCGACGGTGACCTTCGATCCTGACGGCACCGCGGATGTCCAGAACCAGTCGCCGTTCGTACGTGTCGTCTTTGATGAGGACGAGTACCCCGGCGACGGCCACAAGACTGTGACAATGACCAAGGCAGAGCTGACAAATCCTGATGCGACAACGCAGGACGTCCTTGCCAGCTTTAGCACCGGAGACAGCATCGAGTACATCTGGGCCGCTACTAACCTGGCGTTAGGCGCCTACACGCTGAAGGTGAGCGCCACGGACACCGCCGGCAATAAGCTGACCGACGCAACGGGCACGTTCACCATCGCCAAGCGGACAGTGTCTATAGCACTCCGCCCGGGCTGGAACCTGATGTCGCTGCCTGACTCGCCGGCCGCCGACTTGACGGGCATCAACGATGTCATAACGACGGATAAGGTAGACATCGTGCTGACCTACGACCCGACCACGGCGGGCAACTGGCTAGTTGCCACCCGCCAAACCGATGGTACGCTGGGCGGCGGCGAGAGCGATTTGGCCCTTACTACCATCACGGCCAACAGGGCCTACTGGGTACATTCGACCGCCGTGGTGACGCAGAAGGTTGACGTGCCGGGTATCGCGGCGGGCGCCGCGTCCCTCCCACCAAGCTTCAAGCTTATTGCGGGATGGAACCTGGTGCCGGTGGCCACCTCGGACCTGACGGTGACAAGCCGCGACGCCGACGACTACTTCAGCGGCCTCGACTGGTCCAGGGCCTATGGCTACGACAACGCGACCAACAAGTTCGTGGGTCTGCTGCCGGATTCGGCCGACACAATTGAGGTGAACAAGGGCTACTGGGTCTTCCTTAACAAGGCAGGCACGCTTGTACCATAATCGCCGATCAGACACTCATAGGTAGAAACGAGTAGCATAGCAAGCCTCCCTCCTCTGTCATGGGGAGGGAGGCTTTTTTGAGCGAGGGCTGATGCCGAGAGACGCACAGATGATACGCTCATTGGTTGTCACGGTGCTTGTTGCCGTCATCATGTCGGCCATATTTGCCGACATCGCCCGCGCCCAGATCCCCTCACTCCCAGCCATCTATTCGGGCAGGGCGACAGCGGTCGGACAGCCGGTGCCCGAGGGCATGTTCATTGTCGCCAGGGTCGGCAACTGGGAATCCGAACCTATCTTCGTCAAGTCCAACGGGGATTATGATACCCTGGTTGTCAGCCCGCAGGACTCAGCGCTGATCAATCAGCCGCTGACATTCCATCTGGCAGGGAAAATACAGGCCGACCAGACGGTCAATTTCCTGCCCGCCCGGGTGGACCTGAGCTTCGACCTGACGTTCCCGAAGCTGCCCGAGCCCACGCCCACGCCGACACCCACCTTTACTCCGGTACCGCCCACACCGACACCCACGTTTACGCCGACGAGGACCCCTACGCCAACCATCACGCCAACACCGACCGCTACTCCAACGCCATCGGTGGCGAGAACGGTCGTGTACTCAGGGTCCATCATCGTGGCCGGCGCCGCCGTGCCACAGGATGGAGTGCTCGTCGCCAGGGTGGGCTCGTACGAGTCCTTCCCGGCGCTGATCCAGGGGGATGCGTACGGAAGCCTCGTATTCGACCCGCGGGACGCTGAACTGTTGGGCCAGCCCGTTGTCTTCCTTCTGAATGGGGTCGCCGCGACGGCGTCTGACACCTACCGCAGCGACAGTCGTGCTAAGACGTTCGACCTGGTTTTCGTGGACTTGCCGACCCCCACGCCCACACCTACGATGACGCCGACAACTACCAATACTCCGACACCAAGGCCGACCCCCACGCCCACACCTACGATGACGCCGACAGCTACCAATACTTCGACGCCGACCCGCACCCCGCGGCCAGCGCGAACGCCGACACCGACACCGCTACCGCCCACGCCCACCTTTACTCCGGTACCGCCCACGCCCACCGCAGCGCCGCCCACACCCACGCCGGAGGGCGGCAGCTGCGTCCCGTTCATGAATATCTCGGCGGCCTCGGGAGCTGTGAATCTCCTGTTTCTGCTAGGTCCCGTGGCCATGATCGCCGGCTACCGGCGCGTCCGCCGCCGACGCTAAAGGTGTGGTCGAATAGGAGGGACATGCCTCGATTCCGCACCGTGGGCGGGCGTCTGAGAGCCCGCCACATCGGGGGACTTATTACAGGCTTCGAGTTCCTGGCAGACCTCCCGGTCGTCTGTAATCTGCCCAGCCCATCTTCCTGACTCCTTATTGGCGACACTCGATGAGCTTGACACCACCCAGAGGCTAATGCTAGATTCGTAGGTACGGGAGACATAGCACCGAGTAGCACGAGCCGTGGAAACGCCCATGCCCGCCACCAGGAAAAACGACATCCTCAACTTGATCGTAGACGACTACATCAAGGGAGGATTTCCCATCGCCTCCGATTCGCTCGTCCGAAACCACGGCCTGGGCGTGAGCTCCGCAACCATCAGGAACGATGTGGCCGAACTGGAGCAGGGCGGCTACATTACCCGCCCCTACGCCTCCGCCGGCAGCGTTCCGCTCGTCAAGGGCTATCGCGTCTACGTCGAGACGGTGGCGGTGGCGCAGGCCGATCGCATCTCCCCCTCGCTGCAGGCGTCTATCCGAAAACAACTGACCAACGTCGAGGGAGACGTGGACGCTTGGACCAGCGTTGCCGCGGCGGCGCTCGCGCGCCTTGTGGGGAATATGGCCATCGCCACGTTTCCCAAGGCGCAGGAGGCGCGGGTCCGGCGCGTGGAAGTAGTTGGCCTGCAGGACCTGCTCGTGTTGCTGATAGTGGTATTCGAGCAGGTCAGGCTCAGGCGCCAGCTTATTCGATTGACAGAGCCTGTCAGCCAGTTGGGCTTGGAGACGATAGCGAACAGGGTCAACAAGGCAGTCCAGGGGCTTACAAGGCAGGAAATCGAGACCAAGCAGATGTCGCTGTCCCCTCTAGAGGGAGAGCTAGTCGACACCACCATGCTCATGCTGAAAGACGAGGACCTGGCGAGCGGGCATGACCAATTTCTCGACGGCCTGGCGAATCTGCTCGCTCAGCCGGAGTTCGCAGAGATGGAAAAGATGCGCGCGGTCCTCGAGGGCGTGGAGGACGGCAGCTTGGCGCATGCCATACTGGACGAGGCGCCCCAAACAGGGACGATAAGGGTCGTTATCGGCCACGAGAACCGAGGCGTCGCCCTGTGGCCCCTCAGCATAGTCATTAGCCAGTACGGCATCCCGGGTGAGGCCGCGGGGACCGTAGCCGCGGTAGGACCGATGAGAATGGAGTATTCCAGGGCCATCGCGGGCGTTGAGCTCATGGCGCTGGCCATGAGCGAGATGGTCGAGAATGTTCACGGCGTCTAGCTAGCTCTCGGACCGTTCCCTAGCCTGTCAGACCGGCTCCTATTAACCGGGGCCGGTCTTCTCGTTGCTCTCAGGATACATTTCGCGACCACCCACGCTCCGGGCCTGTCGAAGAACACGTGCTCGCTAACGAAGAATTAGACCGGTTGTTGATGCCCGCGCACTTGTACTGCCAATTCCCAGCATCTATAATCAAGAGTCGACGCTGCAAGGAACAGGGAGCCTATGACCACGCAGAAAAGGGACTATTACGAGGTCCTGGGCGTGTCTCGAAACGCCTCCGACGAGGAGATAAAGAAGGCATTCAGGAAGCTCGCCCTCGAGTACCACCCAGACCGCAACAGGAGCGACGGGGCAGCCGAGCAGTTCAAGGAGGTCAACGAGGCCTACCAGGTCCTCACCGACTCCAAGAAACGGGCTAGCTACGATCGTTTTGGCCACGAAGGCATGGCGCAGAACGGCGCCAGAGGGTTCGACGGTTTCGAGAACTTCGGTGGCTTCGGAGATATCTTCGAGTCGTTCTTCGGTGGCGGGTCCGCCACACGCGGGCGCTCTCGAACGGCGCCCAAGCGAGGCGCGGACCTCCAATGCTCCGTAACGGTGGAGTTCGAGGAGGCGACATTTGGGACCGAGAAGGAACAGGGTGTTCAGCGGACCGAGATCTGCGGCAGGTGCCAGGGAGATAGGAGCGAACCGGGTAGCGCTCCAACGACCTGCCCCAACTGCCAGGGCGCAGGAGAGATCCGCCGCGGCACCCAGAGCATTTTCGGCCAGTTCATGCAAGTGTCCGCCTGTGGCAGGTGCCGTGGCGAGGGCGAGGTGGTCACGGACCCATGCACTCAGTGCAAAGAGACCGGCCGGGAGGTCCGCAAGCGCAAGCTGGCGATCGTCATCCCTGCCGGGATCGAGTCCGGCACCCAGATCAGACTAACTGGTGAAGGGGAACCCGGCGTGTACGGCGGACCGCCCGGCGACCTCTACGTCTTCGTGCGGGTCAAAGCTCATCCATTCTTCAATCGTGTCGGCTACGACGTAGTCCTCCCCCACTCCATCAACATCACCGACGCCGCTCTGGGCTCCACGATCAAGGTGCCGACGCTGGAGAGTGAGGCCGAGATTACCGTCCCCCGAGGTACTCAGACTGGCGACGTGATCAGGCTCAGAGGCGAAGGGATTCCGCACCTTGGAAACGAGGTGCGGAGGGGCGACCAGTTGATAAACATCGTAGTGTCGACCCCAAAGTCGTTGACCGACCACCAGCGTAAGCTACTCGAAGAGCTGGCGGAAAGCCTGGGCGGCGACATCGATGACGCATCCGGGCACGACAAGGGCTGGCTCGACAAATTCAAGGACTCGCTGGGCGGCTCCCCATAAGACACCAGGGCGACCCCCGGTGGCCTCAACCAGCCGTTGGATTCGACTCGTTCCCCCGCGCGGACTGCTTCGTCTTCTAGCCTGTGGAGGGGGCCCGTTCACTCCTGGGACAATTCCAGCTTAGGAATTATCATAACCCCACCGAGGAGCCCCGCCATTGAAATGGCTGGAGATTAGCGTGGACACGCCGCCGGAGTTCGTCGAGCCACTCTCCCACGTCTTCTACCGCTACGGCCATGGCGGGGTGGCCGTCGAGCAGCGCGGTGGATTCAATCCCGATGAAGGCGAGACGCCCTCCGACGAGGACATCGTGACGGTTAAAACGTACCTCCCGCTCGACTCCACCACCGACGCCCGACGCAGCAGCATCGACGTAGGCGTCAGGCTCGTCTCCCACCTGTGCCCCATATCCGCGCTCCGCGCGCGTGTCCTGGAGGAGGAAGACTGGGAGCACGCCTGGAAGGAGCACTTCCAGGTCCTTCACGTGGGGAAGGACCTGGTCATCGTGCCCACGTGGCGCGACCACACTCCGGGAGAATCGGACGTTGTGATCGAGCTGGACCCCGGCATGGCGTTTGGAACAGGGCATCACCCTACCACCCGCATGTGCCTGGAGCTGCTGGAAGACTATGCACGACCCGGCATGAAGATACTCGACGTAGGGTGCGGCTCTGGAATATTGTCGATCGCCGCCGCCAAACTGGGCGCGGGGAAGGTCGTGGGCCTGGAAATCGACTCCGTCGCGGCGCAGGCGGCCATATCCAACGTCGGCACAAACGATGCTGCAGGGACCGTGAGGATCATGCACGGCACGCTGGACCGGCCTGAAGACCTCGCAAGCGCCTACGATCTCGCGCTCGCCAACATATCCGCCAAGGTACTCTCCGAGCTCGCCGAATCACTAGTGTCGGCGGTGGTCCCCGGGGGGAGGATCATAGCGTCCGGTCTTTTGACCGAAAAACGCGAGGCCACCGAACAGCGGTTTCGTGATGCCGGCGCCGCAGTCGAGCGCACCAAGATCGACGGCGACTGGGCCGCCCTGGTGGCACGAAAGCGCATCAGCACGTGACCGAAGTCACCAGCGGCGACGTAGCGCACTGTTCGGCGGCCAACGGTGCGGAGCCATATCCATCCACTACACTTAACTCGTCATGCACCGCTTCTTCGTCTCTCCAGAGGACATAGCCGGCTCCGGCGTGACGTTGACCGGACGGACGGCGGCGCAGCTCGCCCGAGTCCTCAGGACTCGGGCGGGAGACCGCATCGTCGTTCTCGACGACTCTGGCTGGGAGTACCGCGTCACTTTAGAATCGGTGGATCCGCGCTGGGTCACGGGCACGGTCACGGACAGGGTGCGCGGCGAGGGCGAGCCGGAGACCCGGATCGTCGTGTACCAGGCCGTCCTGAAGGCGGACAGGTTCGAGTACGTGCTTCAGAAGGGAACAGAGCTGGGGGTCTCGGCGTTCGTGCCCGTGTTCTGTGCCCGCTCTATCCCCGATGGGAGTAGCTGGGCGTCGAAACGCGAGAAGCGGTGGCGCAGCATCGTAAGAGAGGCGGCCGAGCAGTCCCGCCGGTGCCGGCTGCCTCATATAGGGCCCGCGTTGGATTTCGCCGAAGCGTGCGACGGCTTCGATGGGATCGGCCTGGTCCCGTGGGAGGGAGAGACGTCCGAGGGCCTTCGGACCGCGCTGCGCAGGATCAAGGGGCGGACGACCCCATCGCGCGTGATAAGCATATTCACAGGGCCGGAGGGGGGCTTTACGGAGCGCGAGATCGAGTGTGCTCGCTCCAGCGGCATCATGCCGGTAACCCTGGGGAAGCGCATCCTGCGAGCGGAGACCGCGCCCATCGCAGCGGTCTCCGCGGTCCTCTACGAGTTCGGCTATCTCGGGGGCTGAGGGCGCTCGAACCGCATTTCCCTGGAGACCTATCCCAAGCCACTCCCAGGCCACTCCGGGACCGGGTCGCGACCGAGCAAGCCGGAGACCGTGGTGTCGATGGTTATGCCGTTGAAGAGCACGTCGTAGGTCGCTCTTGCGATCGGCATTTCCACGTTCAGTCTTTCGGCCAGGACGACGACGGCGGCGGTGGTATCGACGCCTTCCGCCACGTGTATCATGGCGGCGCGAATCTCCTCCAGGGACTTGCCCGTGGCGAGCTCCTCGCCCAGGTGGTGGTTCCTGCTCAGCCTGCTCGAGCACGTTGCGATGAGGTCACCGACGCCCGCAAGGCCGGCAAAGGTCGTGAGCTCAGCGCCCGCCGCAAGCCCCAGGCGGGCGATCTCCGCCAGCCCCCGGGTCATGAACGCGGCCTTGGCGTTTTCGCCGAGAACCAAGCCGTCGCACACACCGGCGCCCACGGCGATGATGTTCTTGAGGGCCCCGCCAAGTTCCACGCCGATCATGTCGGCGTTGGTATACACGCGGAACAGAGACGAGGTAATCAGCGACTGTGCGTGCTCGGCCGCGCCTGCGTTTGCAGACGCCACCACGGTCATGGAAGGCTTGCCCATGACGATCTCGCTGGCCAGGTTCGGGCCCGACAGCGAGCAGATCCTCTCTTGAAAGTGCGAGGGCAGCTCTTCGGCCAGGACCTCGCTCATCCGCTTGCCGCTACCCAACTCCAGCCCCTTGGTGGCGCTCACAATGACAGCGTCGCCGTGGATTGAATCCCGAATAGCGCGGGCGTTGGTCCGCATGGTCCTGGATGGCACTGCGATGATGAGCAGTTCAGCGTCGCCGAACGCCTCGTCCGCCGACGCTGCCACCTCAACGCCTGGGGGAATCTGGACCCCCGGCAGGAACCGTCGGTTCTCCGCGTCGGACCGAAGCTGCTCCGCCTCTTGCCCGGTCCTGGCCCAGAGACTCGCGTCCAGCCCATGCCGGGCCGCGATTATGGCGAGGGTCGTGCCCCAGCTCGTGGTCCCGGCTACACCGATCTTGGCCAACCCAAGCCCTTTTTCCGAACGGCCTTCCCTTCGGGATTGGGTCCCGCGGCGTCCTGGCCCAGCTTGCGCTCCCGGCCCTTGACCAGACTCACGATATTTTCTCTGTGGCGGAATGTCACGATGGACCCGCCGGCCACGGCCAGCCAGACGTATACCGCAGGGGTGTAACCGGTGGCGACGAGGGCGATGAGCGTGACGCACGCGAAAAGAGTCCCCACCATCGAGCCGAGTGACATGTAGCGCGTGACAGCGATAATCGGAACTCCGACAACAAGGGTGACCAAGCCCGCGATAGGTGATAGTACGAACAGAGTGCTCAGGCCGGGGGAGATCCCCTTGCCTCCCTTGAAGCCTGCGAAGAGCGGCCAAGAATGGCCGGCAATGGCGGCGGCGGCGGCGGCCACCTCGGCGCCCTGTGAGTCCGTGAAGGCCCTGGCCAGGAGTATGGCCACAACCGACTTGGTCATGTCCAGCAGTATCACCAGCGCACCGGCCCGAACGCCGATGGTGCGTACGACATTCGTCATTCCAGAGCTGCCGCTGCCGTATTCGCGGACATCCACGCCCTTGAAGATCTTGCCGATCATGACGCCGAACGGCACCGATCCGAGCACGTAGCCCACGACGACGAACGCGAGAACTCCCATTAACCTTCGCCTCTGCCCTTGAATCGCATTCTCAGTGGACTCCCCTCAAAGTCGTACGCGCTTCTGAGAGCGTTTTCCAGGTAGCGCTGGTAGGAGAAGTGTACCATGTCGGACCGATTTACGTAGAAGGTAAAACTGGGCGGCCCCGCCTGGTCCTGCGTCACGCCGAATATTTTCAGTGATCGCCTGCCCGACGCCGAGGGAGGATGCGAGGCGACGGCGTTCAGTATCGTCCGCCTCAGGTCGTAGCGGGGCAGGCCCGTGCTCCAACGGCGATACACTGCGTGGGCCCTCTCCAGCAGCTCCCGAATCCCATCCCGGCGAAGCGCCGAGACGAAGCAGAGGGGGGCGTACGTGGCGAACTTGAACCTTTGCCGTACCTTTCGCGTAGCCTCCTCTTCGTCGACCTCGAGATCGCGCGCCAGGTCCCACTTGTTGACGGCCAGCACGATGCCCCTATGCGCCTCCAGGATGTAGCTGGCGATATGGGTGTCCTGGTCGGTGGCTAACTCGGTCGCATCCAGCAGCAGCACGGCGACATCGGCCCGGTCAATCGCCCTGATGGCCCTCAGCACGCTGTATCGCTCTATGCCGCGCTCGACCTTGCCGCGACGCCTGATGCCCGCCGTGTCGATTAGCAGCACGGACCTCTCGTCGTAGGTAACCAGCGAGTCGAGCGTGTCGCGGGTCGTGCCCGGCGTCTCGCTGACGATGGCCCGCTCTTGCCCCGTGATCGCGTTGAGGAGCATCGACTTCCCGGCGTTGGTCCTCCCGACGATCGCGAGTTTCAGATCGGCGTCCGGAGTCGGGAACGCGGCCTCCGCGGGGAAGTGCGCGATGACCTCCTCCATCATCTCGTCGACGCCCATGTTGTGGTAGGCGCTGATCGGGAGCGGATCGCCCAACCCCAGCCTGTAGAACTCCGTGGCCGCCGCCTCGCGCATCTCGTTGTCGGCCTTGTTCGCGACCAGCACCAGGGGCGTCCCTGCCTGGCGGAGGGCGTGGCCCACGTCCTCATCGGCGGCTGTCATCCCTGTGCTGGCGTCCACCATCGCGATGATCACGTCCGCCTCGTCGATGGCAAGCTCGATCTGGGCTCTGACGCTGCTCCATAGCTGATTATCGGGGAACTCGTCCAGGCCGCCGGTATCCACCAGCATGAAGAAGTGGCCGCCCCACTCCGTTTCCGTGATGACGCGGTCCCGGGTCGTGCCGGGCGCGTCCGAGACGATAGACCTGCGCTGGCCCGTGAGACGGTTGAACAGCGTAGACTTGCCCACGTTGGGGCGTCCGACTATGGCGACGAGTGGTTTTGTGTGCTCTGCCATTGACGATCTCTCTAAAGGGGCGGCGCCCTCCTGCCTGACCTGCCTGGGAAAAGGGGCGCCAGCGGGGCCGCCTCTAGCCCAGAAGCTCGACCAGTATCGCCTCCTGGGCGTAGAGCCTGTTCTCCGCCTGATCGAAAACCACGGACCGGGGATGGTCGAGCATGCCCTCTGCAATCTCGTCGCCTTCGTGGGCGGGCATGTCGTGCATGAACACCGCGTCGGGCCTGGCATGGCCCATCAACTCATCGTTGACCTGATAGCCTTGAAACGCGCGACGTCGGGCCTCCGTCTCGGCGTCCTGCCCCATGCTCACCCATACATCGGTGTAGACTACGTCGGAGCCTCGGACCGCCTCCCGGGGAGATTCGATCCATACGACTTTCGACCCGCTAACCTCGGCCCGCCCTGTCGCCTCCGTCCAGATGACCTCCGCGATCTTGTAGCCTTCGGGAGCGGCGATAGTGAAATCCGCTCCGACCGAGGCGCAGGCCAGCGCCAGGCTCGCTGCGGTGTTGTTCCCATCGCCGATGTAGGCGACGCTTTGTCCACGCAGACCTCCTCTGTGCTGCTGGATGGTCAGCAGGTCCGCCATCGCTTGCGCGGGATGCTCCAGATCCGAGAGGGCGTTGACCACGGGAACGGTCATATTCGCGGCCAGTTCCACCAGGCTCTCGTGCGAGGACACCCGGGCGACGACCGCGTCGACCCACCTGTCCAGGACGCGCGCGACGTCCGCCACGGGCTCTCGCACCCCGAGTCCCACGTCGTCCCTACCCAGGTAAACGCAGTCGCCCCCAAGCCGGCGGATGCCCACCTCGAAGCTCACTCGAGTGCGAAGGGACGGCTTCTCGAAGAGCAGCGCGACGATCATCCCCTCCAGAGGACGGGCGGTCTCGCCGTTCTTTATTCGCTCCGCCTTCAGGACCAGGGACGCGACTTCGTCGGGCGATATGTCGGTGATCGACAGAAAATCCTTGCCTTTCACGGTACGCACCTCACTCGGAGAATATAGTAGCACGAACGTGGTTCGGCAAGGCAGACAAAGGTGCGATCAGAGGCGGCCGGCACGGGCAAGCGCCGGGTCGTCGGCCGTCGCACTCTCAAGGAACGGTCAGATAGACATTGAGGCGTTCGGCGAGTAAACTGCGTGCGCGAGTGTGCCGTGAGCGCGGTATCTCGTAGACGGTGGAGGGAAGACTACTCTCTATATACATCACCCGAACGGGTGATGCGCGAGAGAGGACGGTGCGTTAGAATCGAATATTGAATACGCAAGGGCCCTTTGGGCGTATGGTTGTTCGAGAGGTGTTGATAATCCCCGGATGAAGCCGGTCGCGAAGAAAGCGCATGCGGCGGGTATGACTACCTGAGTCGGGATTAGGAGGATGAGATGACAGCGATTCGCAAATGGCTACTTCTTCCAGTTCTAATAGTTCTTTTGACTACAACGTCGATCTCAGCAGGGAACCCTCTCGACCCCGGCCGCCCTTCCGAAGCTACGGGCATAGACCGCGCCAGCGAAGTCGCGGACAATAACGCAAATTTCTTATTCACAAGCCCAAACGTGGTGGGCGTAGGCGTCACTCTCGCCGCAAACGGCCAGGCGGCGGTCCTGGTCTAGACGGCCGAAAAAGACGGCGGCCTTCCGAGTGAGTTGGACGGCGTTGTGGTGGTTGAAAGGGTATCGGGAGCTTTCAAGGCCCTGCAAACACCTTCATCGCCGACGGACTCCTTTGCTCGGCCTGTGCCCATCGGCATCTCGACCGGCAACGAAGGCGAGTGCTCTGCCGGCACCATCGGCGCGCGGGTGAAAGGTGCCGCGGGTAACTTGTTCACCCTGAGTAACAACCACATTTACGCCCTCGAAAACGCGGCTTCAATCAGCAGCAAGGTGCTGCAGCCTGGCCGGTTCGACCACTACGATGCTGTTGACAATCCCATCTGTGAATACAGTGACGCGGATGTCCTGGGCCAGCTCTCAGCTTTTGAGCAAATCAAGTTCAGGGGCGGTTTCAGCAACAAGATCGACGCGGCGATCGCATCGGTCACCTCAGCCTCGCTTGGCACCGCAACGCCCGCAGACGGGTATGGGCCGCCCCCCCCCCCGGGGGGGGCGCGGGGGGGGGGGGGGTGGGGGGGGGGGGGGGGGGGGGGGGGGGGGCGAG
>CAZJDV010000004.1:0-16343 GCA_964544865.1 uncultured Dehalococcoidia bacterium | reverse complement strand
CCGCGGGCCCCTCCCCCCCGCCCGGCCCCCCACCCCCCCCACCCGGCCCCCCCCCCCCCCCCCCCAGTTCAGACACCGTCCCGGCAGTTCTTGGCTAGGCCGTTCAGAAGTACGGGCGCACCACAAGCCTCACGAACGGGACGATCACCGGGATCAACGTCAAGGTCAGAATTAACTACACTTCGGGCACGGCAGGATTCTCCGACCAGATAATCATCGAGAGCGCCGGCGCAGTCATCCTGCCCAGCGATTCGGGCTTGCTTCTGGTGACTGACGACGTGGCAGAAAACAACAACCCCGTCGGATTGATGTTCGCGGGCAATTCATCCGGCACTATGGCCATCGCCAATCGCATCGACTTGGTCCTCGAGGCATTCGACGTGACCATCGACGATGGCGTGGTCCCAACCCCGGGGGCTCTGGAGATCACCACGGCCAGTCTGCCCAACGGCACAGTGGGACAGGCATACAGCGCCACGCTGACGGCCACGGGAGGAACAACACCTTACGGCTGGGCTCTAGTTACCGGTGATTCGTTGCCGGCCGGCCTGAGCTTGGACGGCACTGCAGGGGAGATCTCAGGCATTCTCACAGCGGAGGGGATCCAGAGCTTCACGGTCGAGGTGACTGACAACGACGGCGCGACGGACACTCAGGACTTGAGCATCAACGTCAATGCCGCGGGCGGCACCTTCAGCCTGAGCGTCTCCTACGCTACCGAGGGCGGACAAGCATCTGCTTATCACATTCACCGCCAGCGACGCCAATGGGACGATCTCGGGCGTAACCTTCGCCATACCCTGTCTAACGATACTTCGGGTGGGCTGTGGGGCCCCGTCACCGATACCACCGGTGCGGATGGAACGGTGACATTCACCCTGAAGAACGCCCCTGGCGGCTGCTTCTCTGTGACTGTCCACAGTGCAGACGACGGCTGGGACGCCACGGTCACTGACCCTGGGTTGTGCAAATAGAGCAGCATCAGGTAAACCGTAAGGGGCTGGCGAACGCCAGCCTCTTACGCACGGACAACGATTCCAATGCCCTGGCGTATTAGCCGTGCGGGTCACCACCACGATATCAGTCACGAGGCTATTGATAGACGGCTTCGGCCCTTCACCATCGCTAGAGTCCTTGGCCCGGAACCCGAACCGCACGCCGTAATACCCCCGACCGCAATACGTTTTTCGAGAGACGCTACCATAGTCGCCGCGGCCCTTCTGCTCTTCATGGTGGTGGCGTGCGGCAAACAAGGTACACCACCGCCGCCGAACGGGGACTCGTTGCCAAGGAAGACCATCGAAAGGTCCTCGGCGAGCAAGAGGACGGCCTCATGGGGCTGTCCGGCGTCGTCGGCGTCAACCAGGGCGAATGCTCAGAGACGCCGTGTATCAGGGTCCTCGTGGTGAAGAAGACCACTGATCTCCTCCGCCAGATTCCCTCCGCCATCGAGGGCTACGCGGTGGACATCACCGAGACCGGCGAGATCAAGGCCCTCGACGACAGTTAGGACTGCGCCCACGGCGGTGACAGGGTTAGCGTGGTCGTGGCAATCTCTCTGACCCTGTCCGGCGACCACGCGATGGGAACGCCTTCCCCGCGCTTCCACAGGGGAAGAATGTCGTCGTAGTGCGGCGACAGCGGGTTGCCCGACTGGCCGCCCGGCAGCACGAACCGGCACTCCTCCCAATTCCCCAAATCGATGACCATGCGCATCGACGCAATGGCCATGGGGTTGGCCAGCGGGTCGTCGGGAGCTGCGGTGGCCTGTGAGATCGTGTTGGTGTCGCCGCCCCAGGGGAAGGGGCCGAGATTATAGACGCCGCCCAGGACCTTGCGGTCTCCCACGGGGTGCCGCAGAGTCAGAGGCCGGACGGCGCCCCACGCCCACTCGCTTTCGTCGTCGCCGTACGCGGCCCTCAGGTGTTTGACGGCCGCCGCCAGGGCGTCCTCGATGGCCTGGTCCCATCCCTTCTCGAACCAGCCCTCCGGCGTCTCTCTCAGCAGGCGGACCAGGTGTCCCACGCGACGCGCCAGCAGCATCGTCCGGGGGACTACCGCGTTGGGTCCTGCGCCTACCGCCCAGGCCCAGGAGCGTGGCGCCTTCGCCAGCGCTACCTGCCGGTGCATGTGCGCCAGGAAAAGTTGAAACACCGTGGCCGCGGGGGAGCCGGCGCTCAAAACACCGTCCCACGGCTCCAGGAGCTCCAGGGCGCGCCGCGCGTCCTGTCCCCCGGGGCTCGACCCGCACACGATCCCTCGCAGCTCCCGCCAGGGCAGGCTTTCGTTGTCCAGGTGCAGCGCCAGGGTCGCGGCAACGTCCCAGTCCGCCCTGGACTCCAGGGCCTCGAAAATGCGTCCGACGCGGTATCCGTCGAGCCAGTCGACGCCCAGGAATGGCCCCTCGCCTGAGGCCGTGGGGCTGTTGTTGGCCGAGGCCAGGATGCCCTCCGGCGGTCCTTCAGCATGTGGGATCTCCTCGAAGGGAACCAGGCCGTCCTCCCAGCCCGAGCCTGACTCCCAGCCCGGCTGCGGCACGGTGCCCCAGCCCTTGCGACGCCTGGGCGCATCTCCCATTAGCTGCCAGCCTATGGCGCCCGAGGTATCCGCGTAGAGCATGTTCAGGGACGACAGCGGCCACGCCTCGCAAATAGTCCGAAACTCCTCGAACGACCCTGCTCGATGGACCCCCATCAGCCCGTTGACCGGCCGCGGGTCCAGCCAGGTGGCCCGAAGGGACATCGCGCCCACGCCGCCGCCCACCGCCTCGCCCACGATAGGCCCTCGAGGTGTTACGACGATCTTTTCCACCACATCGGGCTTGCCCTTGACGGCTATGACCTCCTCGCGGACCTCGCACGGCGCGAAGCCATCGCCCTGGCGCACGCTTCGACCGTCTGGGCCCAGCTCTTCCAGGAACAGGTCGCTGTTGTCCACGAAACCGGCCGTTATACCCCAGGCCGCGAAACCGTTGTGGCCCGCGGGAAAGGCGGGCGCCCCAGCGAAGGTGGCCCCCGCCGCGGCCCACTCGGGGGTCCGGACATGGGCGAAGTACCAGTGCGGCGGAAGGGTGGGCCGCAAGTGCGGGTCGTTGGAGAGGATGGCCCGGCCCCCCGCCGTCCGTGACGGTGCCAGGGCCCAGCTATTGGAGCCTCCGGCCTGTCCCACGACCTCTCGCAGCGCGGACAGATCCTCGGCCAGCCTATCCGCGGCTGGGCCCTGCGGCACGCCCGGCGGCGCCGTCACGCGATGCCACTCCGGATAGCCCGGATCCAATGCCTCCAGGGCCTCCGGGCCGTCCTCGCTAAGGATGTGGTAGCGTGCCAGCTCGATGTTCCAGTTAGACGCCAGGAGGAACGCCTGGAGCTTGCCGATGGCGATGACATCCAGGGCTGAGTAGGCCGACGGCCTGCCTCGCAGCAGCGTGAAATCGTGGGCGCGCCGCTTGACCCCAAGGGTCGAGCCCTCGTTGACGCCGCGGGCGAAGGCCTCCAGAACGCGAACGGTCCCCGGTTCGATGGCGTCCATCTGAGGCACCGCGTAGTGGACGAAACCTATCTGCCGCGAAAGCCGGTCGACGCTCAGATAGCTCTCCCCCAGCAGCTCGCTAAGCGTGCCCCGGGCCACCCGCAGCACCATCTCGAGTTGAAAGCGGCGGTCCTGCCCCTGGCAGAAACCGACGCCGTACCAGGCGTCCTCGTTCGACTCAGTCTCGACGTATGGAACTCCGTAGCCGTCTCGCCGGATGGTCACAAGGCCGGTGATGCCCGGCGCCGTCATGATCCCGCCGGTGATAGGCAGCCTCCGCCCAAGCAAGAGTCTAAACAGCAATCGTGACAAGTTCATGTTGTCATCGTCCTGGTTCTTAAGTGCTCAGGGGTGAATCGGCCGGGCAGGTCTGGGCTTACCCCAGTAGTATTAGGCCCCAGACCAGCGGCACGTTGAGCAGCGACAGCATCACCGCCGCGGAGCCCAGGTCCTTGGCCTGCCCGGAAAGCTCGTGCTCCTCCGTGCCGATGCGGTCGACGACCGTTTCGACCGCCGAATTCAACAGCTCGACTATGAGCACGAGCACTAACGAGCTTAGCATAGCCGCGCGTTGCAGTCCGTCATCGCCCAGCCATACGGCCAGGGGCGCGAGGACCGCGCCGGCGGCCACCTCCTGTCGAAAGGACGTGTGGCGCCGCACACCGTCACTGAGTCCGACGTACGAATACCGCACCGCGTTCACGAGGCGTCGCGTGCCAGCACGTTAGACATTTCCCAACCCGGCCGACGCCGGCTCCTCCATGGTCTCGCCGAGATCCGCCAATGCCGTCGTTGTGATGTCCAGGCCGAAGACACGGCCGAAGTGGCGCGCCACGACCGGGATCACGGAGGGGACGCTGACGGTTTCCCCCAGGACCGACTCCATCGACGCGACGCGCCCATCCGGCATTCCGCAGGGCACGATGTGATCAAAGTATGACAGGTCGGGACCGACGTTAAGGGCGAACCCGTGGGTGGCCACCCCCCGGCTGACCTTCACACCGATGGCGGATATCTTCGCGTCGCCCACCCACACGCCGGTTGGGCGCTGCTCGCTCCCCGCCTTGATCCCGAACTCGTTCAACGTCGCGATGAGCACAGCTTCCAGCGCCCGGACGAATCGCAGCGGTCCGTCACCCCATTTCCGCAGGTTGACGACGGGGTAACCCACTAGCTGGCCAGGACCGTGGTAGGTGACCTCGCCGCCACGGTCGGCATGGTGCACCTCGACCCCCAGCTCGGCCAGCCTGTCCTGAGTCACCAAGATGTCGTCGCGGCTCCCGCGCCGGCCCAGCGTATAGACATGCGGGTGCTCCAGCAGCAACAGCACGCCGGGAAGGTCGTCCACAGCCACGCGCTCATGCAGACGCCGCTGCAGGGTGAAGGCGGCGCGGTAGTCCACGATGCCCAGAGAGATCGCCAGGCAAATGCCCTCTTTGGGCGGAATCGACAGAATCTCCATGAGGGCCATTGTATCGCTCACCGGCCCTCCAGGCCAGCTTTGGAGTCACCTCCGCGCGGACACCCCTGGGTCATGCTGCGAAGCTTGGACGCACGATTCCGGGACCAGTTCCGCTACTGTACCGTCACAGCACCCACATGCTATAATGCAGTCCATCATGCGGCAACTCAGGAGATGATTTGGTAGTTCAGCGAGTACGAGATTACGAAGTTGTGTTTGTGCTCAGTCCGGAGGCGACGGAGGAGGAGATTACCGCTACCGTGGAGCGGGTCGATAAGCTCATCACGGATGCCGGCGGCTCCATCGCGGAGCACGAGAATTGGGGACTCAAACGGCTTGCATTCCCAATCATGAAGTTCAACGAGGGCAACTATATCCTGGCCAAGTTCTCGTTGAACGCGAGCGCCGTCACGGAGCTCAAGCGGAGCCTGGGCGCCGCTCAAGATCTCATAAGATTCCTGGTGACACGAACGTAACGACTCGCCATTGTTGCCGACGGGATTCAGGGGGTACGCCATGACCATGAACAAGATCTCAGTCATCGGGAACGTTGGCACCGAGCCGGAGATGCGTTATACGCCGAACGGAAACCCGGTAACTTCGTTCCGTGTCGCCACCAATCGAAGGTGGACATCGGCCGACGGTGAGAAGCACGAAGAGACCGAGTGGTTCAGAGTCAATGCATGGAACCGGCTTGCCGAGCAGTGCAACCAGTTCGTGGTCAAGGGTATGAAGGTATACGTTGACGGCAGGTTGAGCAGCAGCCCTTACGTCAGCCGGGAGGGAGAGCCGAGAGCCGGCAATGAGATAAATGCGTTTCAGGTACTCTTCCTTGACCGGGCGGTGATGACTGAAGAGGGTGCGAGTGAGGCCGAGGGCGCGGCGGGCGCCCCGGCGGGCAATCTCGAAGATCTGCCCTGGTAGGATAATCATTAAACGACAGAGAGGTTCATGACGTGACGACGCAACAACGCAGTCCGGCCCCAAGGGGCGGGCCGCCCGGCGGCGGCGGAAGAGGTGGCCCTGGCGGCGGGGGCGGCGGTTTCCGACGCGGCAGGCCCCGCTATTACACGCGTAGGAAGGTGTGCGGATTCTGCGTCAATCACGTCAAGTACATCGACTACAAGGACATCGGCGTGCTGAGACGGTACATCTCGGACCAGGCGACGATCGAATCGCGCCGCAAGAGCGGCGTGTGCAGCAAGCACCAGCGCGGCCTGGCCCTCGCCGTCAAACGCGCGCGATTCCTAGCTATGGTGCCGACGAGCCGCGGCCACCTGACCGTTCCGATTCAGAACCAGCGCCGCTAGGAAGCTATCTCGTGGTTTCCCCGAGGGGCGTCTGGAGGGATCAGACTCTCTAGCCGCGACCGAACGGCAGCGGATCCGGTCCCCGTCTCATCAGGACCGGGAGAGTGGCGTGTCCAGCGGCCACGGGCTCGTCCTTTCCTGTTCCCTTACGGTCGCACGTCCGCGGTACGAAGGGAACGAACCACACTACCGGCCGGCCCCAGGGTCTCAAAGGGCGACTCCGGCGCTCTCGACAAGGGCGGGCGCTCTGTCCATGAGGGCCTTGATCCTCTGCATGATCTCGTCCGTCGCCACGTCTTCACGGGAGGGAAGACGGGACGGTCCCGAAGGCCGGCCCATGTGGCGCATGAACGGCTTGACGAAAACACCTTCGCCGGCGGTCTGTGAGTTGATGGCGCCCCGGATAAGATCGTACTCGATGTCGAATTCATCGAAGACGCGCTCGGCCTCGTCGAACCTACCGGTCTTCATCAGTTCGTGGACGGCCCAGGAGTGCTGCGGGAAGAAATTGGGGACGTGGCTGACCCAGGCCTTGACGCCAAGCTGATAGCCGTAGATGCTCAACGGGCCGTTGTTCACGACCGCCGCCTTGGGCAAGAAATATTTGATGCCCGCAAGGTAGTTGTCCAGATTCGGGGAGCCCCACTTAACCGCCACTGTATTGGGGATCTTGAGAATCTCCTCGGCCACGTCCATGGTCATGTCGTATTTCGAGCCGCTGTACCAGTGGCTATACGCGGCGAATCCCACGTCCGTATGCTTGGCCACTTCCTTGACCCAGGCGATGATGTCGTCTCTTTTGACATCGTAGTAGTAGGCGCTGCTCATCTGGACAATGTCGACGCCGACCTCCTCGCACCACTGGCAGAGCTCGATGGTGGTCCGGATGTCGGTGCTCTGTACGCTGGCGAAGGTCGGGATGTTATTGGGGATTGCGACCTCGGCGATGGCCTTGATCCCCGCCTTGCGCTCCTCGGTGGTCATGACCGTGAAATCCCCGCCGGAGCCGACGGCGATGAATACCGTATTTCCCGGCTTCGCCCCCTGGTCGACGATCCACTGGACGTTCTGCTGCGTCGCATCGACGTCCAGCGATAGGTCCTCCTTGAAAATCGTCGCCAGCGGTATGACGACACCGTCCATCTTCGCCCTGGCTTCATCGACCGTGATCATGCGCTTCTCCTTCATAGTTTTCTAGCATCATGCTAACCGATGGGACGGAATCCTGGCCTTCAAGGCTCCGTGTCCAATGCGAATTCGCGTGCGCCCAGGAGCCGGGGATAGAAGGTGTGACGTCAGTTGGCGGGGCCGCGTGGCAGTCGGAGGTCAACACCGCTCAAACCTCGAAGGGTACATGGCCGCGCCGGCGTCGAGCAATCCCTCTCGGCTGATGCCATGGCGAGCGAACCGCCCGGTGGACCGGGGGCAAGAGAGGGTCAGGCCGATTTCCGCTCAATGGATGGCAGGGGCACCGGCTCGGCATTTTCCGTCACCAAAAGAACGTCCGAGTCGCCCATAATGGCGTCCTTCTCAACGATACAGCGTGATACCTCGGTCAGCGTCGGCAATTCGTACATCACGTCAAGCAGCGTCTGCTCCATGACGGACCTCAGACCGCGCGCGCCCGTGCCCTGCTTGAGAGCGGCATCCGCCGCGGCGACCAGCGCTTCGTCGGTGAACTCGAGCTCGACGTTGTCCATGTGGAACAGCGCCTGGTACTGCTTCACCAGGGCGTCCTTGGGCTCGGTCAGGACCTGGATCAACGCATCTCTGTCCAGCTTGGAGAGGCCAACGGTAACCGGCAGGCGCCCCACGAGCTCTGGGATGAACCCGTAGGCAAGCAGGTCGTCGGCTAGGACGTGTTGCAGCAAGTCGCCTTCGTCCACTGCGTCCGCCTCCGCGCTTGACATCGAGTTGAACCCGATTCTCGTCTTGTCTTTGGAGATACGCCACTCGACGATGTCGCTGAGGCCCTCGAATGCCCCGCCGCACAAGAACAGGATATCGTCGGTCTTCATCTGCAAGAAATCTTGATGCGGGTGCTTGCGTCCGCCCTGGGGCGGGACGTTGGCTATACAGCCCTCGACGATCTTCAATAGCGCCTGCTGGACGCCTTCGCCAGACACGTCACGCGTGATAGACGGGTTGGGGCTCTTGCGGGCGATCTTGTCGATCTCGTCGATGTAGATGATGCCCTGCTCGGCGCGTGGTATGTCGAACTCGGCGGCCTGGACGAGTCGCAGCAGGATGTTCTCGACATCCTCTCCGACGTAGCCCGCCTCGGTCAGCGAAGTGGCGTCGGCTATGGCGAAAGGTACGTCGAGGACCCTCGCCAGGGTCCGTGCGAGAAGCGTCTTGCCGGAGCCGGCCGGCCCCAGCATCAGTATATTGGCCTTCTGAAGCTCCACATCGTCCAGGTTTTGATTGGACCAGACGCGCTTGTAGTGGTTGTAGACGGCGACGCTCATGACCTTTTTCGCCTGGTCCTGGCCGACGACGTATTCGTCCAGCTTGTTGTACAGCCATTTGGGGCTTACGCCCTTCGCCATCATCCCGGACGGCTCGCGAGGGGTGACCGAGGGGCTCTCTTCCGTTATTATCTGTCCGCACAACGCCACGCACTCGTCGCATATGAAGACATTGTCCGGTCCCGCGATAAGGCGCTTTACCTGGCCCTGCGCTTTGCCACAGAAGGAGCAGTTATAGCTGCTCTGGCCGCTCCTCGAGGTTGTCATATGCCCCCTCTCGAAATATGGCTTGTCGACTCTCATACCGCCCTTGAGACCAGGCGCTCTGTCGCGCCTGGAATGAGCGGTAGCCCTCACCCCTCCCTCGAAGGGAGGTGAGACCCACTCATCGATTCATCCGCCAAACAGGGCCTAGCAACCTGCGGCGAATCCCTCTCTGCCCACCCCTTGTCCCGAAGCCCGTTAGTCCGCCGCCGACTCCTCTGTCTGGTCGCGGCTGGTCAACACGTCGTCGATAAGTCCGTACTCCTTGGCATCCTCGGCCGAAAGGTAATAATCGCGATCCGAATCGCGGGCCACGTCTTCGTACGATTTGCCGGTGTTTTCGGAGATTATCTTGCGCACCGTGTCCTGGTTGCGAAGGGCCTCCCTGGCGTGGATCTCGATGTCCGACGCCTGGCCCTGGACCCCCGACATGACCTGGTGCATATGTATGGTGGCGTTCGGCAGGGCGTATCGCTTGCCCTTGGCGCCGGAGCTGAGCAGGACCGTGCCAAAGCTGGCGGCCAGGCCCATGCAGTAGGTGGCCACGTCGGGCCGAATCATGTTCATTGCGTCAAACATGGCAAGGCCCGCGTACACTTGGCCTCCCGGTGAGTTGATGTAGAAATGGATGTCTCTGTCCGGGTCCTCGCGCTCCAGGAACAGAAACTGGGCGATGATGGCGTTGGATACCTGATCGGTTATGGGCGTACCCAGGAATATGATGCGCTCCTTGAGCAGGAGCGAGTAGATGTCGTATGCCCTCTCGCCCCGCGCGCCACTCTCCACCACCATCGGTATGATATTTTCAGGACTTTGCATCATCTGCGTCGCCTCCCTCATCCGGGTCGTCTTCTCCTTCGCCGATGCTCTCCTCTTCGGGTTTCGATTCCGCCAGCTCTCCCTTCGCTATGGCGACCAGCCTGTCCACGGACCTCTCCACGAGAAGCGACTCGCGGATGGAGTTTCTGGCCTCCTCCGACTCCAGGTCTATTCCGGGGTCGGCCTCACCGTCCTCCGGCTCCCTGCGAGAGGAGAGCAGCTCCTGCACCCGCTCATCGATGTCCTGGTCGGAGACCGCCATGCCCTCTTTCCCGGCCAGGGTCGTCAGGGCGTAGGAGCGACTGAGCCGCTCGATCGCGTGCTCGTGCATCTCCTCTCGGATCTCACTCTCTGTTTTGCCGGTGAATCTAAGGTAGTCATCCATACTGACGTTGAGCTGCTCCACGAACTGGTCCCTTCGCTGAACCATGTGCTGGACCTCGTGATCGATCAGCAGGGGTGGAAACTCAAAGGTCGCCCCCACCACGAACTCGTCGAGCGCCGCCTCTCGGAACTGCGTGGCCTGAGCCCGCTCGGCCTCGCCTTTCAGCTCCTCTTCGACGCTTTGGCGAAGCTCGGCAAGGGTCTCGTAGCCATCGCCCACGCCCTTGGCGAACTCGTCGTCCAGGTCCGGTAGGCTCCGCTCCTTGATGTCCTTGATAGTGACGTCGAAGTGGGCCATCTTTCCCGCCACGCCGGCGTTCACGTGGTCCTCGGGCAGGACCAGGGTGAAATCCCGGGCGGCCCCTGCCTCCATGTCCACCAGCTTCTCCGCAAAGCCGGGGAAGGGCAGAGGGCTGTCCGCCTCCACGGTGTATACCTGATCGTCGCTGTTCATGACGGCGGTCTCTTCCACGTGCCCCAGGGCGTCCAGGGTGACCATGTCGCCAAGCTGGACCGGGCGCTCAACCGGCTCCCAGGGGGCATCCGTCCTTCGCAACTCCTCCAGCCGCTGCTGGACATCGTCTTCGGTGGTCTCGACCGGCGTCTCCTCGATCCTGATATTTGTGTACTCGCCGATGTCGACGGCCGGCGTCAGTGGAACGGTGGCCTTCACGGTGACGGGATCGAGCTCCAAGAGCTCCACGTTGGGCACCCCGGTGGCCTCGAGTTGCTGCGCCTCGACGGCGCGCTCGGTGACCTCGGGTAGCAGGTGGTTCAGGGACTCCTGGATGAGGCTCTCCCGGCCGAGGTACCTCTCCACGACCGAACGGGGGGCCTTCCCTTTCCGGAAGCCGGGGATGGCCACGTGCTGGACGACTTTGCGGTATCCGTGGTCCAGGTATGGGGCCATGTCATCGTCCTCAAGCTCGATGTGAAGGACGGTCTGGCGATCTACTACCTCTTCTTGCGTAATCTTCAAAGACGACCCCCAGAGCGCTCGATTCTCTAATTATAGCATGCGGCCATTCCTAGAAAACAAGTCGTATTCCCCTTCGATATAGGACAGGATCGCCGTAGAAGCGCCGGGCTGCATGCCGGTTCGTCGCCGAGGCGGAGGTCAAAGAGGCGGCGCCGGCGCAGCGTCCATAACCTGCTCGCACCATAGTGCCACGGCCAGGAGATTCTGCTCCTCGAACGGTCCCGCCGCCAGTTGTACGCCAAGCGGCATCCCGGTCTTGCTGAGTCCCGACGGAAGCGTGATCGTGGGAAGCCCGCAGCTCGTCCATGGGGTCTGGAACGCGGGATCGCCGGTGGTCGCCAAATCCCTCGGAGCGGGATTCGCCGTCGACGGGGTCAGGATGACGCCGAACCGGCGCACTGCCTTGACGAGTTGCCTGCAGAAGCTCCTCCGTACCCGCAGCGCCTGAACATACGCCACTCCCGATATGAGCATTCCCGCCTCAATCGTGCCGCGCACCTTGGGCGAGTAGTCGTCGGGGCGCTCGCGGTGGTCGGCGTGGTGGACGCAGGCCGCCTCAACAGACATCACCACACGGTGGGCCGCGAGCAGGGTATCGAAGTCGGCTGATATGGCGACATCCTCAATCCGAGCTCCGGCGGCGCCGAGCCGCCGGACGGCGACCTCGGTGTGCGCGCGGACCTCCGTGTCCGATCTCTCGAGGAAGAACTGTCGCATCAACCCAATCCTCGGCGGCGCGTCTGGGGACCGCAAGGCACGGGCATAGTCCGGCACGGGTTTCCCAGACGAGGAGCGATCTCGGGGATCGTGGCCCGCCAGTGCGTCAAGCATCATCGCGGCGTCCTCGACGCTGCGTGTGAAGAAGCCCATCGTGTCCAGCGACCAGGCCACCGGAACGACTCCGTACCTGCTGATGCGGCCGAAGGTGGGCTTCAGACCGACCACGCCGTTGTAGGACGCCGGCCTGAGCACCGAGCCGGCGGTCTGTGACCCAAGCGCGGCCGGGAACATGCGCGCCGCCACGCCCGCGGCCGAGCCGCTGCTGGAGCCGCCGGGGGTGTGGGCCGGGTCCCAAGGATTTCGAGTCGGAGGCGGGTCGAAGAACGCGAACTCGGTGGTGACCGTCTTTCCCATCATGATTGCCCCGGCGGCCTTCAAGCGGGCCACCGCGGTCGAGTCATGAGGTGGGATGAAGTCCGCGTAGATGGGCGAGCCCGCCGTCGTCTTGACCCCCTCGGTGTAGAAGATATCCTTGACGCCAACGGGGATCCCGTGCAGGGGTCCAATCGGACCGCCGCGTTCCAGGGTATCCTGGCTGCGCCTGGCTGCGGCCAGCGCGGCGTCCTCGTCCAGCGTGACCCATACCCGCAGACCCGGTTCCAGAACGCGAGAGCGCGCCAGAAGGGACTCCATCAGCTCCACCGGCGAGAGCGCGCCCCCTCGAATCTGTCCAGCGGCCTCGGAAACGGTCAGCTCGGACGGCTCTGTCATGGCGGCGGCGCCTCCTTCTTGCTGCATAGTGTACCGGGCACGGAACCGGGGTCGTTACAGGCCGGAAACCTGACCGATTGCCCGGGACATCGCGCCGGGCGGCGCCATGCATGCTTCCAGGGCCGGCATCGCGCGGCGGGCGGATAGCGGGTCAGGAGGTGTGGGAGCGAACGACCGGAGCGGGGGGGGCGCCGCGCGCGGCTTGGCAATGATCTTCTTCTCCACGGCGATGCGGACCGCCTCGGTCCTGCTCTGGGCGCCGAGCTTGGCGATGATGTTGCCGACGTGGGCCTCAACCGTCTGCGGAGAGATGTCGAGGCGGCTGGCGATCTCCCGTATCGCATCCACGAGCGCCTCCTGAGGGGCATCTTTGAGCAGGTATCCGTGAATGCCCGCCCGCCCGGCAGCCCGGATGTACTGGTCGAAGTCGTATCCGGTCAATATCAGGATTCTCACGTCCGGATACCTCTTGCGCATCAGGAGAGCGGCCTCGATGCCCGACATGCTGGGCAGTCTGATGTCCAGGAGCACGATCGTGGGACTCGTCTTGTCAACCAGGTCGACAGCCTCTTCTGCTGTGTCGGTCTCACCCACGACCTCGTTGTCCGGCTCGTTCTCCAGACGCAATCGAATCCCTTGCCGGAACATCTGGTGGCCGTCGACGATTAGCACACTTATCGCAGGGTTCACGTCCTGGACTCTAGCGAGTCCGCGACAGGGGTCCGCGGTATGCGGGCCAGCACAGAAGTGCCCCTTCCCGGCGCGGACCGTATGTTTAGAGACCATCCAGATAGATCACTCCCTCCCTCATGCCAGACAATCCTATACCACCCTCGCCGATACCGCCATCAATGCGGTGGCTCAACGAAAAACCGGTCCCATCGTCTCTTGCCTCGAGCACGAGCGAATCACCGTCAATCGATAGAGATACGTCGATTCGCGTGGCGTCGGCATGCTTTAGAGTGTTGTTTATGGCTTCCTGGGTGACCCTGCACAGTGTCAGCTCGCTCTCCGGATCGAGCCGCTCGTCCTCATCTACGCCGTCCAGCGTCAGGCTCGCCGAGATCTCCGATCGGCTGGAGACCCCTTCCAGCAGCCACTCCAGGGCGGAGACGATGCCCAGGTCATCCAGGATGGCCGGACGCAGCCGCTTCGTACAGATTGGGGATGGCGAGCACCGATATGAAGTAGGCAACTGTGATCGCGGCGCCGATCGCCGCGAACGCGATTGTAAGGAGCCGCCGCCGAGAGCCGCTCCCGTCCGCGGCCAACGCGGCGGCAGATGGCGCGCAGGTCACCCCGACGCTGATCAGCGCAAGAACTTGAATAACCAGAGACCAATGGGGATGGGGCCCTCCGGCAGCCGGTCCGACCGCAAGAGCCACCGCCGCACTACCAGCGAACGCAGCGAACCACCTGCTGCTGTCCAGGTCAGGCCGGCGAAGCAGGACCGCGGCTCCCAACAGAGCGAACACCCTTCCCAGAAACCACAACGGAAACTTGATCGGCGCCTCGGTGACAGCTTCCTGCACCAGCTCCACAAGAAGCGGCTGGCCGGCGGTAGTCAGCAGCTCCGCCTCCGCGACAGGTGCTGCGGGAGAGTAAAGTCCCTCAAGCTGCGGTACGACCTGGCCATCGACGGAAACGACCCGCATTCCAGGTCTGGCGCCGGCCTGCCAGGGCCGGGACGCAGCGTGGCGCCGTAGGCCGCAATCGCCAGACCGAAGTAGAAGAGCACAAGACCGTGGGCGGCGATTCGGGGCAGATAGGCCCGAAATAGCGGTCCCACTCTACTGAGCAGAGGGAATATCCTGTGGGTCGATCTCGAGAGACTCGATAAGACGCTCAAGTCTGTCCAAGCTTCCCAGCTGGGCCGAAAGATCGGCCATGTTGACCTTCGCCTGATTCAGATACGCCTCGGCGACGACCGCGCCGAAGGTATTAGCTCCGCCGTCGTCGAACTCGCGTCGATACCCGCAGTCGTTGTCGTCTCGCAGCATTATACTATCGGACCCGATAGCCCGTCGGTCGGACGCCGCGCTGTGGAAGTATGCGAGCGGGACCGTTTTCTTCCCTTGTAGGAGGTCGGCAGGGACGCCCTCGGCCGGATACGCGTCTCTTAAGTCGCCCAGGAGTTGGAGGTACACGAAAATGTTGAACCCCAGGTCGCTGAACAAGCGCCTGAGCTCTTCGTCCTGTGTTGCGAGCTCCGCGCCGAAGGAGGCCGCCAGCCTCCCGCAGCCGCCCGCCTTCAGCTCGGTCATACTGAGGGCCTCGGCGGTGGTGGACGCCTCTCGGAGAGCCAGCGTCGCATCCATGTGCTGTTTCGCGCAGGCGGCGATGCAGTTACGCACCATGTTCTGCATGGCGAAAAAGCCTGAGGCGTCCGCGCAGTTCATGACACTGATGGCCAGTGCGATCTCGATGGGGTGCTTGAGGCAAGGGCTGGATCGACGACGTCGTCCGCCACGTCGTCGAACAGAAACGCAGCTTCCTGATAGAGCTCGATCGCCACGGCCCCGTGCCATGCCGAGGCATCGAGGCTCCCGCAAATGGCACGGTATATCTCGAGAGTAAGGATGCCGGCCCGACACTGGGCTTCAGTGAGCAGGGCGAAACCCAGACGCTTCAATGCCTCCAGCACTGCGTCGCGGTGTGAGGGTACGTTGCAGTGCCGGGATACCCCTTTTTCGACCTCGGACCTCATCGCGTCAAGCATCAGTCCGGCAACATCCTTCTCTGCAATCGTCTGCAACTAGATCCAGTTGTCCTTCTGAGCGCGGACTCTGCTGCCCTTGGCGGCCATCTGCGGCGAGCGGCTTGCAAAGCTCTTCGCCGAGTCTGCGAACACCGGCGGCACCTCGATATCATCCCTCGCGAGCACGGCAAGGGCGGGCCTGCCAGGGAAATTCCTCTTTCCGTCTCTCAAAGCCTTCTCCAACTCGCTGATCCTCATAATAACAACTCCCCCCGGTCTGGTGTTGAGATCAAAGCAGCAGATACCGTAATTATTGTGGCCGTCTAGCCGGGCGGCAACCGTATCTGAGTGTTATCACGTAGGTGCTTTCACCTAGATAGGCGTTCCATAAGTTGTTGGCTCCACGGATGGCGAGATCGCGAATAAGTCGGGCTCGGGCAAAGAGCGTCTGTCCGCGTCAATTCGGGATTCTACTTAGTGCCAACCCCATAAATCACTGATGTGCAATTCGCGACTGAGAGCTAAGATTGCTGTGACCGAAATCTTCAGCAGGTAGCTACACGTAGCGGCGGAGGTCATCTAGATGGTGGCAAATACATGCCGAGGGGCGAAGTCGATTGTGGCGTTGGTGGACGACCACGAGCTCGTCCGGCAGGGGATGATAAAGCAGGTCCTGGCGCGCGACCGTTGTGTGAAAGTAGTGGGGGAGGCGGCGGATGTGCCCCACGCCATCTCCATGATAGAGCAACTTCAGCCCGACGTTGTGCTCCGGGACATTCAACTTCGCGAGGGCAGCGGGCTCGACGTGGCCGGGGCTTGCCAGACCATCGCTCCGGAGACAAAGGTCTTGATCGTTTCGGCCCACGATGACCAGCAATATGTGAAATCGCTGATCAGGATGGGAGTGAGGGGCTATCTCAGTAAAACGACCTCCGGCGGG
>CAZJDV010000003.1:58804-76910 GCA_964544865.1 uncultured Dehalococcoidia bacterium | reverse complement strand
CATCGGGAGCTGACGAGGATGGCGTCCAGGCCGGTCGTGTGCGCCAGCAGAGCTTCCACGTCCGCTACGAACCGCGTGCCGTCCGAGCCGATCCCGCGCTCGGCCAGGCGGCCTCGGACGCCCTGCTCGTCGGAGTCCGCCACAATGGCGAGTCTGAAGCCGGGGTAGACCTCTCGAAATATCTTCACCAGGCCGGCGGCCCGTTTCCCGAAGCCGATCACGCCAAGGTTGATGCTGCGCTGCATAGGAAGGCTCCTATTTTCGCCGGACGGTGTCTCAGGACCATTGAAAGCTATCTGAGCTCGACGGAGAACGTCCTTACCTGGAACGGGGCGATCTCGAATGTGAGGGTGTCGTGTTCGTGCTGGACGGGTCCCTCTTCCTCCTCGAGCAGGTCGACCTCAAGCGCGTTGGCGACCGCTCCGCCAATCCGGAGCTCGACCGGGCCTCGAGTGTTGTGGCCCTCGTAGCAACGCAGGACGAGCCGGTCGCTCTCGTCGGCCAGCTTCACCGTGTCAATGAAGACGCCATCGCGGTTCGAGGACACCAGCGTTAGCTCCAGCGGTAGTCCGCCCCCGTGCCGCCTGGTCTTCACGACCGTCATCGGATAGTTCAGCTCGTAGCCAGCCCTGACAGCGCCGTTTCGCCAGTTGCCGGTGTGCGGGTACAGGCTGTAGATAAACTCGTGATAGCCCTCGTCGGTGTGCGGATCGGGCAGGGTGGGCGACCGCAGCAGGCTCAGCCGCATCACATTGCCCTTGATATCATAGCCGTATTTGCAGTCGTTCAGTAGCGACACGCCGTAGTCGCCCTCCGACAGGTCCGCCCACTTCTGCGCGCTCACCTCGAATCGCGCCTGGTCCCAGGACGTGCTCCAGTGGGGAAGGCGCTCGATGGCGCCGAACTGTATCTCGTAGGTCGCGTCTGTACTGTTGACCTGGACGGGGAATGCGACCTTCAGCAGGGTGTGCTTCTCGCCCCACTCAACCTCCATGTCGAAGTCGATGCGCGGCGTCGAGTCGTAAAGGTGGATGCGCTGCACCAAGCACGACCTACCGAAGGCGCGCCTGACCTCCACCGCGCCGCGGACGGGCCCCCCCTCCAACACGCGGACCGACGTGACTCCCCCTACCTCCCACATCTTGTCCTGGTAGTACTGGTCGATGTCCCACGCGTCGTAGTTGAGCGGCTTGTCCTCGAAGAGTTGGAACGCGTTGGCCCTGCCTCCCGGCGCCAGCACCTGGCGGCCGGCCCTCTTGTCGTAGAGTGACGCGATGCGGCCCTGCTCGTCCAGCTCGACCCGGAAGAACCGGTTCTCGAGCACTCGCTCGGAGATGACGAGCGATGATTCATGCTTCGCCGGTGGGCGGGATTCGATGGAGACCGAGGTGTATCCGCACGAGGGGACGCCGTCCATCTGCATCAGCAGCCTGGTGGAGGATGAGTCGCGGGCGAGCACTTGGTGGGGCACGTCGCGCCCGGCCGGGTCCACGAGCTGGAACTCATCGGGCAGGCCCGCGACCGTGGCGTGGGTCACGCCGCTCCGCCGCCAGGACACCAGGTTGAACACCACGAGTGTCTCTTCCGCCGTCTCCACGTTCTCGGATATGGCCGAGAGGGCATCGCGGGCCAGCCCACCCGCCACCTCTCGGACCCGCCGGTGGTCGCGAATCGCGTCCAGCTCCGGCTGGCGGGCCACCGAGCCGGGGAGGATGTCGTGTTGCTGGTTGACAAGGAGCAGGTCCCAGGCCTCGTATAGCCGCTCTCGCGGGTACTCATGCCCCGCCAGGACTCTGGCCATTGCGCAGTACTGCTCGGCGTCGTGGAGCGCGACCTCGCCTTCGCGGCTGCCGCGCTTGATCGCGGCTTTCGAGGTGTATGTGCCCCTGTGAAGCTCCAGATAGAGCTCGTCGTTCCAGATTGGCGTCCGCTCGGAGTCGAGCCGTTTCTCAAGGTCCTCGAAGTAGCCCTGCACCGTCCCGTGCTCAAGCCTTACCGGCGCTCCGAGCTCGCGGATGCGACGCGCTCTTTCGAGCATCTGGGAGGTCGGACCGCCGTCCCCGTAACCATAGGTGAACAGCACCCGGTCGGTCTGGTCCTTCTGCCGGTACTCGGTCCAGGACCCCATGAGCATGTCGGCGTCGAGAACCGCGTTGCTGGTGGTGGTCCAGCCGGGGCGGCCTCGGGATTGCGCGGTGAGCTGGTGTGCGAGGACCCTGCTGCCGTCGAGCTCTTGCCACTGGAAAGAGTCGTAAGGCATGCGGTTGAACTGGTTCCAAGACATCTTGTTCGTGAGGAAGTATTTGAGGCCGCAGCGCTGCATTAGCTGCGGCAGGGCCCAGGTGTAGCCGAAGGCGTCCATGACCACCAGGACCTCGCCGGCGTCGCCGAATTCCCTGCGGAAATAGCGCAGCCCGTACACGAGCTGGCGGACGAGGGACTCGCCCGACGGCATATTGCAGTCGGGCTCGGTCCACATGCCGCCGTTGACCTCCCAGCGGCCCTCGGCGATCCGCCTCTCGACTGCCTCGTAGAGCTCCGGAAAGTCCTGCTTGCAGTACTCGTAGACCTTCGCCTGGTTCTGCATGAAGGTGAAGTCGGGGTAGGTATCCATGAGGCCAAGTATGGTCGCGGAGGTGCGCCCGATCTTGAGCCGGTTGATGCCGATGGGCCAGAACCAGGCGAGATCAATGTGGGTCTGGCCTACGGCGAGAGCGGTCGGGGCGTCGTCGGGACGAGCCTCTCCGTAGAGCTCGTCTCTAAGCCGCCGGCCGGCCGTGGCGACCGACTCGTAGAACGCTTCGCTCAGCGGACCTCGGAAATCAACATCGGTGAGCGCCTGGTCGAGGACGCCGAGGATCCGGCGGCGCGTCGGGGAGTCGTCCCCCAGGGACAACGCGACCTCGTATGCGGTAACGGCGTCCCAGTAGAACGACTCGGCGGTCCTGTCGATCTGCTGGATCTGGGTCACCATGTCCAGGTCAGGGAACGTTGCGGTCTGGTTCGGCGACCAGTCAGTCTTGTCGAAGTCGGGTTTCCAGAACAGGAAGATGGCTAGGACGTACTCGCGTCCGCCCTCGGCGCGTTCCGAGAGCAGCAGGTCGTGGTGGTAGGCGTCGAGACCCTGGAGCAACTCGCCGTCGACGTAGGTCAGGGCCTCGGCGTTGAAGAGGGCGTGGAGGTAGCCTCCCACGCGGAGGGAGACCGACACCGGCTCGCCGTCGAATCGCTTTGGGACCGTGACCCCCGCCCGGTGCCAGGACGGGACCGGCGCCTCGTTCCAGGAGCGCAGGTTGTCCCAGGCGGAGTCGTCTAGAGACGGGTCTTCCCCGCCATTGAGCTCGCTCGCCCAGGACTTCCATCCTCCAATCTCCTCGTGGTTGCGAATGACGGCCCCGCCCAGCTCGTCGATGCGCTGCTCAAGCCTAGCGACGGTGTGTCTGAAATCGGTGGTCATCGTAGGCTCCTATCTCGCAATCTATGGCCGGCGACGGCGTCGCACCGTCACTGGCGGCAAGGGTAGTAGGCGCGTCATACGCCGTCAAGCAGAACACCGATAGGCTTAGGGGTCTGTGCGAGGGCGATCTCACCGGTCGGGCCGAAGGGCGAAACTAGAGATTCGGGGTAGGGCGCGACGCAAAGCGCGCTGAAGATGGCCAATATCTGGACTAGGCGGGCAAGTAACAAAAGACCGCCCGCGCCGCGTTTCGTCCGCCGGGACGGCTACGCCGCCAGGCCGAGGCCGGCGCGAATGGCGGCGGTGTCGACGTGGCTGTCGAGCAGCTCCGAATACCTTTCGAGCTTTGCGGGATGATCGAAACGGGCGCTCTGCTGGATGGTGTTCAGCGCGGCCATGGTGGTGAGGGTATCCGACTCGACGAGGACGACGGGGACTTGTTCCAGCTCCGCCTCGTTGATGACGTACTCGATGGGCTCGATGCCCTTGGTCACCAGCAGGCACGCCGTCGGCGTCTGAAGCACCGACATGTGCACGTCGGGACGGTCGCCGGGCACGATCACCGCCTTGCGGTCATGCAGGCTGTAGTACTCCAGTCCCGCGTCCATGCCCCTTATGCCGACCAGGAAATGCACGACAAGGCTGTCTGACATCTCCTCGCCAACCAGGTATCGGCCATCCAGATGGGCCGTCAGTTGGCCGACGGAGACGCCGAGCAGCGTACGCTCCTCGGGGATCACGCCCAGGGCCGCCATGCCCCGCGATTCCATAGACGGCACGAGTCGCGAGGCCACGTCTTTGCCCCGGTATCTCGTGAAGCCGTTGACGACGTAACCCAGCAGTCGGTCCCCAAAGGGCGCGCCCCACTCTGACAGGCCTGCGGCCTCGAGTCCGGCATCGAAACGCGCCACCACGACGACCTTCGCGTCCAGAGCTTCGGCCAGTCGCTGCGAGTCCTCGGTGCTCAGGTCCGGCGAGTCCTCGACCAGAAGGACGTCTTGCCCCTCTCCGGCCTCGCCGGCCGTTTTCTTGATGTCTTCGATAAGGGCAGGGGTAAGTCCGCCCTTGGGCGCCTCGCGCGGCCCACCGTTGTCGGCCTGGCCTAGTAGCTGACGGTATATGGCGGCGTCGGCGTCGTCCGCTGCGCCGATCGGCTTCCACACCTCCGCGCGTCGCCCGTCCTTGACCAACTGGCGGGCGAGAGTCGCGCAGAAGGCCGTCTTGCCGGCCCCTCGCTGGTTGGAGGTCACATAAAGCACGTTCATCCGAGTCTCCATGACGGTGGGCGTTGCGCTCGACTTTCGGCTGGAATTATAGCAGACGCGATGCTGTCTCGGACATAGGACGATGTGGTACTCTATTCTAAGCGGGAGAGGGAACTCAGGATGGGTACGAAGAGTGAGCGGTTTGCGGGGTGGCGCTGGCTGGCCATTGCGGCGATCATGGCGTTCGCCTTTGCGTTCACGGGCTGCTCCGCGGCCGACGAGGTCCCGCCCCTCGAGCGGCTTGCCCAGGAGGTCAACGAGGGCGTCATGTGTCCCGTGTGCCCCGGTGAGTCGATCGATCAGTCGCAGAACCCGCTGGCGGTTCAGATGCGCGGCATCGTCGTCGAGAAGCTCGAGCAGGGCTGGAACAAGCAGCAGATATTCGACTTCTTCTCGGAGCGCTACGGACCCAGCGTCATCCTCGAGCCCCCCACGGAAGGAGGCCACCTGATGGCCTGGCTTGTTCCGCCGCTCGGGCTGGCCGCGGCCTCAGTGACGCTGTACGTGGTGATGCGGCTGATGGTCCGCTCCCGCGCCGTGGTCGCCGAAGGCGCCGTCGGGGCGGTCGAGCTCTCGGCCCAGGAGCGTGACCGATATGTCGGGCGCATCGAGGCCCTTCTCGCATCTGACGGCGCCGAAGACGCGGGAGAGGCCCGTGGCCGGTCGCCGGACGGCGGTGGTGAGGAGACTGGTTGATCGTCGACGCAGGGTCCCTCGCGCTTTCGATTTCATTCCTGGTAGGACTTTACGCGGTGGCGGGCTCATTTGCGGGCGCATCGCGACGGGTTACCGCCCTGGTTTTGAGCGCCCGCTACGGCCTCTACACGGTACCGGTCCTGCTTCTCATCGCTACAGGCGCCCTCGTTTACTCCTTCGTCACTCACGATTTCAGCGTCAGGTACGTCTTCGAGAACAGCAACCTTTCCATGCCCGTCCAGTACACCTGGGTGGCCTTCTACGCGGGCAACGCCGGCTCACTGCTATTCATCGCCCTGGTGTTCTCGGTAGTGGCCGTCGCCGCCGTCCTGAGCCTCGTTGGAAGGCTCCCGGCCACGGCCCCTTACGCGACGGCGCTGATGGCGATGGTCCTCACGTTTTTTCTGGGAGTGATAGTTTTCCTGGCCAATCCCCTCGATCGTCTGGCGATCACGCCTGGCAACGGGGAAGGGATCAACCCCCTTCTTATCCACTTCGGGATGTTCATCCACCCGCCGATGCAGATGGTGGGCCTCATATCGGTAGCGATTCCGTTCAGCATAGCCATTGGGGCCGTGATCGCGGGCCGCGGGGGTCGGGACGAGTGGGTCGACCTGGGCCGAACTTGGGCAATGATCTCCTGGCTACTACTCACGGTGGGGCTGATCCTGGGCTCCTGGTGGGCCTACACCATCCTCGGCTGGGGCGGCTACTGGGCGTGGGACCCGGTGGAGAACTCGGCGCTGATGCCTTGGCTCGCCATGACGGCGCTGGTGCACTCGATCATGGTCCAGAAGCGGCGCGGAATGTTCAGGATGTGGAACATCGTCATCGTGGTGGCCGCTTTCACCTTGGCGCAGATGGGCATGTTCATCAACCGCGGGGGGCCGGTGCCCTCCGTCCACTCCTTCGCCCAATCGTCGATGGGCTGGCTGTTCCTGTTCTTCATGGGATTCACGGTCCTGGGCTCGCTGGCCGTCTTCGCCTGGCGGCTGAAAACTCTTAAGAGCCGAGAGAAGCTTGACTCGATGGTCTCCAGGGAGAGCGCCTTTCTGACACAGAACGTGCTCTTCCTGACCGTCGCCGCCGTGACGCTATGGGGGACCATCTACCCGGTTATCTCGCGGGCGTCGCAGGACGTGACGATCACCGTTGGCGCGCCGTTCTTCAACCGGGTCAACGGCCCGATACTCCTGGTCATCGTGCTTCTGATGGGAATCGGCCCGCTGCTGCCCTGGCGCCGCGCATCGCCGCGGAAGGCGCTCTGGACCCTGAGGTTTCCCCTCGGCGGGGCGGCGTTGACGGCGACAGTGCTCGTCGTGGCTGGTGTCCAGCAGCCGGTGGCGGTCCTGGCGGTGGCCGTCGTCGTCATGGGCGTGACAGGGATCGTTCACGAATGGATCCGTGGGACTTGGTCCCGTCGCCGCAAGGGCGAGAGCTATCCCCCGGCCTTCGGGCGGCTGCTCGCCGGAAACCGGCCCAGATACGGTGGCTACATAGTCCACATCTCCATCGCCATGCTGGCGGTCGGCGCGATCGGCTCGTCGTTCTACGGCGTGCAGCGGGATTTTTCCATGCTGCCCGGCGAGACCAGGTCCCTGGGAGACTACTCCTTCACTTACCGTGGCGCGGAGGAGGTCGCCTTTCCGGACCGCGACGAGCTGACGGCGCGGTTCGAGGTTCGAGCCGGCGGCCGCGACCTGGGAGTTATGGTGGCCAGGCGGGCCTTCTACCGTAACTTCAACATATCCGCGATACGTGCGGCTATACGGAGCACTCCGCTGGAGGACTTCTATATCGTGGCGTCGGAGTTCGACGCGGACGGGCGCGCGATCTTCCGTGTCCACATCAACCCGCTTGTGTGGTGGATGTGGGCCGCGGGACCGCTTCTGGCCCTGGGGACGGTGTTCGCCATATCGCCCCGGAGGCAACCCGTCCCGGCTGATTCGAGGGTCCCTCGTAGCACCACGCCGGCCGGCGTGCGAACCCGGCGCGTCGAAGTCGCGTGACCCCTCACGAGCGGAGCCGCGGTGCGTCCAGCGGCCGCTCGTGCCTTGGTTCGACCGCACCAAGAATCGAGATGCCAGGACCAACATGAGACCGTGTTTTCACAGCGGCGGGCCGGGACGGGCGCGATGCTAGTCCTGATCGGGGTGCTGCTCGTCCTCATTCCCGTGGCCGCCATCCTGTATCCCTTTCTTCGACCGCAGGAGACGGCCTTCGTGTCAGAGGACGAGAGCTCGACGCACGCCGAGCTCGACCGGCGCTGGGAGGCCGCATTCGCTGGGCTCAAGAACACCGAGTTGGAACATGTTATCGGCAACCTCGCCGAGGAAGATTACCGCCTGCTCAGAGAGCAGTACATGACCGAGGCGGCCAAGGTTATGAAGGCGATGGAGCTGGAGGAGAACCAGGAGCAGGACCTGCTGGCCGGAATCGAGCGCGAGGTAAGCGCGGTCCGGCGCGGTATCCTGGGCGGCACGACCGATCCCTTGGCCCAAGAGCCGGGAGATGAGTAGAGTTCGCTTCGTGGCGGGCGTCCTCGGGTTCGTATTGGCCGCCGGCATGCTCTCCGGCAGCCCGTCCGCCCTGGCCCAGGAGCCGGAGGCTACGCACACGCTGGATGGACGCATCGTCAGCGGCACCGCCGGCGCGGTAGTAGAACCAGGACTGGTGGTGACGCTGCACCGGAGCACACCTGAGGGGACCGACTACGCGGAGACGGGCACCGGTCCCGAGGGGCGATTTCGCTTCGAGGGCGTGGCGTTCGATTCGCAGGCAGTCTACGCCGTGACTGTAAGGTACCTTGGGATCCTCTACGGGGTCGATGCCGACCTCTCGCAGAAACCGCCTCCGCCGGTCAACATCACTGTTTTCGAAACAGGGGACGACCTGGAGGCCCTCTCAGTCATCAACGCGTCGCTGCTGCTGGTCCGAATGGACGAGGCGCTGTGGGCGCTTGAGATAGTGAAGATCGAAAACCGCTCGGACAGGACCTATGTGCCCGGTCCCGAGCCGATGGACCTGCTGAGATTCGACCTGCCGCCGAACGCGCAAGACCTCAATGTGGAGACCGGCCTGCAGGGCGATTTCATCCAGGTGAATCTTGGCTTCGCGTTGACCGCGAGCGTGCCCCCCGGCGAGCACGAGATCATGTACTCGTACCGCTTTCCCTACGAGGGTACGGAGGCGGTTGCGTCAAGGTCGTTCCGCTATGGTGTCGAGAACCTGCGCGTGCTGGTTCCCCTCGGTGTGGCGGAACTGGCAAGCGGGGAGATGGGGGATGCCGAGGAGGTCATGATAGGTGAGCGTCCGTACCATCTGCTGACAGCCACCGACTTGCCACGTGGCGCGCAGATCTCGGTGAGTCTCAGCGGCCTCCGCCAGCCTACTCTCGGGGACCGGCTGCCCCAACGGACCACCGAAGTGCCCTACGAGTACGCGGCTATGCTGGCCCTGGGAGTGCTTATGGTGTCGCTGCTGGTCGTCGCTCTTTGGAGGCGTGGCGGCGCGCCCGTCCGCGGGGCCAACGACCAAGGAGGGGACGTCCTGGACGCGGAGCGAGGCCTGCTGGTCCAGGAGATCGCGAGCCTCGAAGCGGAGTTCGAGGAAGGCAAAATCGACGAGGGGCCGTACGAGCGGCGGCGGCGCGACCTGACTGCGCGGCTGTCGGCCATCGCCAGGCGGCCGGCCGGCCCGGCGCAGTAGCACACCCGTTCAGTGCCAGTCGAGGACCAGCTACCCTATCGGCACCAGCACCTCACAACTCCCGCCCTGCCCGCTCGGCGTATTCCGTGGCGAGGATGCCCATGACGACGGAGTCGAATTGCGAGCCCTCGTGGGGGCGGCTCTTCCTCAGCGTGCCCTCGTGAACGAATCCTAGGTGATCGAACATGACCAGCGCCGCGCCATTGTACTCAGGCACGTCCACCCATAGCCGGTACAGGCCCCATTGCCCGAAGGCCATGCCCATCGTCTGTCGTGTTGCGGAGGTCCCGTAGCCGTGGCGCCACATCTCTTTGCTGCCGATCAGAACCGAGATATGGCCATCGCCAAGGGACTCCTCGATGGCCACGTGGACCTCGCCGACGTGCTCCTCGTCGTCGAGGTACACCGACATTATGCGGTGCGCCGGGTCGCTGAATACCTGCTCCCACTTCTCGTCGGAGGCGGTCTCCATCTCCGCCGGATGATAGCCGAGATGGGCAGGGTCGCCGTAGGAGTATCGTCCGAACCAGCTCTCTGCCACCTCCTCGTCCTGAAGCCATTGCCTGATTCTCGACACGTCTTCGCGGTGGACTTGCCTGAGGGTGACCTCTCGATGGGGCATGGTTGTCCTCCTTCAACTCGGCGCTGCCAATAACCCGTCTCGTCGTTGGTCATAGTGTGTAACCCCTCTCTCTGGCGCCGTTTAGTAGCGATCTGGTTGATCTCATTCTGAGGGCGGCGGAGAATCGAGTCCGATGCAGGCTTCGCGGCGTACCCTCTACGGCTCCGACGAGATGCTCACCCGCCCGTACTTGCCGTCGTAGTCGGGCTCAATGGATATATCGCGAGAGCGGACCCTGGCGACGCCCTCGGCCACCCGCTCACCGGCGACTGAGGCTATGTCGGCGACCGTAGTCGAGACCAGCACCGCCAGCTCGCCTCCGAGGTGGGAGACGAGATCGAAATATGCGTTTCGGGCCCTCTTGGCATCGGGACCGCAGCCCAGGGCCTCAGCGACAGCACCATCTTGAAGGGCGACCTGCCGTTGGACGCCCTGGTGAATCCGTCCTCGTCCACCTCGGACTCGACCTCTGTTTCTGCCAGGTCGTCCACGCGCTGCATCACGCCCGGCGTCGGTTTGCCGCCGCATCGCGGGCAGCGCGCCCCGTCGACGGCCGCATCGCCGGGTGAGAGCCTGACCCCGCACTTCCTGTGCCTGGAGTAGTGGTACTTGCCCTCCTCCGGGAAGAACTCGACCGTGTACTCGAAGCTCTGCGCCTTCAGCGACTCGACCAGGGAGTCGTAGGCCGGCTGGCCTGGGAACACCGTCAACTCGCGGCCCAGATTGTCCAGCGGGTGGGCATCTGAAAACGACACGATGGACACGCCGTCCAGAGATGGCCCCCGCCAGTTCATCGCGGGCTCGCTGGAGAGCCCCGTCTCGACGGCGTAGACGTGTCCGGCCATGTCCCCAAAGCACTCCTCCAGAGAGTCGAACCCGGATTTGAGGCCGTAGAGCCCGAAGTGCGGTGTCCACAGGTGCGCCGGAATGACGAAGCAGCGCTCGTCGATTTCGAGTAGGACGTGGAGCAACTCGCGTGGCAAGAGCCTCAACGTGGGCCGCCCCGCTTTGTCCAGCTTGCCCTTGCCCGCAAGCGCCTTTCCGATGTGCTCCGCGGTATCGATTCCCGGTGCGAACACCAGGATATGGACCCTGCGGTGACGTCCCCTTTGCTCCGCGCTGCAGTTGACCTCGCTACCCAGAATAAAATTCACGCCGCCGTGCTCGAACAGCCCGTCGCCGATCTCCCGGAGCTTGCTTCGCGTCTCGGTCAGCCAACAGGGCTGGGTGAAATCGCCGCTCGACAGCAGGTCGATGCCCTTGGTCCGGGACCAGCGGGCCAGGTTCCCGAAGGAAAGCTGCCCGCTCGTACCGTGGGCGAAGGGCGAATGCGTGTGAAGGTCGGCGGCGTACGGCACGTGCTGATTCTAACAGATGCCGTGCCTGCGGGCAGCCGTGTCCACGGATTCAGTGGGCGTTGCGCCTTGTGACGACGCCCCTTGTGACCTACAATCAGCCCATCTTGCGACAGGAGGAACAGATGAGTAGGCTTTTCGTCCTTGGGTCCGGCGGGCCCTCCCCGATGAACGGCCGTTTCGGCGAGTCTTACGTCCTTCAGCTCGGCGACGAGTACCTGATGTTCGATTGCGGGCCGGCGTCGACCTACAAACTGATGAAGATGGGTATGTCTCCGACCCAGATCGACCATCTGTTTTTCACCCACCATCATTTCGACCACGACGTCGATTACCCCTGCTTCCTCCTCACGCGGTGGGACACCGGTTCGAGCACGGAGAACCGGCTCAGCGTCTACGGGCCCGAGCTGACGGAGCAATTGACCAAGCGGATCTTGGACGAGGACATCGGCGCGTACGCCCATGACTGGATCGCGCGCATCAACCCCCCCCTGAGCCTCAACGCTTACCAACTCCGAGGCGGCGTGCTGCCCCGAATGCCCCCTTCGCTGGACGTAACGGACATTGGACCCGGGCCCGTCACCAAGGGCAGCGACTGGGAGGTGACCTGCGCCCCTGCGGAGCACGTTCAGCCATATCTCGACTCCCTGGCGTACCGGGTCGAATCGAGCGAGGGCACCTTTGTGTTCACCGGGGACACGCGACCCTGCGACAGCGTGGCGAAGCTGGCGAAAGGCGCCGACGTGCTGGTTTTCGCGTGTGTCCACATACAGTCGGACATCGACGGGTCCCCCGAGGGCGAGTACATGTGTGGGACCACCGGCGCGGGCAAGCTGGCGCAGGAGGCCGGCGCGAAGAAGCTTGTGATCGTGCACAATTCCAGCATCGGTGCGCGCGGCAGGGCGGAGCGGGCCATCGCCGAAATCGCCAGCGTCTACGACGGCGAGATCGTCTTCGGCGAAGAGGTCATGGAGGAGCCTCTCTAGCCCGCCATGCCCACTATAGGTTTCACCTCCACGACCTTCACCAACGAGCCCACGGCGCTGCCGGGGCTGGAGTTCGCCATCGAGCACGGGTTCCACGCACTGGAGCTGTCCGGCAACCACGTCTGGCCCGAGGCGATGGCATCCGGCGAGGCGAGGGAGCTGCGCGTCGAGAGCGCCCGCCACGGCGTGAGCCTCTCGATACACTTCCCGACCCGGTTCTTTCCTGGCTCGAGTGACGATTCGGAGCGCCTCGAGTGCGTCCGGCAATTGCGGGCCACGATAAGCGTCGCGCGGGAGATCGGGGCTCGGGTCATCGTAGTGCACCTCGGCCCGGTGCACGCTCCGGCTGAGGCCGGTGGGGAGCCCACCGAGGATGACCGCGCTGACGCGAGGCAACGGGCCGCCGAGTCGGTCCGCCAGGTTGCGGGCGACGCGGAGGGCGCCGGCGTCATGCTCTGTCTGGAGAACCTGCCGTTCGATAAGGGCATGGCGGTCCGGTCCTACGCCGATCAACTTGACATGCTCCGACGCGTGCCAAGCCCGGTCGTCGCGCTGACCCTCGATGTCGGCCACGCGTTCCGCTCGGGTGGGATCGCCGAGGCCTTCGGGGCGTTCGGCCCGTGGTGTCGGCACATGCACATCCACGACGCCACCGAGGACCGGCCTCACCTGGAGCTGGGCTTGGGGATTATTGATTTCGCGGCCCATGCCGGCCTCCTGAGAGCCTATCCGCACACCATGATCGTGGAGATCAACGTCGACGGCGAGGGGCAGACGAGCCCGGCCTGGGGTCGCACGAAGCCGGCCTTGATTCGCAGCCGCGAGATTCTACGCAGGTTGCTGGGGACCGTGATTTGACGCCGCGCTGACCCTGGGGACTCACGGCTTGCGGAGGGGATTCATGGTGGAGCGCGGCGAAAGAACGCTGGTGCATAAGGTCGATTGCGTCAGGTTCTACGTGCCGGACCCGGAGGCCGGTCTCGCGTACTATCGGGACCGGCTGGGACACCGGCTCGTATGGCGCACGGTGGACGCCGCCGGCCTCGCCATGCCCGGCTCCGACGCCGAGATCGTCCTCCAGAGGAAGAGCCGGGAGCAGGAGGTCGATTTCGGTGTTGCGTCGGCGGATGATGCGGCCGTCCGCGTCGAGGCGGCCGGCGACAGGGTCGTCGTCCAGCCCTTCGACATCCAGATCGGCCGGTGCGTCGTTGTGGAGGACCCGTGGGGCAATCGGATGGTCCTGTTGGACTCTACCGCCGGCCTGCTGGAAACCGATGGCGAGGGCAACGTCATCGGCAACGCCGCACCCTAGCCGGGGCCGGCGCGACTAGGCTCCGCGCGCTAGCTCCCTCACCGCCTCGACGAGCTGCGCCACCTCTTGGTCTGTATTGAAGAAGTCCACCGAGGCCCGCAAGGATGGCGGACGGACCACGTCGCGAACTACGATTCGGTAGGAATCCCAGAGTCTGGCGCAGGCCCCCTGGGGGTCCGCCCCGTCGATAACGAACGAGACGAGCCCGGAGCAGCCCGGCCCCTCCATCGGCGAAAGCACCCTCACGCCCGGTATGGCGGCGAGTCCTGCCTTCAGGGCCGACGCGAGAGACAGGTCCCGTTGCTCGATGGCGGTGACTCCGATCCACTGTGCGAACCCGATTCCGGCGTTGTAGCCGAAGCGCAGGGGGGCGCTGGCGGTGCCGACGAGGAGCTTGTCGATCTCATACGTGTTGGGCACGTAGCCGCCATCCCAGTCGTATTCCTTGACCGACTCCCATCCCACCAGTGCGGGGTCGATCAGCGGTATCAGCGACTCCTTGACATACAAGGCGCCCGTCTCGTCCGGGCCCAGAAGCCACTTCTGGCCGGGTAGGGCGTAAAAGTCGCAGTCGATTTCCCGCATGTCGACGGGAACGTGCCCGGCCGCCTGCGCACAGTCCAGGAGCATCCAGATACCTCGCGGCCCGGTGAGCTCCCTGATCTGTTCGACGGGCATTCGCAGCCCGCACGAGTACTCGATATGGCTGAAGAACACCATCCGCGTGCGGTCTGTCAAGGCATCCTCGACCTTGGCCAGGATGGTCTCGTGAGACTCGTCGGGTGCAAAGGCCAAGACCCTGGTCTTGACGCCTCGGCGCTGAAGGTGGTACGAGGGCAGTAGTATGGAAGGGTGCTCTAGATCGCAGGTGACGATCTCGTCGCCCTCCCGCCACGGCAGGCCGGACATCACCAGGTTGATGCCCTGGGTCGTATTGGCGGTGAGCAGGATCTCGTCGGGCGACGCGTTGAGCAGCCCCGCCGTGGCCCGCCTGGCGCTCAGGTCGATCTCCTTCGCGCTGTCCAGGACCTCGGGCGACGTCGGCCCGTTGTAGCTCTCGTACTCCAGCCGCTCCTCAATGGCGTCTATCACGGAGACAGGCGATGGGCCCGACCAGCCGGTGTTGAGGTAGGTCATGTGCCGCGTCGTCGGAATCTGCTTGCGCAGTGCTGTTACGTCCATCCCTTCGACTTCCTCATTGCTTTCGCGTGCTCCGTGGATCTTCTTGGCAAGATATTGATAACAGTGTGTGTGTGGGACACCCTTACACACCCGGCAGAGGGGTAAGGCCCGTCTGCACACCTCTTTAATCAGCGGCCTATCGGAGCGGCGGGGCCTCTAGGCCATCGGGAGGGAGACGGTCTCGCCGGATTGGGCGCTTATGAGCACGGCGTCGGTGAACTCCATGTACTTGACGCCGTCCGAGAAGGTGGAGTGGGAGACGTTCGCCTCGCCACGGATGGCGTTGATGAACTCCTGCTCCACGCGCCATCCGCCCTTCATCTCGGGCCTGATCTCGATCTTCGATAGCTGGTCCTCGCCCTCGCGGCCGCCGTAGAGACCCAAAGAGTCGTTCAGACGCAGAGTCCCCTGCGTGCCGTGATACCAGATAGCGTCCTCCGGCGCGAGGCCCAGCACGGTGGTCACCCGCATGTGCAAGACCGGCCCCGAAACCATATCGCAGATGACCTCGACGTGGTCCGGAACTGCGACGGACCTGCGGGCGCCCGTGTCGTCGTTGCGCCACTTCACGTTGACCCTTGAGATCGACTTGACGCTGGAGGCGGGTCCCACCTGCCTCATTATCACCTCGTACCAGGCGCCCAGTAGCATCACGTTGTTCCCGCTCACTTCACGGTCGTCCCGCCAGGAGAACGGACGGTCCCGGTCGAGGAACCCAGCGCCGATGGAGATGTCGATCGCGAGCAGGTCGCCCAGATACCCGTTTCCAATCAGATCGATGATCGTGTCGTCCACGTCCAGGGTGAACGGCGGGGGGACGAGCTGCGTGACCAAATCAGGCTTTTCGCGGGAGGCGTCGAGCATTTCGCGGGCCTCGGCCGAGTTCATGGCCATGCGCGCCTCGCACAGGACGTGCTTGTCGTGCTCCAGCGCCGCCAGCACCATGGGGCGATGCATGTACGGCCACGTGCCAATGCAGATGGCGTTGGTATCCGGGGCCGCGATGAGGTCCGCCCAACTGTCGTAGACGGTCGGGATGTCCCACTCGTCGGCCACCCGCTGACTGGACTCGCGGCTGCGGTTCGACACGCTCACAAGCTCGACGCCGTCGATGGCCTTGAACCCCGGGAGGTGCCGGCTCTTCGCGATGCCGCCCGCGCCCACGAATCCGACTCGTATTCCTTCGTCAGTCATTTGGCATGTCCTCAGGTGTAGTTTCTAATCGGCAAATTTCCAAGATTCTTGACTGCCCACAATTTCGGTCGTTCGGATGGCCCGCCCGGCGGGCTACTCGGTCCGCGGAAACAGCAGCCGGCCGCGTCGCTCCGTGGGCGCTGAGAACAGATGGCCGCCGGAGGTCGTCACGTAGAGCGTCGCCAGGTTCGGGCCGCCGAAGGAGCAGTTCGTCGGCCGGTCGACCGGGAGCGGGTGCGTCTCGATAACCCGGCCCGTCGGCGAGAAGACGTAGATCATCGGTCCCGGTCCGCTCTGGTGGAAGCCCGCCGTGGCCACGATGTCTCCGCCGGTGTCGAGCACCATGCCGTCGATGCCCCGGTGCGCGCCGAAATCGTGCAGGAGCTCGTACTCGCCCAGGCTGCCGTCGACTTCGACCGGGTAAGCGCGAAACTCTCTTTTTTCCTCGGGCTCCCGGCCGCTCTGGGCCACGTAGAGCGTCTTATGGTCCAGCGAGAACAGTAGGCCGTTCGGGCGGGTGGTGTCGAAGGTGACCCTGTCGATGGACCAGCCGCCATCGGGCTGCGGGTCCAGGCGGTAGACCGAATCGTGGTCCAGGTCCTTGTTGGACCGGTCCTCGCTCCAAGGTCCGCCGGCGCCCTCGTAGTACGGGTCGGTGAACCACACCCTGCCCTCCGGGTCGATCGCGACGTCGTTGGGGATGTTGAGCCGCAGGCCATCGAATCCGTCGGCCAGCACAGTGGAGCCGCCGTCGCTCTCATAGCGCACCACGCGCCGGGCGCCGCCCTCGCACGCATACAGCCTTCCCACAGGATCGAACATCAGGCCGTTCGCCTGGTTGGTATCGGCGCGAAACGTGGCGGACCGGCGTGAGAGCGGGTCGTACCGCATGATCTTGCCGGCCGGGATGTGGGTGAACAAAAGCCCGGCGCCGTCCCAGGCTGGACCCTCCGTGGTCCCGCCATAGGGGCCATCAACCAGCTCGAAATTCCAGCTCATGGTCTCCTCCGAGAGAATTCACCGCAGAGGACTGGTGAAAGAGCGCTGCGCAGCAGGCTGCGGTATCGAGAGCTTACTGACTGTCCATCAATTCCAATGGGAACACGGAGCAAGAGATCGGCCACTTCGTTCAGTTGCCGGCCGCTCGCCGTGCCTCCGGCCGGTGGATCCAGTTATCGACGGTCTGATTGTACCGCGCCGGCGGACCGTGTCAAGCGCGCTCGGCATTTCGCAGTTGGGCCTGGGGCACTGTGGCCGGCCTCCGGCGAGGGGTCTATAATCCGGGGGACGAATCCAGACTGCAATGGGGGAACGATGAAAATAGGAGCGCACGTATCGACGGCGGGCGGACCGGCCAAAGGGATCGACAGGGCGGAGGAGATAGGCGCCGAGGCGGTCCAAATTTTCGCGACCTCGCCTCGCGCCTGGGCGTTCAAGGCGCCGGCGGAAGAGCAGGTCCTCGCCTTGCGAGAGAGGATCGAGGCCACGGGCATCGCCCCGATGTTCATCCACGCAAGCTACCTGGTTAACGTGGGGGGAGAGCCGGATCTGGTCTCGAAATCCGTTGAATCACTTACCAATACCCTGGAGGTGGCCGGACGCATCGGCTCTGCGGGCGTCATCTTTCACGGAGGGAGTCATAAGGGCAGGGGGTTCGACGCGGTTCTCGCACAAGCCTCGGCCGCCCTGAGCGAGGTGGTCTCTAAATGCCCGCCCAACGTCTGGCTCGTGATCGAGAACAGCGCCGGCATGGGCGCCCATATCGGCTCGTCGTTCTCCGAGATCGGCAGGTTGATAAGGGAGATCGACAGCCCCCGCGTCATGGTGTGCCTCGACACCCAGCACTCCTTCGCGGCGGGATACGACATCGTGGAACAATCCGGACTCGAGGCCGCCCTGGAGGAGTTCGACAAAGAGATCGGCCTATCCAGGCTGGTAGCCGTCCATGCCAACGATTCGAAGGTCGAGCTGGGCGCCGGCGTCGACCGGCACGAGAACATCGGTGAGGGGCATCTGGGCGAGCGGGGCTTCGAGACCATCATGGCCCACCCCGCTTTTCGCGAGGTGCCGTTTCTGCTCGAGGTGCCGGGGTTCGACGAGAAAGCGAAAGGGCCCGACAAGAAGAACGTGGACAGGCTGAAGGAGATACGGACCAGTCTGGGTATTTCCTGACGACGGCGGGTGGGTGGACAAAGCGAAGGCCTGCCGGTCGCCTGGCGACCGGCAGGCCTTGATCACGCCGCGTCCGCGTACCTGCCTACTTCAGGATTGGGTACCTCTTGACCAACCTAATTTGGACCCAAAGCTTGCCCGGACCAATGGGCGAGCC
>CAZJDV010000003.1:1791-58794 GCA_964544865.1 uncultured Dehalococcoidia bacterium | reverse complement strand
GCTCTTCCTCCTCAGCAGCTTCCTTCTTTTCCGCTATGGGCGAGCCTGCGGCCTCGAGTACGAGCCCTGCCATGATGATGATGCCTACGATGTGGTCGTCCATGAACGGGTTGTTATTGGGCGTAATGAGCACGGTGTACATCAGAGCGTACATCGCGATCCCTATCGGACCTGCAATCCTGACTCCGACACCCAGAAGAAGCGGCAACCCGATCCCGAGAAGTCCCAGCATGAACATCCACTCGACGACCGGGCTGGCGGCCATTTCACTGTATAGCTCCGCGAATGGGCCTTTCGTGGCGAAGTTCAAGAAACCGAATGTGGGCGACCCGCCGTCGATCCAACCCTTGCCCGCTTCAGTGGCGAAGCCCAGGCCGAAGAGCTTGTCCACGAAAGCCCAGAAGAACGTCCAGCCCATGCTGAGTCTAAGCGCGACCCACACATACTTCATCAACTTGTCGGCGGCCTTCTCCACCGCCACCGCGCGTTCCTCGCGGCCCAACTCACCTGAGCGATACTCCCTGACTTCCACTCGACTCAATTTCCGATCTGCTGTCGTAGTCATCTCTCGGTTCCTTTCTAGCCCTTTCCGTCCGTGGGGCTGTAATGTAATTCGTGTCTGCTATTGTTACCTTATTGCACGTGTGTCAACAGGACGTGACAATACCTGACCTATGTGTGGAAAGATTGTGAAAAAACACACAGAAAGCCTCAGTAAGGGATGGCGGATTCCTGTCGTCGGGAATGGGCGTCGGGCTTGGGGTGTGGCCTGGCCTGGCCTGGCCATGTGGGATAATATGGTGAGCAGACCCGCATCAGCGTCGCCACTCACCTACTTGTCATCGTCGTCATGCGGCGTGGACTGAATAAGGCGATTGGGCGTAGCCGGAAGCAAGAACAGGAGACGGCGATTGAGCGTAGTCGAAAACAAGGCGAGTCGGGCACGATACGAGGGCTATCTGGAGATGGAGCTCGAGGCCGCCGCGATGTACTCGGCGCTGGCCGACATCGAGACCGATCCCCATCGGGCGGACGTGTTTCGCAAGCTAGTCGTCGCGGAGATGAGACACGCGGGCCGCTGGGCGGAATTGCTGGGCATTGACCCGGCCGGTCTTAAGCCAGGGCCTCTTGGGACCCAGAGCCGTCTCCTCCGGCTTGGCGCCAGGCTGTTTGGCACCGGCAGAGTCCTCCCGATTTTGATCAGGAGCGAGGCCAAGGGATTGGAGGTATACGCCGCCGATCCGGAGGCCAGGGATCTTGTCCCCGAGGAGCGCGAGCACTGGCGCGCTTTGAGCGGCCTGTCCCACCCGGAGAAAACAGGCGAGCCTGCGCCCGAGGGTGGGGCGCTAGGGAGAAGCGGAAAGCTGCGCGCGGCGGTTCTGGGCGTGAACGACGGACTCGTCTCCAACTTCAGCCTCGTAATGGGCGTGGCCGGCGGGACCGGAAATCCCGACTTCATCTTGCTCGCCGGGGTGGCCGGCCTACTGGCAGGTGCGTTCTCCATGGCCGCCGGCGAGTACATATCGATGCGTTCCCAGCGCGACGTACACGAGTACGAGCTTCAGAAAGAGGCGATGGAGATCCGCTACTGGCCGGAGGAAGAGTTGGAGGAGCTCGAACTGATATACCAGGCGAAAGGGATGACCCGGGAGGAGGCCAGCCGCATAGCCCACCAGGTAATGTCGGACCCGCAGGTGGCGTTGAGGACGATGGCCCGGGAGGAGCTCGGGCTGGACCCGTCGGAGCTCGGGGCGCCCTGGGGCGCGGCGAGCAGCTCGTTCTTCGCGTTCGTCTTTGGCGCGTTCGTTCCAATAATTCCGTACCTGCTCGAGGCCGGGGACTCCGCAATGTGGATAAGCTCGCTGCTGAGCGCTGGCGCCCTGTTCGCCGTCGGCGGCCTAGTCGCCGTGATGTCGGGGCGCAATATCTGGCTGGGTGGGCTGAGGATGCTCCTGGTGGGTGGCGTGGCGGCCGCGGTCACCTACGGAGTGGGCAGCTTGATTGAGGTGTCCGTCTCCGAGATTCGTTGAGGGCGGATTCCTCGGCGCTCTTCGCCTATCTCCGCGGTGGGACTCCAGGGTTTGGACCAGGAGAGAGCTCGTTGAAGTCTTCGATCCGCCTCGGCAAGATCGCCGGAATCGAGATCGGCCTCCACTACTCGTGGTTCGTGGTGCTGGCCCTGGTGTCATGGAGCCTGGCCTCCAACCTCCTGCCCGCCAACTTCCCGGGCTGGACACCCCGGGCGTACTGGTCCACGGGCTTCCTGGCCGCGTTCCTGTTGTTCGCCTCGGTCCTCGTCCACGAAATGGCTCACTCGCTGGTCGCCCGCGCCCTGGGGTTTTCGGTCGGCGGCATCACGCTGTTTATCCTCGGCGGAGTCAGCAGTCTGAAGGCGGACTCGGGACGGGCGCGAGATGAGCTCACGATATCGGCCGTGGGGCCGCTATCCAGCCTCGCGATCTCCGGAATCTTCGCCCTATTATTCATTCCGCTGTCGGAGAGCGACACCCCCGTCGCGGCGGCGGTCTGGTATCTCGGCCTAATCAATCTGCTCCTGGCGCTCTTCAACCTGCTGCCGGCTTTTCCTCTGGACGGCGGCAGGTTGCTTCGGGCCACCGTATGGGGACTCACTGGCGACCATCGCAGGGCCACGAGGATCGCGGCCCTGGGGGGCCAGGCGGTCGGCATCGGGCTTATGGTCCTGGGCGCCTACCAGTTCATATCCGGCAACTTCTTCGGCGGCATCTGGTTCGCGTTCATAGGGTGGTTCCTTCAGAATGCGGCGGGCCAAAGCCAGACGGAGACGGCGGTCGAGTCGAGACTTCGGGGTGTTCGGGTGCGCGACGTCATGGATCTATCGCCCGCAACGGTACACCCCAACGCGACCGTCGCCGAAGCGGTATTCGGCCACTTCCTGCGAGCGGGCGCGCGTTCGATGCCCGTGTGTGACGAGGACATCCTCCTGGGGATCATCTCACTCACGGACGTGAGACGTTTGCCGCGGGACCGATGGGATGAAGTGACGGTCCGCCGTCAAATGACGCCGATGCCGCTGAAGGCGATCGGGCCCGACGACAATCTGTCCCTGGCGCTGGACGTGCTGGCCGAGCACTCCATCCACCAGCTTCCGGTGATTGAGGGGGGCCGCCTCGCGGGGCTGTTGAGTCGGGCCCATGTCATACAGTATCTTCACTCTATTCGAGAGCTGGGAATCAGATAGACGAGCCTTCGAGAGAGGAGCAGGCTGAATGTTCACACGGGTCAAGGCCACCGCTATCTCAATCAAGCCCAGACGATGGGAAAAGGCGCGCAACGCCGACAAGATCGAGCGGTTCTTTCGTGAGGCGGCCAGCGACGGGCCCGACCTGATCCTTACAACGGAGGGCGTGCTGGAGGGCTACGTGGTCAACGAAGTCGTGGAGGGGCGCAGGACCGCACAGGACATGCTGGAGATCGCCGAGCCGATAGACGGTCCGTACATCGACCGCTTCCGACGGCTGGCGCAGGAGCTGAGCACGTGCCTGTGCTTCGGCTTCGCCGAGCGAATCGGCCGGGATGTCTACAACGCCGCGATCTTCATCGGCCGCGAGGGTGATATCCTGGGGAGGTATCACAAGACCCAGCTCGCCGAGGGCGCCGACCCCTCCTGGAGCTTCAATCGCGTCGGGGAGACCCTTCGCGCCTTCGATACGCCGCTGGGGCGTGTGGGAATCCTCATTTGCAACGACCGGTGGAACCCCATGATCGCCTGGACGCTCGCCCTCGACGGCGCCCGGATGCTGCTGATTCCATCGTACGGGTCCAAGAGCCGGGACCAGAACCGGACCGTCCTGGCCAGGGCCCGCGAGAACGGCCTGCCGATCGTGGAGGCTAACGTGGGGATGAATCTGATAATCAGCAAGGGCGAGATCGTCGCGTACAAGTGGGGCAACGATAAGATAACGACCGCCGTCGTCGAAGTCCCTGCGTCGCCCTCATCCGAAGTCGCCGGTGCCTATGAGACGGAGTACATGAAGCTCCAGGGGCCGGAGATGATCAGGCGCCATGCGGAGACCATGAAGCGCCTGAGGGGTGAAGCGAACGAGGTAGAGCGCGCCGCGCGGGGCGAGCTCATCGTCGGGGGGGCGTGAGCGGGTGTGACCGGTTGCGCTGAATGAACCTCAGTCCGTGGAGGTGAGGCTGGAAACGGCAGGACGGAACGAGCCTCACCGCGGGTGATTCGAGCCCAGCCGCTCCATGACCGTCTCCCACCGTGGGTGCATGCCCGCACTTGTCATGTCCGGCGTGAGTCCCAGCGACAGGTACAGGCCGATGGCCGGCAGCCGCCAGTCGTCGGTGAACAGCTCCACCGTCTCGTAGCCGCGCCCCAGCAGGTAGTCCAACACGCCCGCGCACACGGCCTTGCCGAGACCCCTGCCCCTGAGGCTGGGATGGCTGACAACGTAGTCCACCCTCCCGACATTCGCCTCGACGTCGCCACGACCCGCGAAGGTAGCCGCGACAATCCGGTCGTCGAGCAGCACCAGGCGCGAGCCATCCTTTCGCTCGGGCTTGTCCATGTACTCGTCGAAGCGCCCCTGGTCCCAGCCATCGAACCCGCAGAGGCCGATGAGCTCGATCCAGGCATCCTCATCGCCCGGCAAGCAGCCTCTAATCAGGTAGCCCTCCGGCAGCTTCACTTGAACCGCCGGACGTTCTCCGCTGGCGGGGAAAGACATCCGTAGTTGCTCGGTGTGTTCCGTCGGTTCGTGATGTACGCTCATGGCTGTTGGATTATACACGTCGCCGTCGGCTTCAAGGCAGGCGCGCCGAGGGTTGGCGGGTTTGAGCGCCCTCCCGAACATCAGGCGCACTGAGGACGATACTGGGCTGTCGAGCGGTGCCTTTCTCGCCTACAATGCCTGGAGTCCCCCAACGGCATCACGACTCGACGATGTCGAAAAGTTACTGGTCATTACGATCTGTCTCTGATTCATCTCTAAAGAGGTTTACAGGCATCCGGCAGTGGAGCACTTGTTCGTCTCCAGGGACCGCGAGGAGGTCGACTACTGGGTTGTCATTCCAGAGCGAAACATTGAAACAGTGCGCGTTTTAGTGAAACAGCAGCAAGCAATCATCCGCCTGTTCATGGCGACTGCCAACTCCCCGCTGCAAGTAGATTCCCACATTGTCTATTGTGAAGGCCGTGATGCAACCGAGCTCGTTCCCAATGCTGCCAATTCGATCCAGATGGACTGAGGGTGCGTCGCCGTGCCGCTACTGGACGATCACATAGAGCAAGCCGAGCACAACAATGTCTTCTGGAAGGGCCTCGGAGTCGCTACTACTCCGTACACGGATTGAGTTGTCATAGGCATGTTCTATGAAGCGGTGCATTGGATAGAAGCCTATTTTGCAACCCAAAGTCATCATTCGAGGGGCCGCCATGGGGGAGCATCGCATATGGCAAACTCAACAACTCTGTCTAGTGATCCTAATCTAATCGCTGACTATGGGTTTCTACGAGTTGAAAGTGAGAACGCCCGATATTTCGCTCGTAAACCGACGACGCACGAAATCGTTACCGACCTCGTGCCGATTGCCACTCGGATAAACTCGACGATGCGAGCATTCCTCGGTCTGTAGTCAGGTTCACCTCTTTCATCTAGATTGTTCCACTCACCCGTACCACTGTGCCTAAACGTGCAAGGTGCTCGTTTGACACTCCTTCGAGCTGTTACTACAATTGCCCAATATCGAGATCAAGAATCCCCCTGGAGGCTCTCTCATGGAACAGCGCGAGCTTGGGCGCGCCGGCCACAAGAGCACCGTGGTGACCTTTGGCACGGCTGGGATCGGCCGCGTCGAACAGGATGTCGCCGACACGGCGATCGAACGCATCATCGAGCACGGCGTGAACCACATCGACATCGCGCCCAGCTATGGCGAGGCCATGGAACGGCTAGCGCCGTGGATACCTGAGATCCGCGACAAGGTCTTTCTTGGCAGCAAGACCACCGCTCGCACCAAACGTGAGGCCTGGGACGAGGTCCGCAGCATCTTTCGCAGGCTGGGGGTCGAGTCCTTCGATCTGTTCCAGCTCCACGCAGTGACCACCATGGACGACCTGGACCAGGTGACGGCGCCCGGCGGCGCGCTGGAGACGCTCGTCGAGATGCGCGAGCAGGGCGTGACGAAATGGCTGGGCATAACCGGCCACGGGCCGGAGGTGCCGCGCGTACACCTGGAAGCGCTGCGCCGGTTCGATTTCGACACGATCATGTTCCCGTTAAACGTCGCGCTCCACGCCAATCCAGACTATCGCCGGGACGCCGAGGCGCTGTTGGCCGAGGCGCGCTCCAGGAACGTGGGGATCCAGATAATCAAGTCGATCGCCCGCGGAGGATGGGGCAGCCACGAGCGCGGGCACACGACCTGGTACGCCCCTCATCGCGACCAGGACGACATCGACCGAGCACTGTGGTGGCTACTCTCGCAGGACATCCACACCGCCCCCAGCGCGGGGGATGTCGTACTGCTGCCCAGGGTGCTGGACGCCGCCGAGCGGTTCAAGCCGCTGAGCGCGGAGCGCCAGGATGAGATAGTCCAGGGCCAGCGCCTGCCTCTGCCGGAGCCCCGCCTTGGGATCCTTCCGGTCGCATGAGGGATCGAGAGTCGGGAATCGGTGACGGCCGCGCCGCGATAAAGCGCGCTGCGGTGCTTGGCGCCGGGACGATGGGCTCGCAGATCGCGGGGCTGCTCGCCGACCGCGGGATACCGTGCGACCTGCTGGACCTGCGCAGCGAGGGTGAGCCGGACAGGCTGGCCGAGTCCGCCAGGGAGCGGCTGAAGACCCTCAGGCCGCCGCCTCTCGTCAACAAGGACGCCGTCGACCTGATCAGACCTGGCAACCTCGACGACCACCTGTACCGGCTGGCGGAGGCGGACTGGGTAATCGAGGCGGTGAGCGAGGACCTGGAGATCAAGCGGCGGGTCTGGGCCAGGGCCGCGCCCCACGTGCACGCCGAAGCGATCGTCAGCACCAACACCTCCGGCATACCGGTGTCCTCCATCGCTGAGGCGCTGCCACCGGAGCTCAGGTCTCGTTTCCTTGGAGCACACTTCTGCAACCCTCCGCGCTACCTGCCCCTGTTGGAGGTCATCGCCACCCCGGACACGGCCCCGGGAGCGGTGGCCGCCGTCTCCAGAATCGCTACGGACGTGCTTCATAGAGGCGTTGTGCCGGCCCATGACGTGCCGAATTTCATCGCCAACCGCGTCGGCGCATACGCGCTGATGCTGATGTTCCAGGCCATGGGGGAGTTCGGACTTGCGCCGGACGAGGTCGACAGCGTGACCGGCCCGGCGATGGGGCGGCCTAGCAGCGCCACATTCCGGACGCTGGACGTTGTCGGCATCGACGTGTTCGCGGCGGTGGCGGACAACTCTCTGGCGGCCGCATCCGACCCCGCGGAGCGTAAGGTGCTAACCGTCCCGGAGTACTTGCGGGAGCTCGTGAGGCGCGGCTGGACGGGGCAGAAGGCCGGCCAGGGTTTTTACAAGCGCGTCGAGGAGGGCGGCGAGCGCCGGATACTCACTCTGAACCTGGATACGTTCGAGTACCGTCCTCGGAGGGGGCTGGCCGCCGCGTCCCTGGACGCGGTCAGGAAGGTCGAGTCGCCGGGCCAGCGGATCAAGACCCTCGTGACCTCCGATGACGTGGCCGGCCGATTCTCGTGGAGTGTCCTTTCACGGACCATGGCCTACTCGGCAGCGGTCCTGGGAGAGGTCGCCGCCGACGTCGTCAGCATTGATCGGGCCATGCGTTGGGGATACGCGTGGGACCTCGGCCCGTTCGAGACATGGGACGCAATCGGCCTGCGAGATGCGGTCGCCCGCATGAGGTCTGAGGGCGTCACGGCGCCCGCGTGGGTGGCAAGCCTGGCTGAATCAGGGTCAAGCTTCTATCGCGAGGGGCCGGACGGCGCCACTCAGGCCACGCCCGATGGCGGCTATGTTCCCGTGCCGCCATCCGCGCTGGAGGGTTAGCCCCTGGTCTACTCGATCCGGCGGATCGCAGGGTAGAAGACGATCAGCATGCCGGCGGTGACGATGCAGGCGCCGCCGAATACTATCTGGGCCGCCTGTGGGCCCACCGCGGCCGCCAGGAATCCGGCGATAGCGCCACCCAGTGTCGCCGTCGCCCTGTCCAGGCTGAGCAGTCCGAGCATCCGGCCGCGCATGTTCTCCGGCGTAGACTCCAGTAGCGTCGCGTTGATTAGCGGAAGCAGCCATGACTGTCCCAGCCCCAGAAAGGCGATCATCACGAACGCAATAACGACCGAGCCCAGGTAGGTCACCAACGACACGGCGACGAAAAGCAGGCCGAGTGTGGCGAGTGCGCCCGCCAAGATCTGGCCGCGTCTCCTTTGCGGGGTCAGGGCGGCCAGCGCCAGGTTGCCGATCACGCCACCGATTCCCATCGCGCCCATCATGTAGCCGAAGCCCGAGTCGCCGATCTCCAGCACCCGCTTGGCGAGCAGCGGGGCGAACACGTACATGAACGCCATGCCGAAGGTGAAGTAGCCAGCGGCAACGATGACGATCCCTCGGATGGTCGGGCTTTGCCACGCGAACCGGAAGCCCTGGACAAGATCATCCAGGGCGCTCCGAATCCCCTGATAACCCGTTCTGGCGTGGTCGGGGGGCCTGAGCCTCCAGGTAAAGAATACGGCGCCGGCGTAGATCACGGCCACCGCGACGAAGGCGGCCTCGATGCCGCCAAAGGCGATAATCAGGCCCGCCCCGCCCGCGCCGAAGATTCGCATGAGCTGCACGCTGCCTGAGCTCAGGGCCAGGGCGTTCGTCACCAGGTGTTTGGGTACGATGGAGGGCACCATCGCCCGGCGCGCCGGCTGGTCGAATGCCTGGCTGACCCCTCGGAGGAACGTGAAAAGGTAGATATGCCACAGCTCAATCTGCCCAAGGAGCAGCAGGATGGCGAAGACCGTGGCCAGGGCCAGAACGATCGCCTTGGTGATGAGCAGGACCGTGCGCCGGTTGAAGTTGTCGGCCACGACGCCAGCGACCAGCCCGAGGCCGAAGGCGGGAATGGACCGCACGGCGATCACCAGGCCCAGGTGCACGGGCGACCCGGTCACCGACAGCACCAGCAACGGCCTGGCGACCATGTCCATCCAAAGCGCGCCGGCGTGGGTGATCTGCCCTAGCCACAGGTAGACAAAATCGCGGTAGGCAAGGGACGCAAACGTGTTGCCGAGGACTGATCCGGTCTTGCGTCGGCGCCCGGTGACCTCCTCAGCATCGGCGTGCGGCGGCTCCGCCAGGACCCCGCTATCCCTCTCAGCCCGCTGCTTCAAGCTGGGTCGCCCGTTGTCGAGCCGGCGGTCCGTATCCGCGCCGTGCCGACGACGACCTTGTCGCCGTCCTGGTTCTCGCACCAGACCTCGGCCTCGATGCCGGTCCCCGAGCTATCCACCCGCTTCGACACTACACAGGCCATCGCGGTGACCCTGTCGCCGATGCCTACGGCGCGGATGAACTTCAGGCTAAACGTTCCATTGCTCAGCCAGCCCTCTCCGAACGTGTCGAGCATCAGCTCGGTCAGGTAGCCTGCCATCATGGCCCCAGAGGCGTTCCTGGCGGCGAGCCCACTATCCCTGGCGAACTCCAGGTCGGTGTGGACGTTCTTCGCGGGCCAGCCGTCCATCCTGGGCCACCCGCCGGAGAACAGCCAGGTCCGGTACGACGTGGCCGTCTTCGTAGCGCTTCTGGCCTGGTAGCCCTCTTCAATGTTCACCTCAATGTCTTCCGGCATGACGCTCCTGCTCGATCCTCGCCAACCGCCGTGCTGGCGCCCATGCGGCCAACCCTCAAGAGATGCCGGGGTATGGACCGCCGGTGTAGGTATATGTCGTCCTTCTTGTCAGGACCGGTGTGCTTCGGTCGTCGACGATGGACGCCTCAACCACCTGGTACGGCCTGCCGCGCTTTTCATACGTCTCAACAACGTCGAAGGTCACCCTGAATGTGCGGCCTACCCTGCCTGGATTCTTGTATGCCAGGTCATCGTGGGTCTGGATAGCGGCCATGCCGGGATCGAGGTGGAACGAAGAGCTCCGGGTGTGGTTGCTGAAGACGATTAGCAGGGCGGCGTGCACGATCGGCGGCCCGGCCTCCGTGGCCTGCATGTAGCGCGGATGGAGGTCTTCGACCGAGTGGAGGTAGTTCTCGTTGAATTCCTCGGTCACGAGGAACTCGAGTGCCTCGAACGCCTCCCCCTTCACCAGCATGTCAGCCCTTTTTCGCATAGGCACGGTCCCTTGCGTACGCGGCCGGATTTTCCAGGCGCGCCTACCGCTCGTCGACGAAGCGCTTGAACTTGTAGCTTCCCGCGATCTCGGCGAAACCGTCCGCGGGCAGGAACTCCAGCTCCGGCGTGATCTCCGCGCAACGGCTCACCGCCTGCACCACCTCCTGGCCGACCCTGTCCCGGTCTCGCGGCGCGGAGGCGACTCTTATTCGCAGGGTGTCCGAAGAGAAGGGGTCATGCTCGTCCTCTCGCATGACCACGATCTGGTACTCCTTTACGCCCCGATGAAGCAGCCGGGCTAGCTCGTCTTGCAGCGTCGCGGGGTTAATGAGCGTGCCCTTGACCTTAGTGAGGCCGTCGGCGCGGTAAGGGCTGCCCAGGAATCGCGGCTCCCACCGGCCGCAGTGGGGGCAGGTCTCGTGGGTCAGCGTGACGATGTCCCCAGTCGCGTAGCGGAGCAGGACGGTGCCGCGCCGGTTCAGGTGGCTGACCAGCAGCATGCCCTTCTGTCCGTCTGGCACGGTCTCGGCGGTCTCGGGATCGACCATCTCATAGTAGAACTGGTCGGGGACGGGCTGGTGCATGCCCCCCAGCTCGACGCACTCCGTGGCCGGCCCAAGGGTCTCCGTCAGGCCGTACCCGTTGTTTGTCGCCGGGCTCTCGCTTCCCATCGACAGGAGGCGCGAGCGGATGTCCTCGCGCATTCCGCGGGGGCACGGCTCTCCCATTACCATCGCAAGCCGGACCGAGCTGAAGTCCCGGCCCTGCTCCTGGGCCCTGACGACGACCCGCCGCACGTAGGTCGTTATCCCCCATATGACGGTGGCTCGCTCCCTCTCGATCATCTCGATGGCGTGGTCCATTCGGTTGTGCACCGCAAAAGCGTCGTAGGCGCGTCCTGTCAGGCCCGTGAGCAGCTTGGCGCCGACGGCCATCGCGCCCCACGACGCGCTCAGGAAACCCTGATGGGGCACCGACGTCAGCGGGAACAGGTTCATCACGGTGTCCCTAGGACCGATGCCCGCGATCGTGGCGGCTCGCTTCATCAGGTGGATGCGGCCGAAGCGGTCGTGGACGTTGTCATAAAAAGGGGTCGGCCGGCTTGTCGAGCCCGCCGTGTAGATGATGTCCGCCAAGGTCGTCTCCTCGGTCGCCAGGCCCGGTACGCCATCCAGGTCCAACCGGAAACTCTCCGGGTCATCGATGAACGCCTGCTTGGGCAGCACGGGCAGCTTACTCAGGTCGACCACCTTCTGGAAGTCAGACGCCGCCAGCCCGCGTTCCCTGAGAACCTCTCGATAGTGAGGATGGGCGGCGGCGCACAGCCGCATCATCTCAGGGACGAAGCGGTCTTGAGCGGCGCGAAGCCGCGCGACGTTCTCCTCGGCGGTCCTCAGAGGGACCAGGTCGGCGTTTTGTGCTCGGCCAACGATCATGGGTATTAACGCCTCTTGTTTCGGCCGCGTCTAGATCGACAGGACGGGACCGGTGTGGGGATGAACGCGTTTGGCGCCACGGGTACTCGACGCGGCCGCCGCAGCACCGCCATCTTAGACCCATCGCCCTGGCGCCGCAACGTGGCACCAAGGGCATGCGGAGAATCGCGCTAAATCGGCACCCACGTAGCGAAATACTCCGGCGCCCACTTGCGGGCCAGGTGGTATGCCTTGGTCGCGAACCGGCCGTGGGGCGGGCGAAGCTCCGCCTCTATCCATACCTCCGCGCCCTCGAGGTCCGGGAACTCGATGACCCACGCGCGGTGCCAGTCCGGCTGCGGGCCGATGAGCCGGTACGCCTCCAGGCGCAACAGCCCGTGGTCCCGGGCGACCGACTGCATCAGCTCGATGTGCTCACGGTCGCCCCGCTCATCTGGGGTCTCCGCCTCGGCGCCCGGCAGCCAGCGGCCGAACAGCAATACGATTACGCTTTTTTCGTCCACACTGAGATCGGTGTTGAGCACGGGTCTGGCCCCCGCCGGGACGACGATGGGGGAGAGCGGGTTGGCCACCCAGCCGTCGAATTCGTCCTTCTTCCATCTGCGCGACACGTGGTACTCGAAGTGGCCGTACAGACCATATGGCGGCGCCATCTCCGCATCGATCCACGCCTCCGCGCCCGCAAGGTCGGGGAACTCGATAACCCAGAATCGCGCCCAGTCCTGCAGCGGACTCAGCAGCTTGAATCCCTCCAGCCGCATCATCCCGTGCTCGTGGGCGACGGAGAGCATGAGCTCGACGTGCTCCTCCGAGAACGCGCGCTGCTCGTCGGCCGTCAAGGCGTGCCACGAGGGAAGCCTGCCGCCCTTTAGGAGCACCGCCACGCTGTCCTTGCCGATTCCCGTGGTCTCAACCATTCCTGGACCTCCAATTCATTGTTGCTTGCGGTAAGTCACGAACCACTTTCGTCTGGCCATGTGGCCCGCGCACAAGCCAGTAGTCAGTCCTGTTCGTTTTGACGCCAAGTGACATTCTGAGGAGCCGAACGCATACGGCGGCCCCGGCCACTCCCAGATTTTTCGCTCCGCTCAGAATGACAATGGTCATATCTATTTGGACTGACTGCTGGCACGCATTCAACTCTCAGCGATCTCCGCGTGCTCCGCGGCGAGTGCTCTTGTCGGTCCTAAGCGCCCGTCCAGACCGGAGCGCGCTTCTCATGGAACGCGTCGAGGCCCTCCTGGGCGTCGCTGGTGTCGCGGACTTGCTCGAATATCATGCCGGCCATGTTCAGGCGGTCGTGGACGGACAGATGCAGGCCACGGACCGCCGCCTCCTTCATCGCACTGACCGCCAGAGGCGCGTTCTGGAGGATTTTCTCGGCGATCCCCTCCGCCTTGCTCATGAGCTCTTGCTCGGGGACCACGTGGTTGACCAGGCCGAGCTTCAACGCCTCGTCCGCCTGCATGAACTCCCCCGTGAACAGGAGCTCCATCGCCCTGCACAGGGGTATCCGCTGGCTGAGTATCACCGGCCCGCTGATGGACGATATGCCGCGTTTGGTCTGAGGCCATCCGAACTTGGCCGTGTCGGCGGCGACGCGGATGTCGGCGCCGAGGGCGATACCGGCGCCCTGGGCGAGGCAGTGGCCGTTGACGGCCGCGATGATGGGCTTCCAAATGTGCTGTTCCATAAAGTAGAGCTCGTCCGTGGAGCGGGGCCCCCGGACCGCGGATCCCCCGGAGCTCATCTCCACCAGGTCGTGGCCCACCGAAAACGCCCGTCCACGTCCCGTCACGATTCCCAGCCAGACCTCGCGATCGTCCCGGAGGCGTGCGAAGGCGTCCCCCAGGCCGTCCAACATCTCGCGGTTCATGGCGTTCAGCTTCTCGGGCCGGTTCATCGCGATATAGGCGATTCGGCCCTTCACCTCGTACTCTACAAGCGGCAATGTGTCCTCCTTGCGCAATCCTATGCCTGCGAGCGCTTACGACCCCTTTCCGGCACCCGCGGAAATGATATCAGCTTGAGACCGGGAATGTCGGCTATAATTGGGGACTGGATGCTGGGTGCTAGGCCTTGGGTGATAAGTGTTGGATAGTGGAGGAGGATACATTTGGAAGCTTTGGGAGCGGTCGAGCTCATTACCAGCCAGTCGCGTCTGGCGAGCGCCATCGGCCTGATGGCCCGCCAGAGCAGCGTGGCGTTCGACCTCGAAGCCAATGGGTTTCATCGCTACCCCGAGCGGGTGTGCCTCTTGCAGGTATCGGTGCCGGGCCAGGTGTTCCTCATAGACCCGCTGGCGATCGCCGACCTGTCGGCCCTGGGCGGGATACTGTCCGACCCGTCAATCGAAAAGATATTCCACTCGGCCGACTACGACGTGCGAAGTCTCGACAGGGAATGGGGCTTTGGGATCCAGGGCCTGTTCGACACCAGCATCGCCGCGGCCTTTGTGGGCGAGCAGAAGTTGGGACTTGAGGCGGTAGCCGAGAGTATGCTCGGGATCACGCTGGGCAAAAGCAAGAGGCTGCAACGCGCCGATTGGAGCATTCGTCCTTTGAACGCGGAGTTGCGAAAGTACGCGGCCCAGGATGTTCTGCACCTGTTCGAGCTGCGCTCGGCGTTGGGCGCCCGGCTCCAGGACCTGGGGCGCCGGGAGTGGGTGGCCGAGGAGTGCCGCAGGCTGTCGAAGGTCCGCTTTCGGGCGCCCGATGTGGAGTCTGCGTTTCTGGAAATGAAGGGGAGCCGAGGTCTTGACGGTAAAGCCCTTGCGGTGCTCAAGTCGCTGCACGGCTTCCGCGATGGCGAGGCCAGGCGCCTCGACCGGCCTCCCTTCAAGGTGGTCTCGGGCGCCGTGCTCGTAGAGCTGGCCGCCAGCCCTGGGACCGAACTGGACAGCGTGAAAGGCATCGGCCGATACGCCCGGCCACCTGCCTCGAGGGGACTTCTCCGGGCCATCAAAGACGGTCTCGCCGGTCCTGCCGTGAAACGACCTGCGCGCGCGCACACCGTTGGTCCGTCCCTGTCCAGAGCGGAAAGGGCCAGGGCCAAGGGTAGGCTTGTGCTCCTCAAGGAGTGGCGAACCGGACTGGGAGTCCGCCTCGGGCTCGATCCAGCACTGCTCTGGCCCGCGGCCAGCCTGACGCGGTTGGCTGGGAGGCCCGGGGACTTGGAAACCGAGCTGGCCTCACCTGAGGTCAGAGCGTGGCAGCGCCGCGAGTTCGAGAAAGAGTTGCGGGTTTTCCTGCGAGGCCAGACCTGACCCGGAGCCGCACCGTGGGATTCCTGAGGACCGATCTGTGATGCCAGACCGCGCCTTCAAGCAGTTGGAGTCACGCCGACTTGTGCTGCGGCGCTTCGCCGATTCGGACACGGAACCATTCCTGGCGTATCGGTCGGACCCCGAAACGCGGAGATACCAGGGGTGGGGAGAATACACTCTCGAAGATGCCGTGCGCTTCGTGGCCGGCCTCCGCGCCCTGCACCCCGACACTCCAGGCCGGGGTTTCCAGTTCGCCATCGAGCTCAAGGCGACCCGTGAGATGATCGGCGACGTCTATCTCTTTACCCTTCGCGAAAAGCCGGACCAGGCGGAGATCGGCTTCACCCTCGCAAGGGGGCAGCGGGATTGAGGGTACGCCACCGAGGCCGTACTCTGGGTGCTGGAGTATGCTTTCGAGACGCTCGGCGAACACAGGGTCATGGCGAGCGCCCTGTGTGACAACACCAGATCGACCGCCCTCCTCGAGCGGACAGGCATGAAGCGCGAGGGCCGTTTCCGGCAGAGCGTATGGTTCAAGGGCGGATGGGCCGACGAGTGCCGGTACGCGATGCTGCGCAGCGAGTGGGATAGCGTCGGACTTTCCTGCTCCTGATTGCGGATGGCCGGTGTGAGGGTGAAGGCGCCGGCCTACGGATCCGACACGGCAGGCCGGCCTCTGGTCGCCAGCGAAAATGCCACGGCGATGGCGGCGATAACCACTCCGGCCAGAACGGTGTCGCCGAAGGCTCTTCCGATAGCCTCTGCTTTGGCGCTTCCCGAGTCCAGCCCCGCTGCCTCTGCGCCAACCTCGTAGACCCGCTGCCGTATGGTGAAAATCGCCCCCGCGACGGTCACGCCAACGGCGAATGCCGTCTGGCGTCCCAGGGCGACCGAGGCCGAGGCCGTGCCGGCCCGGTCCTGCGGCACCGACCCCATGATGCTGCTGGTGACCACAGGCTCGAAGAAGGACGAGCCCGCGCTGGCCAGAAGCAGGCCCGAGAACAGGGCCCAATCGCTGGCACCAGTCCCCTGGCGGCTGAGCCAGAAGAGCGCGATGGCGAGCAGCGTGTTGCCGAGCAGAAGGAATGGGCGCGGACCAAAGGTGTCCGACAGCCGGCCCGCCAGGGGCGCGAGGAACGTGCGGCCCATGGAGAACGCGGCTATGAACAGGCCCATCTTGGCGGCCGAGAAGCCCAGGGAGTCGAGCAGGAAGAACGGCGCGACCAGTATGATCCCGCCCTGAGCCAGGTAGTGGCTCACGAGCACTAGCAGCGAGAGCGTGTACTGGCGGCTCCTGAGCAGCCCCACCTCCAGAATGGGCCTCACGGACCGACGCTCGGACCACGCCAGCACCGGGAGACACACGGCGGCCACTATAGCCAACACCAGGACCGGCCTGGACGTGAAGCCGAGCCTGCCGCCCTGGTTCACCACAAGCAGAATGGACGCAAGGGCGCCGAAAAGCGCCGCCGCTCCTATGACGTCGACGCGGAACTGTCCCCTCGCTACCCGGTCGGCCGGAAGCAGCCACCACGTCAGGACCGCCCCGGCGGCGCTGATTGGCGCCCTGGAGTAGAATACCGCGCGCCAATCCAGCACTTCGAGAAGGAAGCCCCCAAGCAGCGGGCCTGCCGTGAGACCGACACCCACGATGGCCCCGGAGACGCCGAGGGCCTTGCCGCGGTCCCTGGCCGGGAAATTGGTGGTGATGAGGGCGTTGAGATTAGATAGCACCATCGCCGAGCCGACGCCCTGGAGGACCCGGAACGCGATGAGCTGCCAGACGGTGGTCGAGAGGCCCGCGAGCAGTACCCCGGCGGCGAAGACCGCCAGGCCGGTGGCGAAGACCCGCCGCCTTCCCACCACGTCGCCGACCCACCCGAGGGTCAGCAAAAGCCCCACCGCGGTTACCCAGTAGGCGACAGTGACCCACAGCACCGTGGACGTGCCGGCGCTGAACGCCCTGGCCAGCGCCGGGTACGCCACGCTGACTATGCCGCCGTCCAGTGTCGACGACAGGGTCCCGATGGAGATCACCGCCAGCAGGGTCCATCTGTTCCTGGCGGGCGCAGACGCTGTTCTCTCGGTCATCAGGCTATCAGTGCCGTCATCTCAGCTAGCCTCTCCGCAGCTATCTGGCGCTAGGGCCGTGCCGCGCCTATAATATGCCGGACGAAAGGAGGGCATATGCCAATTCTCGACAGGCGTGACGTGCAGAAAGAAGACCTCGCTCCGGGCGTGGAGCGCTGGGCTATCGTGGACGGTGACCGGGGCGCGGAGTCCCTGAGCGTGGGCGACGTCTGGCTTGCGCCAGGAGGCTCGGCTCACACCCACTTTCACCCCACCGAGGAGGCGATGGTCATCCTCAAGGGCGAGCTCGAAGCCATACTCGGCGACGACGTCATTACCGTGACAGAGGGCCAGATCGTGCTGGCGCCCGCGGGCGTGAAGCATGGTTTCACGAATCGCTCCGGGTCGCCGGCAAGGGTGATGGCGATCTTCCCGACCGCAAGGATGGAGCGCACTCTGGTGGACTAGGGGTTCGCCGCCGAGCACGCCGGGCCCGCGAGGGCTCAAGGGCCGTTCCCAGCCATTTCCATCTCTTAGCGGACGTTATCCTCTCTGCTGTAGGTCAATGACAGCCGAGGGACGCCGTGGGCGTCGTCTATCAAGACCTCGTTCGGACTTGGCCCGCCCTCGGACACCCCCCGCGATGGGTTGGAGACCTTTTACTCATGATACGCGAGCCTCCAGCGTACCATCATCCTTGGTCTCTCGCACGCCCGAATCGCGGGCCTCCAATTGTGTGATCTGCGCCGGTGCAGCAGCGCGGTTTGACGGGGCGATCCTGGAAACTCGACTCACCCCCCGTGGCGCACCCTCTCACAGCCGATCTTGGATCGTCCACGGGGTAGGGCCGCCGAGTATTGCCAGTTTGTGTCCGTCGGTGAACCCCTCAGGCCTGTCCCGCAGCGTGTGCACCAGCCGGCCCCTCCAAGTCTCGACCTCGCCGTGATACCGGGAATCGGCTCGGAGATCGACCATCTCCTCCGGGTCACTCTGCAGATCGAAGAAATGCTCAACGCCCTGCCCCGGCAGCCACACGTATTTCCGGAGTCCGTCGGTCAGGTAGTGCATCCCGCTGCCGGTCGTGGGCACCTCGGCGCACTCTCCGTGGACATACTCTCGCCAGGGCCCGGAGTCTCGCAGGATCGATAGGACGCTCCGGCCCTCGACCGTCTCCGGTGAGCGCATCCCAACGGCGTCGAGCAACGTCGGCATGACGTCGGCAAGCTGAACTGGTTCGTCCACGACCCTCGGCGGCCCGGGATGGACCCCGTTGGGAAACCTCATCAGCATCGGCACGCGGACAGAGGGCTCGTAGGGATTGCGTTTCCTGAGCCACTGCTGGTCGCCGAGCATATCGCCGTGGTCCGATGTGAACACGACCATGGTATTGGGCGGGAGCACGTGATCGGGCCCGTCACTGAGGATTCGCCCTATCTGAGCGCCTACATGCTCTATGCAGCCTTAGTAGGCCGCCCGGCGACGCCGGGGGGTATCGGAGACGAGCCAACCTTGTCGGGTCTCGGATTATATAGCCGTTCTGAAGCGCCGTCAAACAAGCCCTCGGCGAGGACTGTGCGTGGGACGGCACAGCCTTTTCGCATATGAGCGCTGTCAGCCGAATCGCGAGATCAGCTTGCGTGGGGAACAGGGCCGGATTTGACGGCGTCGGAGGCTGGCGCTATGCTTCAGAGCAACGTCGACGCCCTGTCGATCGAGGTTTCATTGGGGAGTGTCGGCCTGGATGCGTTCGATCGACACGAACAGGCCGCGGGGGGGCGACATGGCTAATAACAAAGACATCGCGTTGATGGCTCACCTGATGCGCCGCGCCGGTTTCGGCGCCGGCCGCGAGGAGTTGGAGGCCCGTACGGCGGAGGGATATGAGGCGACCGTCGAAGGCTTGCTTGCCTTCAGCGGCGGGCGGTCCATGGGCGACGACCTCATGAGACGCTTTCACCACGAGCTCTCGGGGCTCATGGGAGGAAAAAGCGCGGGCGAGCATTGGCTTTATCATCTATTGACGAATAACGCGCCCCTGGAAGAGAAGGTCGCTCTCCTCTGGCACAACGTCTTCGCCACCGGTTATCCCAAGGTCGTTCATGCGAAGGTGCTTACAGACCAGATAAGGATGTTCCGGCGCTTCGGCATGGGTAGCTTCAAGACGCTGGTCCTGGAGCTTTCCAGGGATCCGGCCATGATTATCTGGCTGGACAACCAGGACAACCACAAGGGCGCCATCAACGAGAACTTCGGCAGAGAACTCCTGGAGCTGTTCTCGATGGGCGTGGGCAACTACACGGAGCAGGACGTAAAGGAGTGCGCCCGCGCGTTCACAGGCTGGACGATAGGCAACCGCGAGTACATGGAAGTCCGGTCGATGAGAGACTCGGACTGGCCCTATGGTCGGATCGCCTGGCACTTCGAGTACCAGCCCGAGGACCACGACGACAGGGAGAAGGAGTTTCTGGGCCAGCGGGGGCGCTTTAACGGCGAGGACATCGTGGATATCATGTGCCAGCAGCCGGCCACCGCGCGTTTCATAGCCCGGCACATCTACCATTTCTTCGTCGCAGACGAGGTCCCGGTGCCCCAGTGGCCCTATGTGCCTCCGAGGGACCCGCAAGCCATCGCGGCGTTGACCGAGGCATACTTTGAAAGCGGCTACGACATCCGGACGATGCTGCGGGTGCTGTTCAACTCGGACTTTTTCAAGTCGGAGGACTGCTGGTACGAGAAGGTGAAGAGCCCCGCCGAGCTGGTGGCGGGAGTGCTCCGGCTTACCGGGGAATTTGACCGGCCGCGGCTTGAGATCTCCGAGCGGTGGCTCCAAATCATGTACATGGGCCAGGAGTTGAACAATCCGCCATCGGTCGAGGGATGGCACCAGGGCGTCGAATGGATCGACACCGGCACGCTTATGGAAAGGCTGAACTTTGCGTCGAGTCAGTTGGGAGATTCGGACAGGCCCGGTGTCAAGGCCATGATCGACCGAATTCTGGCTGCCGATGGGGACGTCGTGTCTCCGGAGCATCTGGTCGACCGTTGTCTGGACCAGATGGGCGCGATATGGGTAAAAGAGGAAACTCGGTCCACTCTGCTGGAGTTCGCCTCGTCGATTGGCGACGTGCGCGTGAAAGAAGATGGGGCTCAGGACAAGGTCGCGCAGATGCTCAGGGTCGCCGGAGCCACCCGCGAGTTCCAGCGAGCTTAGCCTGGCGAGTATTCCGGTATCCTGACTGAGAGCGGGGGCACGCCAATGGTTACAAGTACGGCCTTTCTCAAATACAGCTTCACCGTAGGCATGACAGCCATGACGGGCAGGGGCTTTTACTATCCGACTGACACCGTCTTCGGCAAGAACGGGCGTCTCTATGTGCCGAATCGGGGCATCCCCAGGGTGGAACAGGGCGTACGTATCTTGATGTGCGACGTGGACGGAGGTTACTACGGGAACTTCGGTTTTCGCGGAGAGGACGACGGCCAATTCATGTGGCCTTCGAACGGCGCCGTGGATAGCGAAGGGCTTCTCTACTTTACCGACGAGCACTCCAATCGCATCAGCGTCTTCGACGAGTCCGGTGAGTTTGTGAGTAAGTGGGGCACATACGGAAGTGGCGAGGGGGAACTGGACGGACCATCGGGAATCGCGTTCAACGGAAGAGACGATCTGTACGTTTCGGACACATATAACCACCGGATTCAGAAGTTCGATAGGAGCGGGCGTAATCTTCTGAGCTTTGGTTCGGAGGGCGATGGAGACGGGAAGCTCAAGCTCCCCTGGGGCCTGGCTGTCGGTGGTGGTGGAGACGTGTACGTGGCGGACTGGGGCAACGATCGCATCCAGAGATTCTCGCCGGCCGGACACTTTTTGGCCAGCTACGGAGGCTCCGGCCGCGGCGACGGGCAGCTCCACCGTCCCGCGTCGGTCGCCGTGGACGACGACGGCTACATGTACATCGCCGACTGGGGAAACGAGCGTGTGCAGGTACTTGACCCTGACGGCGGGTTCGTAATCAAGCTGAGGGGCGAATCGACGCTGTCCATCTGGGCTGCGAACTTTTTAGCCGTCAACGTGGAGGAGGGGAGGGCCCGCGCCGGAGCGGACCTAGAGCCGGACATCGAGTTCTTCAACGACGACCCCCATGAGGAATCGTCACATATCGAGAAGCTCTTCTGGGCGCCGATATCGGTGAAGCTGGACGATGCCGGCAGGCTGTTCGTGACCGAGGGCAACCGCCACAGGATTCAGGTGTACGAACGGGGCTGACCGGGCTTCATTGGCCCAGGCGAGGTCGACCGCGGGTAGAGTGCATTCTTGGGGCCAGGAGATTCTCCTTCTGGGCCGCCGCCCGAGCACCGCGGACCACGGTGTCATGGCCCCGTCGGCCGCGCTCGAACTGCCGGGCGTGGCGGAGTAGGCGTCCGCGGCCTCACGGTTAACGCTAACTTGCAAAGGGGCCCCATTTGGACTATCGCACGTTGGGGAAGACCGCTATCGAGGCGTCTGACGTAGGACTCGGATGCTGGGCGTTTGGCGGCGCGTCGTTCAAGGGCGGCGACCCGACAGGCTGATCCGGGGCGGACATCGGGGAATCCGTGGAGACGGTGCGGCTTGCGCGCGAGATCGGCGTGTCGTTCTTCGACACCGCCGACGCGTACGGCCGCGGCAAGAGCGAGGTGCTGGTGGGGATGGGCCTGCAGGGCAACAAGCACCAGGCGGTGATCGCGACAAAGGTGGGCAACAGTCTGGCCGCGCCCGAGCAGAACTTCACCGAGCGCTACATCCGGGGAGCCCGGGACGCTAGCCTGACCCGACTCGAAGTGGACCACGTCGATCTCTACCTGCTCCACGGCCCACCGGTCGACGCCATGACCGACGAGCTTTTCGGGCTGATGGGTGATCTCAAGGAATCCAGGAAGGTCCGCGGCTGGGGCGTTTCCATCGCGAAGGTTGAGGAGGGGACGAGGGCTATCGAGGGAGGAGCGGAGGTGCTCCAGCTCGTCTACAACGTCCTCGAGCAAGGCATTGGAAACGTGATACTGCCAATGGCGCAGCAGAAGAATATCGGGATAATCGCCCGCGTCCCACTGGCATCGGGCTGGCTGACCGGGAAGTACGGCGCCGGGACGGTCTTCCAGAAAGACGACCATCGGAGTGTCAGGTATCCGGCTGAGTCGGCGGGAGAGATGGCGGCAAAGGTGGCGGAGCTCGACTTCCTTCTGGACGAGGCGGGCTCCCTCTCCGAAGCTTCGCTCCGATTTGTCCTGTCGAACCCGGCGGTATCGACGGTGATACCGGGAGCCAAAAATCGGGACCAGGTGAGACAGAACGTGGCGGCGTCGGGCAAGGTGCTGTCCGAGAGCTCGCTGTCCGGCATCCGCAAGCTGTTCGGATAATATGCGAACGAAGTGGTGCCGGTGATTCTTACCTGAGAGGCCGATCTTGCTGCCCTGAGGCCACCGGCATACCGGACTCCTATTCGCCGTGCACGAGCAGTACGACCGTGTCGGCGACGATGCCGAAATTGCCTGGCGTCTGCTGATTCGACCACGCGTTGCGAAGCGTATGCCGCCAATCCATCGAATCGGGGCGAATATCCCGAGCCGCGGGGCTGGAGCTTTCGTCCTGCGCATTTCAGTGAGCTCCGCGGCCGCGTACTAGATCCCCAGGATACGGCGGGCGTTTTCGAGCAGGACCTTGGGTCTGACCTCGTCCCGAATGGGCAGGTCCTCGAACCCCTTCAGCCAACGATCGGGTGTCAGATAGGGAAAGTCCGAGCCGAAGAGCACCTTGTCCCTCAGCCTTGTATCGGTCTCTCGCACGAGGACCTCCGGGATGAACCTGGGCGCCCAGCCGGACAAGTCGATGTAGACGTTCGGCTTGTGCAACGACACGGCGATCTGCTCCTCGATCCAGGGCCACGCTGGGTGCGCCATGATGATTGTTAGATCGGGGAAATCCGTAGCCACGTCGTCGAAGCCCGGAATTGGGCGGCTATACTTCAGTTTGAATCCGCCACCCCCAGGCATTCCCACGCCTGCCGCGGCGAATCCCGAGTGCATCAGCAGCGGCACCCCCAGGGTCTGGCACTTTTCATACAGCGGGTAGAACCGCTCGTCGTTGGGGAAGAACGCCTGGTGTATCGGGTGCAGCTTCAGCCCCTTGAGGCCGAGGTCGGTGACCGATCGCTCCAGCTCCTCCACTGCGGCCTCGTCCTTCCACGGGTCTACAGTCGCGAAGCCGATGAACTGCTCTGGATGGGAGCGCACGATTTCCGCCACGTAGTCGTTGCTGTCGGGCGTCTCGCCGGTGGTCGTCTCCGTATCGACGGAAAACACCACCCCCAGGATGTCCCACTCTGCGTAGAGGGCTGCGAGCTCGTCCCCCGTATCAGGTGCGGACTTGAGTCTGAAGTAGTGCCTTAGGCTCTCCTCGATAGCTATCTCACCGAAACCCGGTTGCCTGGGCACGTGCACGTGCATGTCAATCGCTCGCATCGGCTCCTCCTCCCAGATTCTTCATACAGCAAATCGCCGCCTGATCCTCTCTTCCCCATAACCCAACACCCGACACCTAATCCCCCCTACCCCAGCCCTTTCCTATTCTTCCCCTGCCAGTCCTCCAGACCCCCGAAGGCGTACGGTATGCGCTGCTCAAAAGGGCCTATCTCCGGCAGCGGCGCGGTCCTACCCGTCTGGTACCAGTAGGCCGTGCTGGTCCAGTCGCCCCGCTTGTCGTTGGCGTGGCCGTGCTCGATGGAGAACAGCAGCGAACTCTCGAAGTACACCGGGTCCTCGACGTGGAACCGGTACTGCGAGTGCTTACCCGTGTAGTCGGCGTTTCCCCTGAAATGGTAGCCGTAGTAGGATGTCGAGTAGGTCCGGGCCAGATGATTGTAGTTCCAGGCGCTGCAGAAGTAGTCCTCAGTCCCAGTACCGTGGATGTTGGGCGGCCAGGGCTCGTCGTCCACGAAGAACATGTCGTCGCCTTCTCCCCACCAGCCCGGCTGGTCGGTATCCAGGTGGAGCGCGCAGCCGACGTAATGCCCTTCCCCCGTGCGTCGAGCACCACGTAGTTGTCCGCGCCGCTCGTGTTCAAACGCTCTGTCCGGCCGAGGGCGTTCGGCCCAACGATTTCGTCCTTTCGCACCACCAACTCCCTGCGCCAGTGGGCGTGGAACCGCGCCATGTCCTCGGCCTCTTGTTCCCAATCCTGGTAGTCCACGTAGAAGTAGAGCCTGGTATCGGTGTCCGAGTCGTTGGAGGCCGTGATCCTGGCGCCGTTGGAGTAGGGCATGGGGAACCAGCAGTTGAGGCCGAGATAGGACGCCTGAAGGGGAAGCGAGGTGAAGTAGGCGGGCGCCGCGTGGCCCAGACCGAAGAAGTCGCCGATGGGAGAGACCACCGACGGCGTCTCCTCGCCGTCCCAGTACATCCGAAGGACTAGCCTGCGGAGATTGTGGCCTTCATGGGGCGTGGTCATCCAGATGTGCCGGGCGCAGCCCGCGCCTTCCATCTCCGCCAGGGCCACGGTCTTCCCGGCGGCTACGGGCAAGCTGTCGGCGTTTCCTCCAGTCCGGTCGTATGACGAGTGTCTGCGCGACCGGACGCCGCTTCGCATCCTCGGCAGGTCGCCCATGGACGTCGGTCCAACGTTCACGATCTCTCCTCCCAATACATGCTCTGAACTTGCGCTGAAAAAGGGTCAATCCGGCACATCCTGAAGGACTCGTTCGCAATGGAATGGACGCTCCGGTTTCCCCGGGCGCCCATACGGCGGGCGGCGTTGATTCCCGTCTCCGGTCTATCGCCCGGTGAGTTTGATGCGAGGGTCGACCACCGCCAGCAGGATATCGGAGACCAGTGTGCCTATGACCGTCAGCACGCCCAGCATCAGCACGATGAACCCCGCGAGCTGGGTGTCCTCGATAAGAATCGCGCTGAGAAGCACCGGCCCGAGGGTGGGCAGGCTCAGCACGACGGAGACTATGACGCTCCCGCTGACAAGCGCCGGCAGGAGGTAGCCGACGGTGCTGACCAGGGGATTGATCGCGACCCTCACGGGATACTTGATAATGAGCCGCACGGGGTTGACGCCTTTGGCCCGAGCGGTGACGACGTATGGCTTGCCGAGCTCGTCGAGCAGGTTGTTGCGCATGACCCGTATGAGGCCGGCGGTGCCGGAGGTGCCCAGTACGACGGCCGGTATCCAGAGGTGCCCCAGCAGGTCGTAGGCCTTCGCCCAGCTCCACGGGGCGTTGACGTAGTCAGCCGAGAACAGTCCACCGACGCTCATGTCGAAGTAGGCGAATGCCAGATACATGAGCACAAGCCCCAAGAGGAAGTCGGGGACCGCTATCCCGGTGAAACCCAGGAAGGTGAACGCGTAGTCACCGATTGAGTGCTGGCGGACGGCCGAGTAGATCCCCACGGGTATCGCGAAGGTCCAGGTCACGAGGATGGTGAATCCGGTCAGCACCACCGTCATCCACAACCGGTCGCCGATGACCTTCTTGACGGCCTTCTGCGAGCTAGTCTGGTCGCTCCAGACTGCGATGGAGCGGCCTAGGTCGCCGCGGAGCAGCATGTTGCCCATCCACTTGGCGTATCGAATGTGCATGGGCTTGTCGAGGCCGAGGTAGCGGCGCAGCTCGGCGGCGATGGCTGGGTTGCCTCCCTGGCCTTCCTGCATCAACCTGTCGAGAAACCTGTCGGCCGCATCGCCCTTCGGGAGCTGGATAATGAAGAAGGCGAGAACCGAGATTATCCACATCGTGAACGCGGCAAGCAGAACACGCCTGGATATATAGGCGATCACCGGTGCACCCTTTGGCGAGATGGGCCCGCCCCCGCGGAATTTTCGTCAACGACACTGTATTACAAGCCCTATCCGCCGTCAATGGCGGGCATTCCGGCTGAGTAGAGCATTGTGACTCCACGAGGTAGTGGTCGGTTAGACGGCCTCGGTCACCGAACAGTCAAGACGACCTTGGGCCACAAGGCCTGCTGCCGCTCTAGGCCGTATTGCCCACCGAGGATAGGCCTCGCGCCTCATTCCAAGAGGCTGCGGACCCGTTAAACTCCGTTCGATAAACAAGGGGAGACCTGATCATGCAAAGCGGATATCGAAATCGGCTGGGCTCGATGGTGATGGTATCGGCGATGATGCTCCTGGCGGTCGTCGCGGGGGCCTGTTCCAGTGGGAGCGACGAGACACTTGACCTGTTGAACGATCCCAAGATCGGGCTCTCCCACCTGAACGCCGAGCGCCACACCGTCAAGGGAGACGAGCTGCTGGTGAAGATGTGGGAGGCGCTGGATACGGTGAGGGCGTCTGGCGAGCAGCTCAAGCGAAACATGGCTGAGGCGCGGGAGAAGATGCCCCAGCTAGAGGAGCGGGCGCGCCGGGCCCTCGTGGGCGGCCGCGAGGACCAGGCACGGTTCGCTCTCCAGCTACGCCAGGTCGTGGTCGAGGAGACTCGCGTGCTGGAGGGGCAGGTGAGTCAGCTCGAGGAGGAGCAGCAGGCGTTGACCCTGGTCGAGCACCGGCTGACGGCGGAGATCGACGCGTTCTTCGCCCGCCAGGACGTGCTGGCGGCGCGCTACATCTCCGTTGAGGCCTACCTGCGGATCAAGGGAGGCCCTCACCGGCGTTTCGGACGAGCTAGCGGGTCTTGAGGCGGCTATAGAGCGGGCCGAGGAGACCACCGAGAACATGCAGGCCCGCGTCTTCGCCATCGACGAGCTGGTGGAAATGGGCATCCTCGAACTGCCCACCCGCCGCAACGCCAGCCCCGCCCTGCCGATGCTGTCCGGCGACGCCGAGGACTCGGCGGTCGAAGACCTCTTCTCAGACCTCAAGCATGACCTAGCGAAGGGTTAGCAGGACTGGACGAGCATAGGGGGGGGAGTCCAGTGGGGGTTTCCCGCTCTGGTGGGATCTCGGGAGTAAACCCCTAGTTAAGTCAGTCCATGCTGAACCGGACGGTCTCTCCGTCCTCCCATTCAGGGTCCGTATCGAGGAAGGCCCGCAGCCTGAGATACCACTCGTGCTGAGCCGGATCGTCGGCGTTGGCGCGGTAGCTGTCTTTGTCGCTGAAAATCGCGACGGCGACGAGCACATCGGACTCTTTATCCGGCCTAAGCAGCAGTCCGTCGACCGCGCCCTCCACAGTGGGCCTGCGCGTCTCGTCCCACGTGTTGAACAGCTCGATCACCTTGTCTTCCTGCCCCGCCTTCACCTTCATCCGAAACATCGATCCATACATCCTGAATCACTCCCCAGAGTGTTGAGACCCCAAAAGGTCGTGCGCATAGACAATGGTAGCATAGCCCGTAGCTTGTTCGGGGGTAGAACCGTACCTTCGCCTCCTACGCCTGCGGGCAAGTTTCCTTATGGTCTGGCATCGTGTCCCTTGCTGCCTCCTACCTCACAAGCCTCCTGAACGGCTCCTTCTTTTCGTCCGCTACCAGTAACTCGTCGAGCTCGCCTTCGAGGCCGCGCTGGATGATGTGGAAGGTCTGCTCGGCGGCCTCGGCGGTGCGGCGGATGTCCTCCTCGGTGTGTGCAAGGGTCGGGTTGAAGCCCGTATGGCAGTGGATGCCGCGCCGCGCCATCTCCTGGGTGAACAGCGTGTTCACCTTCGGCAGCAGCGACTCGTCGGGCAGGTCGAACTTGATGCCCGCCCTGTAGTGCCACCCCGTGCACTTGGCCGCGATTCCCGATGAGTCGATGGCCTCTCCGATGGCCGCGCGCATATTCTCGCCGATTTCGGCAAGCCGCGTCTCAGAGTCGCGCCTCCGCAGCTCGCGGATGGTCGTGATTGACGCCGCGAGCCCGACGTTGTCGCTCCAGTAGGAGCTGGAGATGAACATCCGGCCGGCCGGCTCCATGAACTCGCGCGAGCCGACGGTGACGCCCATTGGGTAGCCGTTGGACATGGCCTTGGCGAAGACGGACATGTCGGGGGTGATGCCCAGGAACTCCTGGATGCCGCCGATTCGCGTTCGCCAGCCGCAGGAGACCTCGTCGAATATCAGTACCGCGCCGTTGTCGCGGACGAGCTTCTTGACCCCCTCCAGGTAGCCCTCCTCGGGGATGCCGGATCGCAGCGGCTCCATCATGACCGTGCCGACCTCGCCCTTGTTCTCCTCGAACAGGCTCTCGAGCATGGCGAGGTCGCCGTAGACAAACGGGATGGCCGTCCCCTCCAGCACCTTCGGCACCCCGGTGGGCTCGATGCCCGCGAAGGGGAACTCTCCCGACTCTGGGTCCACCAGGTAATTGGCCGCCTGATACCAGTCGTGCCAGCCGTGGTAGCCGGAGAACAGCACCTTGTCGCGGCCCGTCACGCCGCGGGCAATGCGGACGGCCACGGCGCAGGCGTCGCCGCCGCCCTTGGTGTAGCGGACCATCTCGGCGCTGGGGATCGTGTCCACCAGCACCTCCGCCAACTCGATCTCCAAAGGGTTGTTCAGTGTGTAGAGGCTGCCGCGGTCGATCTGCTCCTTGACGGCGTCGTTCACCACCTCGTCGGCATGGCCCAGGATGATCGCGCCGACGCAGTTTACCCAGTCGACGTACTCGTTGCCGTCCACGTCGGTGAACCGGGAGCCCTTGGCCTCCCGGGCGTATGCGGGGCTAACCCCGGCGGCGAACTGGCTGGCACGCCGGCTGATGAGCTGCGTCCATCCAGGTATCAGCTCGCCGGCCCGGTCGTACAGCTCCACGGACCTCTTGACGCGGTTATCTACGTGCATTGCGTTCCTCCTGGCTCAGTGGGTTTTCGTTAGTTGTTCGAATGTGGAAGTGTTGCCTCCAGGAGCGGCCGGCCGGCCGGCTATCGTCCGTTTCAACTGTCCCGCGGCCTCCACCCCAGCATCCGGCGCGCCTTCTCCGCGTTGATAACGCTGGCGTTCCCTTTCAGCTCGCCCCGGATCTTCACCTTCGACCCGAAGTTCGACTCGATGAGCTCGGCCGTGGGCTCCGTGAAGCGAGTGGTCGGCTGGGCGAGCATGAAGGCTTCGTGTCCCGTCAGATCTGCTTTGAGAGCCAGCCGATGTGCCTCAGCCACGTCGTCGGGATCGGCGTACGCCCGCATCACCAGCGTAAGGGGTTCTTCGGGCGTGGGCACGGGCCAGGGAAACTCCGCCAGTACCTCAGGCCAGACCACGTTTGTGAACCGCAGGCTGGCCACGCTCGTGGAGGAACGGTGCGCGACCATGGCGCCGATGGTCTCGCCGATCTGCTTGGAGAGCCCGTAGGGCTCGAACGACATCATGGGGTGGTCCTCGTCCAGGGGCACGTACAGTGGCACGAAGGCCGACGGATCGTGGGCCCAGCCCATGCCGAAGGCGCTCGACGAGAAGACCACGCGCCGGATGCCCAGCTCCTCCGCCGCCATCAGGACGTTGAAGGTGCTCCCGACGTTGTTCTCGAACGTTTCGCGGGGCGTCGCCCTGGTCGGGCCGGGTACGGCCCCCATGTGAATGACCCCCTCGGCGCCCTTCAACACCTCGCCGAGCCGTTTCGGATCGCCGAGGTCGACCTGGACAAACTCACTCGGCGTCTCGTCGGGGGCGACTCGGTCTGTGGCCAGCACCTCGTGCCCCGTGTCTACCAAACGGCGTACTACCATGCTACCGAGCCGTCCCGCCGCGCCCGTTACGACGATCATGTTGCCCATCTCCTGCCAAGCACCATCTGGAGGGCGAGGCCGCCGCTACTTCTTTGCGAGCTTGTTTATGCGACCGCCTATCAGCCACTCGGCGACGTAGATGTTCCCTTGTCCGTCCGCCGCCACGCCGTGGGGGCTGTTGAACTTTCCGACCTCGAGAGTCTCGTGGGCGACATTGGGCCAGCCTTCCTTCAGATTGAAGGCGCCGGAGTTCTCGCCAAGGTAGGCGACCAGGTTGTCCTCGATGTCCAGCACGGTGATCCTGGAGCCCCGCAGTTCCGCCGCAATCATCGTGCTGCCGCTCTGGGCGAACGCGGCCGGGCTGTGCAGCCAGTCGGCCCCCGGAGCGCGGCCGAGGACCCGCCTGTAGTTGCCCTCCAAGTCGTAGACCTGAATACGCCCATTGCTGCGGTCCGCAACGTACAGCTCCCTCTCCGGTTTTCGCGTGTCCACCCATACGCCGTGAGGCGTGGAGAATTTGCCGGCTTCCCCTTCCTCGCCGTTAATGCTGCTGATGTAGTTCCCGTCCTGGTCGTATCGGTGGACGTAGCTGGAGCCGTAACCGTCTGTAACGTATATGCCGCCATCGCCGCCGTGCTGTTCCTGGTCGACGGCCACCCCGGTCGGCGAGTACTTTCCCTCGCGGTAGACCTCAATGTCCGGCTTTTCGATACTCATCACATGCTCGCCATCGAGGGTGGTCTTGAGCACCCTGCCGGTCGTGTTGTCCGCCAGCCACAGGTACTCGGTGCTGCCCTCCTTGACGATGTGCATCCCGTGGGCGTTGTCCACCGCGCCGTTCCATGACTGCTCCAGGTTGCCGTCCTCGTCAAATACCAGGACGTTGGGATCGCCCTGGTGGAACGTGATAACCTTGCCCGTTTCGCTGGCCACGATGCCGTGGTGGGCCCAGCCGGTCCTGGCGGTGTCGGTGTCGGGGATCTTGGCCCACTTCTCGATCCACTCATAGGTGTGTTCGCCGTGGCCTACTAGCATGTTCAGATCTCCTGAGTGTCGACTGAGCTGGCGCTATAGCGGCTCCCCGCGCCCCGCGGGGAGAGCGCACCGATAGGTAGAGGCAGCGCCGTTGGCACCCAGTGTAACGCGCGTCGTGGGCGGACGCAATCGGGTGGACGCGGCAACCCGTCACCCCGATGGACGAAGGTACAGACCCAGGAAGATCCCCCCGATGACGTGCAGGTGGCCGTGGGTCTGGGTCTGGAGGGCGTCGTCGCCAAAATTGGAGAGGACTCGAAAGCCATCGGGTGAGTGCTCGCGGCCCATACGGACGGCCAGGGAGGAGATCTGGGACATCAAAGGCCCGCTGCGCCACAACTCTTCCTGGCTCATATGCCGCCGCGGCGCAAGGCGAAGCATGACAGGGACCCAGTCGAGATGGTTATCGAAGACGACAAGATCGTCGTCTTCGTAGCGAATCATGCCCGGCAGCCGCCGGGATATGACATCGCAGAAGGTGCAGCTCTCATCCTCCATGCGGTCAGCGGGTGGCCTTGCCCTTGGTCGTGGCGCGGTCGCGGCGACGTTTCTTGTTGCGATAATCTGGCGTGACCAGGTGTATCAACTCGCCCACGGAAGGGTCCTGGATGCGGGAGCCCACCGGGCCATGCACCTCCGGCTTCGCATAATCGACGAGCGTAGTGATGACCGTGGGCAGGCGGGCGTTATGCCTGTGAACGAAGATCTGGCGAAGCTTCTCCTCGGCCCAGGTGCTGCCTTTCTCCCCGCTCAGGTCGTCCAGGACCAGCAGGGGGCTGTTCTTTATCTCTTCGAAGCGCTGGTCGTAGGTCACCGTGCTGTTCGGGGCGAACGTCGCCCTCAGGTGGTCGAGGAGGTCCGCCACCATGATAAAAAACACTGGGTGACCGGCCTTAAGCCGCTCGGCGGCGATGGCCACCGCGAGGTGAGTCTTCCCGACCCCGGTCTCACCGAAGAACGTGACCCATCCGTCCGGCTGCTCCGCGTAGTGCCTGGCGAACGTGAACGCGTGTTCCAGGCTGGCCCTCTGCCCGGCTGTAGGGTTGTTGCCGCGCACGTTGAAGGTCTCGAAGGTCATGCGGTGCAGAAGCTCGGGCTCGATGCCGCCAAGGCGTCCGACAGGCTCCGCGGTCTTCGATCGGAGCTCCAGGGTCTGGCCCAGGCCCGGGGCCTGCAGCCGGCTCGATATCTGCTCGTCCAGCTCTTCCATCGGGACCGCGGTGGTCACGACGGTGGGCAGCTCGGCGTTGTAGCGGTGGTTGATTATCTGCCGCAACTTCTCCTCGGCCCAGGGCGTCGTGCTGTGGCTGCCCAGGCCGTCTAGTATGAGCAGGGGCGTGCTTCTCACCTGCTCGAAGAGTTCGCTGTATCCGACGTCGCTGGTGGGGCTGTATGTCGCGCGCAGATGGTCCAGCAGGTCGGGCACGTGGGAGAAGAACACGACGTGCCCCCGCTCGATGCAGCGGTTGCCGATCGCCGCCGCCAGGTGGGTCTTCCCCGAGCCGTGGGGGCCCGCGATGACGAGCCAGCCGGAGGGCTTGTCGCAGAAATCGATGGTCTCGCTGTACGCGGTCTGGAACCTCTGCCGGCTCTCTGGCTCGTCGGCGAGCCCCTCGGGTTTCAGCGACTCGAAGGTGAACCGCGTCAGATATCCGAGACCGCTGTAGCGCAGCAGTCTGGAGTACCGGTCCACCTGCATCTCTTGCTGCTGGCACTCGCATATGACGAGCCGCCCGAACTCTGGGTGGCCGACCGGCACCTCGGACGTTAGCCAACCCCGGCCCCCGCATATACCGCAGGGCTCAGGACCTTCGAAGAGGTCGTCGGGAGGCCTATCTCCGGAAGTGCTTCTGGTAGCCAGCCTCTTTAGAATATCGCCCAGGTCCTCCATCGCTCTTGCCCTCTCGCTCCCAGCGATCCAGTATGGCCGCGACGTAACGCCAGCTTCGCTTGTTGTTCTCGACGGCCTCCCGAAAGGCATCCTCAAACCAGGGTTCGGGATAGCTCTGCTCGGCCTCCTTGAGCGTCTCGGCGATCATCGGGTTGAGCATCCCAATGCTATCCTCGTACAGGACGAAGATGTTTCGACGCTCCTCCTCGCTCGTCGCGGGCTCCGCGTCGGTGGTCCGAGGGGCGTGCGCTCCCTGGCCGATCGCGCGCCGATCGCGCTCGGTGTTCAGCGCATACAGCCGCTCCCGGCCGTCCTCGGCGCCCGTCACAAGCGTCCCGCGCCGCACCGCCATCTTCAATGCACGTTCAAGCTCCGGACCCGGCTCACGACCCTCCACGGACAGCCCCCTGGCAAGGACGCGGTCCGCCAGCAACTCGCCGTGGGTGACGTATCTCGGATATCCCTTCTTCTGGTGCAATAGCCAGATTATGCGCAGGGTGGCCTTGAGCTCGGACAGGTCGCCGATCTGCTCGAGCAGCGGGCCGAAGAGCGGATCTGGCACGGGTGTAAAGCGGACCCTGGGCGAAAAACCGGCGAACGCCATGCTACGCGTACTCCCTCGACGTCACCGAAGTCGCCAGGTTCTCGAAGCGCACCACGTCCTTTCGGAAGTAGAGGCGAATCGTGTCCGTCGGCCCGTTCCGGTGTTTGGCTATGATTAGCTCCGCGATGTTCTCGGGATACGGCTCGCTGGGGTTGTGCGTCTCCCACTCTTCGCGGGTGGTGTAGCGGTCCTCGCGGTAGATGAACGCCACCACGTCGGCGTCCTGCTCGATGCTGCCGCTCTCCCGCAGGTCCGATAAGATCGGCCGGTGGTTGGGTCTCTGCTCTGAGGCGCGGCTGAGCTGCGAGCAGGCCAGCACGGGGATGTCCAGGTCCCGGGCGATCCCCTTCAGCGACCGGGAGAACTCCCCCATCTCCAGGACTCGATTGTCGGACCTCTGGGTGCTGGACATGAGCTGCATGTAGTCGACGATGAGCAGGTCCAAGCCGCGCTCGGCCTGGAGGCGGCGCGATTTCCCACGCATCTCCACGGTGCCCTGGATGGGCGTGTCATCGATATAGATCGGCAACTCGGACAGTATTCCGATCGAGTCGAGAACCCGCTGCTCCTCCGAATCGCTCACAAAACCGAGCCGCAGGCGGTGACTGTCCACGTTGGCATCGCCCGACAGAAGGCGAAGCGCGATCTGCTCGGCGCTCATCTCGAGGCTGAAGATACCGACGCGTGCGCCGTGCTCGGCGGCGTGGCGGGCGACGTTGAACGCCAGGGCGCTCTTACCCAGGCTGGGCCGGGCCGCGAGAACGATCATGTCAGAGCGCTGCAGGCCGTTGCCCAGTAGCTCGTCGAGCTTCGCGAACCCAGTCGGGATCGGAGCCAGGTGCGAGTCGCGGTCGAGTTCGAGGGTTGCCGTCTCCTCCATGTAGATGTCGAGGACTTCCCTGATGTGGACGAAGTCGCGGGTGCCGCGACCGGTGCGGACTTTGAAGAGCAGCTCCTCGGCCCGGCCCATTGCGGCCTCGACGTCGGAGTCGGCCTCGTAGCCGATGGTGGCGATGTCCCCGGCCGCCGAGATGAGCTGCCGCCTTATCGAGGCCCGCTGGACGATTCGCGCGTAGTGCTCGATGTGGACGGACGTCGGGACCGAGCGCACCAGGTGCCCGAGATACGATGTGCCGCCGATCTCGTCGAGCCTTTCGAGATGGGACAGCTCGTGGCCTACCGAGACCTGGTTGATCGCCTCCCCGCGCTCGACGAGCGCCTGGCAAGCCTCGAAGCACCATCGCGTCTTGGCCACGTAGAAGTCGTTCGTTCTTAGGAATGCAGTGACCTTGGAGATGGCCTCTCCGTCGATCAGGACGGAGCCGACCACGGCCTCTTCGGCGTCAGGGTCGTGGGGCAGGAGTCGTTCGGCGTACAAATTAGACCATCCGTGTGACGGTAGTGGTAACTAAAGTCGCGAAGTGCCGGCAAGGGCCAATAGCGCCGTGCCGAACGTTTCGGTCCGGCCGGACCGCGGGCTTATCGGGAGTGACCTGGCGCCCGGGGGCATATCGAGACCGGGATCGGCGTATGGGCTATACCCCCGCGGTCGCCCACCTCTCGGCGTAGAATACCGGCGGGGCAGGTAGAGCCTATGCCTCTGCTGCCGGCTCGTCCGGCACGTCGGCCTCGTCAGCCGCGTCTTCGACCTCGACCTCGGCCTCGCCCTCCGTTGATTCCTCTTGCTCGCCCTCTTCCGGTTCTTGCAGGCTCGTCAGGAACTCCTCGGCGTCGGCCCCGACAGGGAACACGACCAACGAGATCCCGGCGTCGACCTCGGCGTGAAGGCGAACGCGAAGGTCGTACACGCCGGTCTGGCGAATCGGCTCGGGTATCTGAATAGTCCGGCGGTCGATCTCGCGGTCAGTCATCTTGGCGATCTCTTCGGCCACGATCGCGTTGGTAACTGACCCGTACAGCCTCCCGCTTGCACCGGCCCGCATCTCGATGTTCACCTGGGTCCCATCAAGCTCCTTGCTGAGCTCTCTCATGTCGGCGAGGGTCTTGAGCCGGTTGACCTCGGCATCGTTCGCGAGGGTCCGGATGCGCTGCATGGCGTCCTTCGTGGCCGGCGTCGCCAGCCGCTGGGGAATCAGGTAGTTGCGCGCGAACCCGTTCTTGACCTCTTTGACGTCGCCACCCTGGGCGACTCCGGCTACGTCCTCGAGAAAAACCACTCTCATCGCATAGCTCCCCTAGCTGCCCGATCATCGGCCTGCGGGCGCTCGATTCGGGCGACAATACCTCCCCAGTTTCGTCATGGGGAGGATGTGCGGATTATAACATGACATGGCGCCGACGAGTAGTTTCCATCAGAGGTTTTTCGAGGAGTTCGGGACGAGAGCGGCTTCAAATCATGCGGAAGCTGCTGGCGAATGTGAGGCTCCTTGTTCGTGATCGGCCTGTCGGACCTCGGTCCGGCTGGAAGCGAGACTAATAGTGAAAAGGCTCCTGGACACAGGCGGCGACGTTGACAAGCCACCGAGCGGCGGACTAGAATTTCAATCGTAACTTCTTCTCCATGGCTAACGGTGACAAATGCTACGAATTCGATTGAGGCGCGTGGGCGCTAAGAAGCAACCAAGCTACAGGATTGTTGTGGCGGACTCCCGGGCTGCCCGTGATGGCGCCTTCGTGGAGCAGCTTGGCCACTACGATCCCCTGACCGACCCACCGATGGCGACGATCGACGAGGAGAAGGCGCGCGACTGGATCCGCAAAGGAGCGCAGCCGAGCGAAGCCGTCGCTCGGATCCTGAAACGGCTGGAGGATGCGGTCGAAGTCGAGGGGCAATGAAGGAGCTGGTCGAGTTTATCGTAAAGGCGATCGCGTCCAATCCCGATGAGGTGAGGGTCACCCAGGAGGAGATCGACGGACGCATCATCTTGCGATTGGAGGTCGCACCCGAGGACAAGGGCAAGGTCATCGGGCGGCACGGCCGGGTGGCCGAGTCCGTTCGAGTCCTGCTCAGGGTCGCGGCCGTAAAACAGGATGTCCGCGCTACCCTGGAGATAATCTAGGGCCACGGTGATGCCTGCACTTCCCATGGCGACCAAACCCACCGCCGAAGAAGCCCGACCCGATTCCGACGACGCAGTTGTGGTTGGAGTGGTCCTTGGGCCCTCGGGTCTCCACGGCGCCTTCAAGGTAGAATCCCTTAGCGATTTCACGCACCGCTTCTCTCCCGGGAGCACCCTCTTTCTAAAGGGGCGGCCCGCGAAAGTGACATCGTCGCGCAGATCCAAGCGTGGCCTGTTCGTGCAACTCGACGTAGTCAACAACCGGACTCAGGCCGAGTCGCTGCGCGGGACCGAGCTCACGGTGTCCTCCGACCAACTCCAAGCCCTGCCCCAGGGTTCCTACTACTTCTACCAGATCATTGGCATCGACGTGTGGGACGAAGAGCGCGGCTATCTGGGGAAGGTGGCGGAGATCTTGCAGACGGGCGCCAACGACGTATATGTCACGCAGGGTCCGGACGGCGCCGAGGTTCTCATACCTGCTATCGCGAACGTCCTGATTCAAGTGCGACCCGGCGAAAACAGGATGGTCGTGCGCCTCCCCGAAGGGCTCTGAACGGTTTTGACCACCACTATGCCGCATGCTAGAATTAGGTCAAATAGCCGGTCCAAATTCAGCCAGGAGCCCAGAGATGTCCGGTCACTCCAAATGGTCTACGATCAAGCATGGCAAGGCCGCGACCGATGCTCGTCGCGGCAAGCTATTTACGAAGCTCACCAAGGAGATCATCGTAGCTGTCCGAGAGGGTGGGGGAGACCCGGGCATGAATTTTGGCCTCCGCCTGGCGATCCAGAAGGCGAAGGATAGCAACATGCCCTCGATCAACATCGAGAGGGCGATCAAGAAAAGCACGGGGGCGGACTCCGGCGCCGATCAGATGCAGGAAGTGATCTATGAGGGCTATGGACCGGGCGGCGCCGCGATCCTCCTGCAGGTCCTGACCGACAACAAGAACAGGACCGTTTCGGACGTGCGGTCCACGTTTACCAAGATCGGCGGCAACCTTGCGGAGGCCGGCGCGGTGGCCTGGCAGTTCGAGCAGAAGGGCGTCGTCGTGGTCGAGGCGAACCAGGAGCAAGCCGAGGAGTTTACGCTGGTCGCGATCGACTCGGGCGCGGACGATATCGAGACCATCGACTCCACGCTGCACGCTTACTCACCCCCGGCAGAGATGGAGGGACTTCGCAATACTCTAGCTGAGTCCGGCGCCTCCATAACGTCATCCGAGTTGGCGATGGTGCCCAAGATCACCATAACCCTCGATGACAAGGCGACGAAACAGACTCTCCGGCTGTTGGACCAGCTCGAAGAGTTGGACGACGTGCAGAAGGTGTTCTCCAACGCCGACTTCCCCAACGAGGTGCTGGAGCAGTACCAGAACGAGTCCGAATAGCGGCGGAATGCCGTCGCCGGCCCCTGGCCAGGCTTCTTTAGAGCCACATCGTGTCCGCTTCGCCGGCGGGGCGCCGCATGTCACGGGAGACCGGATTTGCGTGTTCTCGGTATAGATCCCGGTACGTACATGATGGGCGTGGGCGTCGTCACATCGGAGGGCTCGGACTTCAGGCTGACCTACACGGGGGTGCTGAGTCCCCGCAGGAAAGACCCTCTGGCCGAGCGGCTGAAATTCCTCTTCGACGGCCTCACCCGTGTGATTCGTGAGTGGCAGCCGTCCGAGGTCGCAATCGAGGAACCGTTCGCAGGACAGAATTGGAAGGCGGCCATGGCCATCGGGCAGGCCCAGGCGGTGGCTATGCTGGTTGCCGGCCAGAGCGGCCTGGCCATCTCCAACTACGCGCCGCGGCAGGTCAAACAGTCGGTCACCGACTACGGCGGCGCATCCAAGGAGCAGGTGCAGGATATGGTAGCGGTGCTGCTGGCAATGGAAGCACCGCCCGAATCCTCCGACGCCGCTGACGCCCTGGCCATCGCGATCTGCCACATAAACGCGAGCCGGGCCGGCCGGCTGGAAATGCGGGAATAGACTGACTGCACTGTGATCACATCAATCGAAGGCACGATGGCCGGGGCGGGTGCGGACTGGGCGGACATCACCATTGGGGGCGGAATCACCCTCAGGGTGAGCGTCCCCGACCCGGCGGGCCTCGGCCACGTGGGTGAGCGCGTCCGCCTCTTCACCTCTCTTCAGGTCAGGGAGGACAGCCTCACGCTGTACGGGTTCAGGACGGATGAGGCCCGCTCGGCATTCGCCGCGCTTCTGGGAGTCAACGGCGTCGGACCCCGCGTCGCCCTCAACGTGCTTACCACCCTGACCACCGAGTCCCTCGCGCTGGCGATATCGGGCGGCGATCCCAGCGCGTTCAAGGGCGTGTCCGGGGTGGGGACTAAGACCGCGAACCGGATCGTCCTGGAGCTTAAGGGCAAACTGGACTTTGAGGCGATGTCGGTCCCCGAGACCGGTGGCGATCGCGCCCTCACCGACGCGCTGACCGCCCTCGGCTACACTGTTCCGGAGGCGATGTTGGCGATCTCCACCATTCCCGCTGGGGAGCCGATGTCACTTGAGGATAAAGTCAGGTTCTGCCTTTCGCAGATCGGCGGCGGGTAGCGACGCCATGCCCGTGAGCTACGACGCCTGGGCCGACATCTACGACTCTGTGTATTCCTATGTCAGAGACGACATCCCTTTCTACGTGGAGATGGCGCTAGGGTCGGGGGGCCCCGTGCTGGAGCTGGGCTGCGGCACCGGGCGCGTTGCTATTCCCGTCGCCGAGGCCGGAGTAGACATCATCGGTCTGGACTTCTCACAGGCCATGCTCGAGGTGGCCCGGCGCAAGGAGCTGCGGCGAGCACCTTTGAGTGGGTCCCTCACCCTGCTCCATGCTGACATGAGGGACTTCCAACTGGATGAGCGGTTCGCATTGATCATAATCCCGTTTCGGGGATTCCTATCGCTACTGACCGTCGAGGACCAGGCCAGGACACTGGGCGCTATCAAGGACCATCTCGCCCCCGGCGGGCGTCTGGCGTTCAACGTGTTCGTCCCCGACCTCGACATGCTGGTTCAAGAGGACGATACACTCTACCATCTGCGTGACGTGACGGACCCGGACACCGGGCGCCAGACGGTGCTCTGGCACCAGAGCGGCTACGACAACCACAACCAGATCATGGACGTCAGGATTATCGCCGAGGAGCTGGACGAGAAGGGGACGATGCTCAGGCGGTTCTATCGCGACTTCCGGATCAGGTACGCCCACCGCTGGGAGATATACTACCTCCTGGAGACGTGCGGCTTCAAGGTCAAGGACCTTTATGGCGACTTCGACCGCTCCTCGTTCGACGAGTCCAGCACCGAAATGGTGTGGGTCGCGGCGGTGGATTAGAATATAGTCCGGTTGGTTTTGGTAGAGCATGCCGTACCTTCGACGTGCGTCAGTTCTGTGACACGTTCAACGTCATCGACAACTCTGGCCGCAGCAACGCAATGCGCTGTCACAAGAACGGCGGCGTAGGGTACATCAGCTCTGTGATAGCGGCCTACCCCGCCACGACCCGGAGGTCTTCAGGCTGCTGGAGGCGAAGCGGTACGATGAGGCGCAGGCGGAGATAGACCGGGTCAACAGTGCGTTCGCCCCGTGGATGGCGAAGACCAGCGCGCGGTCCGGCGGCTACCGGCAGGGGAAAGCCATGCTCGCCGCGTTGGGCATGCCCGTTGGCGGCCCACGGCCGCCGACGCTTCCATGCGACGACCAGGAGATCGCCGAGGCAAGGACCATAATGAAAGGGCTGGGCTGGGTGTAGCCTGCCCGCCGACGGTCAAACCAAGCGTTACGCCGTCGGCGCACGTTCGATGAATCGGTAGGACGCATGAGCGTCGTAGTCCACGCCGTACACCGCCTTCAGGGCGGCCACACGCTCGAGGGATTCAGGAGCGTCGAAGGTGCCGGCTCCCCCGGAAGCATGCCGCACGATATCCTCGATGAGATCGAGTGCAGCGCCGCTCTACCGCCGTCAACCGCGACTCATCATGCGGTCCACTCGATGGAGCCTGAGTCCACACGGGCTCCCGGCCGCCTATCCCGTGTGCCCTATGACGCGTTGTACATGTCAGGTAATTCGGCGTCGCCACGTTTGTTAGTGTCCTGAAAACAGGGTCTTGAAGGGGGCAATTGAATGGCTGGAACTCGGGGCTACAGGTTGCTGACGGCGGCGCTCGCCGCGATATTCTTGATCGCGCTCGCCGCCTGCGGGTCGATGGAAATCAAGAGAGGTAGCGGAGCCGCGCCGAATGAGGACGCGGCGGCGGCCACCGAGGTGGCGGAGCCGCTCCAGGATTCGGTCGAGTTCTTGCTACCGAGCCTTGGCGGTCTGGACGCGTTCGTCATCGTCGCGGCCCAGGAAGAGGTGCTCGGCGGCATCTATCGCACCGCGCTGCCGTCCGTGGTAAGGATCGAGGCGGCCAGGAAGGCGAGCAGCCTGGATGATGCGGCATCCGGTCGGCCGCCCGGGTTCCGGAGATTCTTCGAGGACCCGGACGGGCTGGACCCCAATGGCGAGGGGTCCGGCTTCGTCTGAGACGCCGACAGCTACGTAGTGACCAACCACCACGTCATAGCCGATGCCGACAGGATCACAGTGGTTTTCGCCGATGGCTGGGAGGTCGAGGCCGAGCTGGTGGGCAGCGACATCGACTCGGACCTGGCGGTGCTCAAGATCGCGCTGCCGGACGGGCTGCTGCAGCCCCTCGCCATGGGCGACAGCGACGACCTGAGCGTCGGAAACCTGACGGTGGCCATCGGGTCTCCCTTCGGGCAGGACTTCCGCATGGCCACGGGGATAGTCAGCGCCCTGGGCCGCACTTTCTCCAGCGGCGGAACGTTGTTTTCCAATCCGTCGGTGATACAGACGGACGCGCCTATCAATCCGAGCAACTCCGGAGGAACGCTGCTCGACCGCAACGGCAGGGTCATCGGGATCAACACCCAGATGCTGAGCGGGAGCGTCTCCAACGCTGGCATCGGCTTCTCCGTGCCGGTAAATACAGCCAAGCGTGTCGTTCCAGAGCTTGTCGCCACCGGCAAGTACGAGTACGCCTACATGGGGATTCGAGGCGTGACTCTCAGACCGCGCACCGCCGAGGTGAGGGGCCTCGATAGCGGCACCCGGGGCATCCTGGTGGCGCAGGTCATGGCCGGCGACCCGTCCGTGGTGGCGGGCCTCCGCGCCAATGTCCGAGCTGTCGATGGCGACGGCCGTGTGACGTGGTCTGGCGGCGACGTAATCACGTCGATCGACGGACTTGAGATAAAGGGAATGGGTGACTTGCTGACCCGTCTGGTCAACTTCTCCCGTCCGGGAGACAAGGTGACCCTCGGCCGGAGGCCCGAGCCGGGCGCCTTTAGACCTCCAGCGTAGCCTAATTCTGCTATGCCTTTCATTGGGGCTTGGCCGGTCCGGGTGTGCGGCATCCGGGCCGGCAGATTCTTGTCTTTCTGCCGTCCTGAACACCGATCGGCAGGCTGGTCGAACTGGCCGGCATCCGCGTGAGGGGCTATGATAGTCTAAGCTCCGGCCTGCCACGAGGACATGATGGGAACCTTCACATACCCAATTACGCTGCATGCCGCGTCCGGGGACCGGATAGAGGTGCTGGACGCCATGGTCGACACCGGCTCCACGTTCAGCGCCTTTCCCGCCCCGGTCCTCGAGGCGCCGGGGGTAAAGTCGCACCGGTCGGTGCGGTTGCGTCTCGCGAACGGATAGATCGTGGACCGTCGGATCGGGGACGTCACTGTCGAGCTGAACGGCGAGATAGAGACCATAATCTGCGTCTTCGGAGATGTGGACGCTACCCGATTGATAGGCGCCGTCACTCTGGAGTCGTTCCTCCTCGCCGTCGATCCTATCGGCCAGCGCCTGGTGCCGGCCGAGGGATACTGGTTGCACGGAAACTAGCCATGCCCGACTTCAAAATCGTCTCGGATTTCGCGCCCACCGGCGACCAGCCCCAGGCCATCGACAAACTCGTGGACGGCGTCGAGAAGGGCCTTCGGCACCAGACGCTTCAGGGCGTCACCGGCAGCGGCAAGACGTTCACCATGGCGTGCGTCGCGGAGAGATTGCAGCGGCCCACCCTCGTCCTGGCCCACAACAAGACCCTGGCGGCCCAGCTCGCCACCGAGTTCAAGGAATTCCTGCCGGAGAACGCCATCGAGTACTTCGTCAGCTACTACGACTATTACCAGCCGGAGGCGTATGTCCCCCGTACCGACACCTACATAGAGAAGGACTCCGACGTAAACGAGCAGCTCGACAAGCTCCGGCACTCCGCCACGAGGGCGTTGCTGACGCGGCGCGACGTGCTGATAGTGGCGTCGGTATCCTGCATCTTCGGCCTCGGTTCGCCGGAGGAATACCAGAGCTTCGTCGCCTACGTGCGCAAGGGGGAGCGCAGGAGTCGCAACCTGCTGGTCCGGCAGCTCGTGGACATGCAGTACGAGCGAAACGACATGGACCTGGCGCGTGGCCGCTTTCGTGTTCGAGGCGACACGCTGGAGCTGCTGCCCGCCTACGAGGAAGAGATCGCGGTCCGCATCGAGTTCTGGGGCGACGAAGTCGAGCGCATCGTGCAGCTCGACCCGTTGACCGGCGAGATACTGGGCGAGCGGGACGATATCGAGATCTTCCCGGCCAAACACTTCGTCACGTCCGAAGACAAGATGAAACTGGCGATCGTCGACATCGAGGCGGAGCTGGAGGAGTGCCTGCAGGCGATGAAAGCCGAGGGCAGGTTGCTCGAAGCACAGCGCCTCGAGTCCCGCACCCGCTACGACATCGAGATGCTGCAGGAGACAGGCTACTGCTCCGGCGTCGAAAACTACTCCAGGCACATGGCCCGCCGCGCGGCCGGAAGCACGCCGTACACTCTGCTCGACTACTTCCCGGAGGACTATCTGCTGTTTGTCGACGAGGCCCACATGACCCTGCCCCAGGTTCGCGCCATGCACGGAGGTGACAGGTCCCGCAAGGAGGTCCTGGTGGAGTACGGGTTCCGGCTGCCCTCGGCGCTGGACAACCGCCCCCTAAACTTCGGCGAGTTCGAGGAGCGGGCCAGGCAGGTCGTCTACGTCACCGCCACGCCGGGCCCGTACGAGTACGAGCATAGCCAGCAGATCGTCGAGCAGGTGATCCGGCCCACCGGCCTCTCCGATCCGATAGTCGAGGTCAAGCCCACAACCGGGCAGATCGACGACCTGCTGTACCAGATCAAGGTCCGCATCGACAAAGGGGAGCGCTGCCTGGTCACGACCCTCACCAAACGCATGGCCGAGGAGTTGGCGGACTACCTCAGGGAGGCGGGGGTCCGGACCCACCACCTCCACTCGGAGATCGACACCCTCGAGCGCAGCGAGGTCCTGCGCGACCTGCGGCTGGGGGTCTACGACGTGGTCGTTGGCATCAACCTCCTGCGGGAAGGGCTCGACCTCCCCGAGGTGAGCCTGGTCACCATTCTGGACGCCGACAAAGAGGGATACCTGCGCTCGTCCACGTCCCTGATCCAGACGATAGGCCGTGCGGCCAGGCATGTGGACGGACACGTCATCATGTACGCGGACAAGATCACCGACTCCATGCGACGGGCCCTCGACGAGACGGAGCGCCGCCGGCGACTCCAGCATGAGTACAACGCCGAGCACGGCATCACCCCCGTGGGCATCCGAAAGGCGGTCCATGACATCACCGAGCGCGTAAAGGAGATCGCCGAGACCAAGACACCCTACGTCGTGTCTGGCGAGATCCCCAAGGACGACCTACTGCGGCTGATCAAGGACCTGGAGGCGCAGATGAAAACGGCGTCGCGGAACCTCGAGTTCGAGAAAGCCGCCCTCCTCCGCGACCAGATCGTCGACCTTCGCAAGGTAATGGTCGACGACATCATCCCCTGAGGGTCCCGCCCCTCATTCGAGGCTGATGGTCTTGCCGGCCTCGGACGACTCGATGATGGCTGTCACGATCTGGGCCTGCCTGAGCCCATCGAGCTGGTTGGGCAGCGGCCCGTTGCCCTTCCACGCCGAAGGCTCGGCGCTGTCCTCCAGGACGGCCTGGACGAACTGATGCACGAAGGGCGTGCCGCCTTGGGAGTCCAGCACGTGGCTTTCCAGGGCCGGCCTCATGTCCCCCTCGCCGAACACGACGCCCCCATGAGGAGGGGCCGTTGCTTTACCAGGGCCGAGACGTCGATGCCCCTCTCGATCAGCGATCTTTGGTGGGCCATCAGCTCCTCCGCGCCGACCCTGGCGGACAGGTTTGCGCGCCAGCCCGCCTCGACCCCGAAGCCCGGAATCTTGTTGTACACGATCGTGCCTTCGCTGTCCGACAAGCAGATATAGAACTCGACAAGGGATTCGATGTGCTTGATCCACTCCGACTTGACCCACAACTTCAGACCGGAGTCGAAGGTGAGGAACGCATCGAACACGTCCGGTGTGTAACCGAGCACCTCCCGGCTGCTGATGGCATGCACCTCCTTGACCTCGGCGGGATGGAAGGACCATCGAAGCAGGTCGATCACGTGGCTGAGGAGGAAGTGAGCGACGGTCGAGCTCCCGGCCCATTCCTTGGTGCGCGTGCCCCACATCATCGTGGGCACCGCGATGTTGTCGTCCAGGCGCACCTCGCCGTAGACCATCCGGCCGACCAGCCCCTGCCGGGCCACGTAGCGGGTGGCGATGTCGAGAGGCCGGGAGCGATTGGCGAACATGACGAACAGGCTCGCGCCCTTCCGCTCGGCCGCTTCGTACATGGCGTCCGCGTCGGCCATGTTGGTCGCGAAGGGCTTTTCCACCACGAGATTGGGGACCCCTGCTTGAATCGCGGCGATGGCCGGGGCGCGATGCAGAGGGTCCGGGGTCGCCGTCACAAGGAGGTCGAATGAGTGGGACTTCAGCATCTCTTCGTAGTCGCTGAACGGCATCGAGCCCAGCCGGGCGCCGATCTCTTCGGCCACCTGCCCCCGTAGGTCGGCCACGGCCACCACAGGTCCACTTCCGGGAGGTCGTGCAGCGCCTCGGCGTGCTGCCTTCCCATGATACCCAGTCCAATGACACCGGCCTTGATTCGCTCGGCCATTTCGCCCTCGCGTGTTCCACGGCTCGATCGCCCTAGCGTCCATGCCCGGCGGAGCGCCGTTGGCGCGGCGCTGATGGAAGTATGCTTCGACCGCAACGGTCTCGTACATGGACCCCTCTCGCGCCGCGGGACCCGCACGTGTTAAGAATGGAGGCGTCGCGGTATAACGGACCCGGAAGGGCAGGTGGCCCCTGACCAGCAAGCCGAAACGCGGACGGAGCTATGCCGCGGAGGAGGAACGCATGGGCGAGTACCTGTGGTATCACAACGGTGATTGGCTCCCGCAGAGCGAGGTCCGGCCCGACCCGGCCGACCGCGGCGTCATGCTGGGCGACCAGGTCCTGGACGTCGAGCGCACGTTCAACGGCAAGAGCTTTCGCATGAAGGACCACATACCCAGGCTCTACAAGTCCCTCAAGTACGTACGCATCGATCCGGGTATCTCGCCCGATGAGATGCTGGAGGTCACCGAAGAGGGGATTCGCCGTAACGAGCACCATTTGGGCGAGGCCGGCGACTTCAGCATCACGCAGCTTGTCACCCGCGGCCCAGCCAACGGGCCGAGGGCGTGGAACGTCGGGCCGCCTAACGTCTACGTGAAGTTCAGCCCCATGGGCTTCGGGACGTTCGCCGGCTACTACGCCGACGGCATCCATGGTTCCATCACCAGGACCCGTAGCTTCGAGCCGGACACCATCGACCCCAAGGTCAAGCACCTTAGCCGCATCAACATGAGCCTCGCCGAGCTGAAGGCAAACGACATCGACCCGGGCGCGTGGCCGATACTGAGCGACAAGAACGGCAATCTGACCGAGGGCTCGGGCTACAACGTGTTCATGGTGACCGACGGGGTCATTCGGACTCCGGGGGACCGGGCCCTACTCGCCGGCGTCTCGAGGCAGATGGTCCTTGACCTTGCCGATCAGCTTCAGATTCCCGCCCACGAGGAGGATCTGCAACCCTACGACATCTACACGGCGGACGAGGCGTTCTTCACCAGCACGCCCTTCTCGATGCTGCCCGTGACGCAGGTTGACCGCAGGGAGATAGGCGACGGCAAGCCTGGACCGATCACGCAGCAGCTCATCGCGGCCTGGAGCGAGGCGATCGGGGTGGACCTGGTCGACCAGGCCGTGACCTTCGCCGCCAGGGGTTAGAGGACCGGCGAGCAGCAGGGTGCGCAGATGAGCGCACCCTCTTTGGTGGTAATGCGAGGGTATGCCGCCCAAAGTGTGCCGCTCAGGCTTTCGACATGGGGGCCGGGTCGTTGTGCGCCCCCTGCTAGGCCCTGAGACGCTCGGCTATCTCCAGAGCGCGGTCCCGGTTTTGAGGAGAGTCGAGAACGTTCGTCATCTCATATGGATCGGCGCTCAAGTCGTAGATCCCGGCTCGATCATCGACTGCCAGGTCAAGCTTCCGGCCGTCCCGTGAGATGATCGTCCTCCGTGGCATCTTCCATAGGCCGTCCAGACGATCGGGCGTGACCTCGGGAGCAGGCGGGCGCGTCGATGCGTGCGATGCCGGTGCAGGCATGCCAGACACGCTGTCGGGGGCCCTTGGGGTCGGATCACCGCAAGACCAGCCAGATCTGGGTTAAAATCACCATAGACGGCATAGCAGACCTGTGCTATCGTCCACGCCATCTTCGTAGCCCTGTCAAGAATGTGAAAAGGGTTTGCAATGGGAAATGCCGGCTCAGCTTCCTTGCCGGCGCTTATGATGACGTTGCTCCGAGCCGATTCGCGACTTCACCTGTCAAGTTAGTTTCCAACATGGAGGTCAAGATGCTCACCGTTAATCAGCTAGCACAGTTCGAGGTGTTCGGCTTCCTCGTGTTGAAGGGTTTGCTGGCCCCAAAGGAGATAGAGAGGGCGACCGCGGACTACGAGGTCGGCTACGCTGCCGCTAAGGAAAGTATGGAGCGGTCCGGGATACGCGGGCAGCTCAACTGGTCCAACCTTGGGCCCGGGACGCCCTTCCTCGCTTCCCTTCTGGAGGACGAGCGCTTCTTCGGCGCCGCCAAACAGACCCTGGGCGAGGATGCCGTCGGGTCGTTCTCAAATGCGAACTCGTTCGACGGCGACAGGACCGAGTGGCATCCCGACTGGCGCGGCATCAAGTTCGGCTTCTACCTGCAGACGCAGGACCGCAACTCCGGAGCGCTGAGACTCATTCCGGGCTCGCACAAAGAGCCTCTGCTGTCCGATCTCAGGAAAGTGGCGTTGAAGGAGTCCGTAGAGGGCATTGTGGATGCGGCCGGGTTGAGTGTGGAGGATGTGCCTGCGTTCGCCGCCGAGTCGGAGCCGGGCGATGTCGTACTCTTCGACAACCACACCTGGCACGCCAGCTACGGCGGCGGCAAGAACCGAAAGATGTGCACGCTGGGCTATTTCGCCAGCCCGAAGAACGCCTCGCAGGACGAGGCGGTCCGGGAGATGGTGGTAGCGGCCGCTCAGCTCACCGATAAATTCCCGCACGTGGCAAGGCACTGGCAGTGGATCGAGAACGCCGGCGGCGACCCGACGCGAAAGCGGTGGATAGCTACCCTGCGCGAATGAGGTTTCGTCGAGCAGGCCGACGCCCCTGTAGACGTAGACGCCGGCGATCCGCGATCAGACCTGCACGCGCGGCCTCCGTCGCGGAGCGTCGGCAAACCATGACTCGATTCGGGCAATTGACAGCAGCGCGGCCCCGTGGTTAAACTCCGTATATCTAGGGCGCGGCATCGCTCGGTTCTACGCGCGGGGCGCCACTTTCCATGGGTCGTTTTCGGGGATTGGCTGGCGGCAACTATGGTTACGTCTTCGAGGTCGAAGCTGCGGATTCGTGGCAGTCCTTTTGATGGGTGCGGCATATCGCTTATCGGAAGAATTACGACCATGGGTCGGGATTCGACGAACGACATCGTGGTGGAGCAGCCGGTCGTCTCCCGCAAGCACGCCAGGATCTACTACAACCAGGACGCCGGCTCCACCGGCGATGGTGCCCATCGCCGCGGCACGCCAACCTACCTGCGTGCTCCCCCGATAGAGCACCACTCCGCCAAGAATCGAAGCCAATGCGAGCACCAGGGCGGCTATGACCCCAACCTGCACTGCTATGTCCATTTGATCCCCTTTCGTGGTCCCCCTACTATGTGACGGTGGACACGTCGCTTGTAAGTTAAGGCGGTCGGCGGCTGCGGAATGTTCCGTCGGGACCGGTCGGCGTCCCGGCCGATGACACGGCTATCGGCCGGACGGGACCAGCTCCTGGAGTATCTCCATGGTGAATGGCTGACCGTTAAGGGTGCCGGTGCCCCGAGCCTCTTGCAGCACCATCCTGCCTGTCGCCTTGTCGTAGCCGTTGTTGATCTCCATGGTCGCGTCGATGCCCTCGGCGGGGATGACGAGCGGCTGCCGGGAGGTGAACACCACCGCCGTCACCCCCGACGCCAGGTCCCTCTCGCTTACCGACGTCACGCCGCCGTCCGTCTCGCATCTGCAAGATGATGGATTCTGTATCGGCAAAACGGACCGCATCATCCTCGTCCTTCCTACCGATGTCATCATCCCCATTTGCACGGCTGACCTCCGCGATAACGCGGCCCACGTTCATGTTCGTTCTGGAAGCGGACCTATTGATAGTGACGTGTGCAGAGGCACAAAGGTTCCCTTGGTGCGGTGTTTCGCGAGAAGCCGCATCCCGGCTCGACGTGACCGGTGGATAGAGATCGCGAACGAGAGCGCCGCCCTTTATCGGGTACGTGAGAAGAAAAGGAGCTGAGCTACTCGACAATATCGACGAGGCCCAGGGGATGCTACATCCGGACCCGCTCGCCTTTGGGGTCATAGGGCGGCGTGAGGCGGCCCCTCGCCGGGAAGCGCTCGGTCGCGACCTCGATCTCGTAGCTTCCAGCCCTTATGTAGGCCGGTGTGACGCCGTCCTCGTTCTCCACGTAGCCCATGCCGACAGAGCGGCCCAGGGTATGGCCGTAGTTGCCGCAGGTGGTGCGGCCGGCGAGGACCCCGTCCCGGTAGATCGGCTCGTCGCCGAGCAGCAGTGGCGCCGGATCTTCTAGGGTGAATATCGCCAAGCGTTTCGTCAGTCCTTCGTTGAGCTGCCGCCACAGGGCGTCCTTGCCGATGAAGCCTGTCTCCTTGTCGAACGCGACGGCGAATCGCAATCCCGCCTCCAGCGGCGTATCCAGATCGACGATGTCGTGCCCCCACGCGCGGTAGCCCTTCTCCACCCTCAACGACTCCATGGCGTGGTAGCCGGCGTGACGCAGGCCAAGCTCTCGTCCCACCGCCACGATCCGGTCGTAGACCCCGACGGCGAACTCCGTGGGTATGTACAGCTCCCAGCCCAGCTCCCCGACGTAGGTTATCCGGGTGGCGCGGACCCTGGCATAGCCGATGCCGATCTCGCGAGAACTCATGAAAGGGAAGGAGTCGTTCGACAGGTCGTCGCCGGTGAGACTGGAGAGCAGCTCCCTGGAGCGCGGTCCCATCACGCCGAGGACCGCGTAGGCCGGCGAGATGTCGGTCAGGAACGCGTGGGCGCTCTCCGGTATGTGCCGCTCGATCCACGCGAAGTCGCGGGTCGCCATGGCGCATCCGGTCACGATCATGTAACGGTCCGCCGCGATGCGGGTCACGGTGAGGTCGGCCTCGATTCCGCCGCGGTCGTTTAGCATCGATGTGTAGACCGCTCGGCCGAGGGGCACGCCGACATCGTTGGCGCAGATGCGCTGCAACACGGCCTCGGCGTCCCGGCCCTGCAGCAAGAACTTGGCGAAGGAGCTCTGGTCGAACAGTCCCACGTCCTCCCTAACTGCGCGATGCTCCTGAGCCGAGTACTCGAACCAGTTCTGGCGCCCGTAGGAGTAGCCGTACTTGGGCTCGACGCCCTCCGGCGCGAACCAGTTCGCGCGCTCCCAGCCGCGCAGCTCGCCGAAGCAGGCGGAAAGCTCCACCAGGCGGTCGTGGAGCGGCGAGCGGCGTGACAGCCGGGCCGTCTCGGGCTGCCGGTTCGGCCAGTGCATGGCGTACATCAACCCCAGACCCTCGACCACACGGTCGTGCAGGTACTCCGCGTTGTTCTGGAAGCTGTGGAAGCGTCTGATGTCCACCTCCGAGAGGTCTATCGTCTGGTGGCCCTCGCTCATCCACTCGGCTATGGCCCTGCCCGCGCCCGCCGCCGCGCCGATCCCGCTGGAGTTGAAGCCCGCGGCCACGAAGAAGTTTCGCAGCTCGGGCGCCTCGCCCATCGCGTAGCGGCCGTCGGGCGTGAAGCTCTCTGGTCCCACGACCCACCGGAGCACCTCCACGTCCACCATGGCCGGCACCCGGTCCAGGGCCTTTTCCACGAATATCCCGAAGTGGTCAAGGTCCACCCTTATCCGCCCGAAGGCGAAGTCCTCCGGTATCCCGTCCATGCCCCACGGCTTGGCGACCGGCTCGAAGCCTCCCATGAGAAGTCCGCCGGCGTCCTCGATGTCTCTTCTGAAGTAGATGTAGCCGTCGGGGTCCCGCAGCGAGGGCATGTCGGGGGTGACGCCCTCCATTGGGACAGTGACCAGGTAGGCATGCTCGGCGGCGTGCAACGGTACGTTCACCCCGCAGGTCAGGCCGATCTCTCTGGCCCACATACCGGCGCAGTTGACGACCATCTCGCATTCGATGTCGCCGCGAGAGGTCGACACGCCGGAGACGGCGCCATCGCGGTGCAGGACCTTCGTTACCTTTACGTTGTCGAAAATGGCCGCGCCGCGCCGCGCCGCCGCTATCCCCATGGCCATCGTGGTGCTGTCGGGGGTGGTCTGACCGTCCTTCGGAACATGAATGGCGCCCACCACGTCGTCGATACTCATCAACGGCCATAGCCTCTGGGCCTCCCGTGGGCTCACTTCCTCTATCTCGACGCCGAATCCTCGGGCCATCGATATTGACCGCTTGAGCTCGTCAAGGCGGCCTTGTGTGCGCGCCACGGAGATGCTGCCCGTCTGCTTGAAGCCGGTGGCCTGCCCGGTCTCGGCCTCGAGACGCGCATACAACTCGACTCCGTAGCGTGACAGGTCGGTGAGGGGGCGCGTGTGGCGCAGCTGAGTGACCAGGCCGGCGCCGTGCCCGGTGGTGCCGGCGGCCAGCGTATGCTGCTCCAGCAGCACGACCTCGCTCCAGCCAAGCTGCGTCAGATGGTAGGCGACGCTGTATCCCACGATGCCGCCGCCGATTATCACCACTCGCGCCCTATCGGGCAGGTCTCTCGCCACCGTTGTCACTCCTGCTTAGATTCGCCGCAGTGAGGAAACCCGCGACCGGTCCCGTGGGACAACCCGGCGCCCTCCATGGTATTCTCACCTCGCACGGTCCAAATTGCAAATGTCGTTATCACAGCCTGGCAACCTGGGCCGAGAAACTTAGATCGTTCGCGGGGGAGCATAGCGATATGGCACAGCAAGGTTACTGGCTATTCAAGTCCGAGCCCTCGGCATACTCGTTCTCGGACCTGATGGGCGAGGAGAAAAGTACGGCGGAGTGGGACGGCGTGCGCAACTACCAGGCGCGGAACTATTTACGCGACGAGGTCAAGAAAGGAGACAGGGTGCTGATCTATCACTCTGGCGCCAAGTCCAAGTCGGTGGTCGGCATCGCGGATGTGGTGCGAGGCAGGTATCCCGACGACACTGCATGGGACCCCGAATCCGAGCATCCGGACCCAAAGAGCACGCCGGAGAACCTTACCTGGTTTATGGTGGACATCAAAGGTGACGCTGAACTGCCCAGTCCCGTTACCCTGGCGCAGATCAAGGCCACACCCGCGCTGGAGAACTGCTCGCTGCTCACGCGCCCTCGCATATCGGTCCACCCGATCACGAAGGAGGAGTGAGACATCATCCTTAAGATGGGGGAGTAGGGCTGGAACGAGAGTCAAGCAGGTCGAATTCCCGCATGTGCTTGGCGATATTCTCGGCGATCTTCGCTCGCTCTTCGAATGCGATCAGGGTCGCCCATTGAGAACAGCTCATCCGGGCGCTCGCCCGGGTACCGGGGCACCACATGCACGTGATAGTGCGGGATTTGCTAGCCGCTCGCGACCCCATTGTTCTGGTATATGTTGAGCCCCGCCGGTCCGAACGCAGCGTGGATGGCGTGGGCGACTTTTCGCACCAGGCGCGCGAGGGACTCGGACTCGGGCTCGGTGAGGTCCAGAACCGTCGAGGCGTGGCGTGTCGGGACCACTAGAACGGCCCCCAGGCGGTGTTCGTAGGGGTTAACAAAGGCCGCCGCAAGGTCGACCCGCTCCACGAACGCCCACTTTTTCGTCCGGTCGCTATCGGCGGTTACTCTGCCCGCCAGGTTTTCACAGAACGGGCAGGGCTCTCACTTCGGTAGCTCTATCGACATGGCCTGCATGGTTCTCCCCGCGACCGGCTAAACCAGCCCCGCGATGACGTCGCCCATCTTCGTCGTCTTGACCACGTCGCCGCCGTCCGCCGCGACGTCCGGCGTGCGGTATCCCTCGTCCAGGACGCCCTCAACCGACCGTTCCACAGCCGCCGCCTCCTCCTCCAGGCCCAGGGAGTGGCGGAGCATCATGGCCATGCTCAGGATAGTGCCGATGGGGTTGGCGATGCCCTGCCCCGCGATGTCTGGAGCGCTGCCGTGGATGGGCTCGTACAGGGCGGTTCTCCCGCCGCCGCCGCCCGGCAAGTCGGATAGGCTGGCGGAGGGCAGCATACCCAGGGAGCCGGCCAGGACAGCCGCCTCGTCGGAGATGATGTCCCCGAACGTGTTCTCGCCAACGATGACATCGTAGTGGGCCGGGTTACGGATGATCTGCATCGCCAGGTTGTCGGCGTAGATGTGCTCAAGCTCGACGTCGGGGTACTCCGCCGACATCTCCTCCGCCATCTCGCGCCACAGCCGGGAGGTGGCCAGCACGTTCGCTTTGTCCATGGACGTCAGCAGCTTGCGCCGCCCTCGGGCCAGCTCGAAGCCCACCCGCAGGATCCGCTCGATCTCCTTCTCTGTGTAGCGCAGCGTGTCCACGCCCCGCCGACCCCGAGTAGTGGTCCACAGCTTCTTGGGCCGGCCGAAGTAGAGGCCGCTGGTCAGCTCCCGTACGACCATGATGTCGACACCCTCGAGGAGATGAGGCTTGATGGGGCTCGTGTTGATCAGAGAGGGGAAGACCTTTATGGGTCTCAGGTTCGCGTACAGGTCCAGGTCCTTGCGGAGGGCCAGGATGCCATCTTCGGGCCGCACGGTCGCGCGGGGGTCGTCCCACTGCGGGCCCCCAACCGCGCCAAACAGGATAGCGTCTGCGTCCTTGCACATTGCGGCGGTCTCGTCCGGCAAGGCGGCGCCGAAGTCGTCGATCGCGTTCCCGCCGATTCGGCCGAAACGCAGGGCGAACTCGTGGCCATACCTAGTCCCCGCGGCATCCATTACCTTCACCGCCTCGTCGATGACCTCGGGCCCGACGCCATCTCCGGGCAGGACCGTGATGTTGAATTTCAAGTGATTTCCTCCGCGCCTGACGTGGCCTGGTGCTCAAAGTCTGAGGTATTATATGCTAAATCGTACGGCTACTCGTACCTGTCGGACGGCGGTGTTTCGCGCCGTGATTGCGGCCGGCGTGAGAGTCGCTCACGGCGAGTCATGGCGGATCAAGTGCACATCGCGGGCCCGCTGGCCCCCCCAGTATCTACGATGCGAGTACCACGTCGATCCTTCGGGCATCGACGTGAGGCGGCCGCGGCTGTCCTGGGAAGTGAGCGATCCACGGCGGGGGGCGGTGCAGTCGGCGTACCGGGTCTTAGCGGTCGGCAGCCTGGCAAGTCTGAACGACGAGCTGGGCGACCTGTGGGACTCCGGAGCAGTGGCGTCGGACCAGACCTCCCAGGTTGCCTACGCAGGCGGGTCGCTGACCTCGCGCGCAGTCTGCTTCTGGAAGGTGCGGACCTGGGACGGCGCCGGAGTGACCTCTCCGTGGAGCGGCCCCGGCCGTTGGAGCATGGGGCGGCTCGATCCCGGCGACTGGGTGGCCGAGTGGATCGACTACGACGAGGAGGAGGGGGAGCCATTTGACCCCCTCACGCCCTACTTCTCCGGACGCCGCGCCGTGGACGGCGAGAGCAGGCTCCACCTGCCCCCGCCGCATACCTGAGAAAAGCGTTCGAGATCCGCCAGAATGTCAGGCGTGCGGTAGATATGTCTCGGCCCCGGGGCTATACGAGCTCCACATCAACGGGCGGCGCGTCGGCGAGGACTGCTTCACGCCGGGCTGGACGGACTATCCCAAGCTCTACTACAACACCTGTGACGTGTCGGACCTCCTCCGTTCTGGCGAAAACGCCGTCGGCGAGGACCGCGCCGACGGCTGGTTCGCGGGCTACATAGGTGCCAGGCCGCGCTACTTCTAAGGCGACGAGCCACGTCTGCTGCCCCAACTCGAGATCGAGCTGGCCGACGGCTCGAGGCAGACCGTTGGAAGCGACGAAAGCTGGAGGGCGTCCTACGGTGCTGTCCGCGAGGCCGACCTGATTCACGGCGAGGTCTACGATGCCAGGCTGGAGATGCCGGGCTGGGATATGCCGGACTTCGCCGATGCCGGCTGGCGGTCGGTCGTGATCGGGACGCCGCCGGAGCTGGCGCCATCGTTCGTGTTGAACGAGGGCGAGGCGTTTGGGTGGGAGCCGGAGTCGGGCCACGCCGACCACTCGGGCACGGCATTGGCGTACTCGGTACGCGTCAGGGAGATAAGCGTGAGCGTGGTGCTGGAGTCGCCGGCCCGTGACATCGAGATCGAAGGGGGCCGCGTGGCCGCAGTCACGACCTCTACCGAGCGCTACGAGACCCCGATCGTCGTTGTCGCCACGGAGCCCTGGTCCAAGAAATTTCTCGGCAAACACGGAATCGAGCTGCCGCTGGAGGGCACCCGCCACGAGGTGTTCCTGATATGCCGGCCCGCGGGAAAGGTGTCTGGCCATCTGGGCGGCGCGGACATGGCCAATCTGACCTACTTCCGACCCGAAGGCGCCGACCTGACGCTGGTGGGCAACGGCAACGTCGAGCACGAGGTGGACCCCGACAACTACAACACGAGGCCCTCAATGGACTACGTGGAGGGTATCTGGCAACGGCTTGCGAGGCGGATACCGGACATGCACCCGATCATAGACTGGGTAGAGGGTGTCGAAGGCCTCTACGTCTGCACGGGATTCAGCGGCCACGGCTTCAAGCTCGCGCCGACGGTGGGCATCTGCGTGGCCAAGCTGGTCCTGGACGGCGCTCCCCGCACCGTAGATCTAACCCCCTTGCGCATATCCCGCTTCGCCGAGGGCGACCTCAACAAGATCTCGTACAGCTTCAGAGTGGTGGCGTGAGGAGGGTTATTGGCTGTTAGAGGCGATTGTGGCTTCGCCTCGGTCGTTTGCCCCAATGATCCGAAATTGAATCCACCAGCGCATTACTTGATCGTCGCCATCGACGAAAGCCCGAACTTTGGAGGCAACCTCGGCAGCCCTGGAAACCGGAACAACATAGTCAAAGACCCTGCTCAATACGATCAAGGTTGTCGCAGTCCATGGGGCGTCTACGATAAGCACACCTAGACAATTCTCATGGCGACCCTTCCAGTTTATGGCAGAAAACAACTTGTCCTTCGCGTACAGGCTGGCGTGACGGGCGCTGCTTTTGCGTACCTCGATAAATGCTTTGGGGGTGCGCTCATGAGGAATCACCAAATCGGCCCTGAAATCGTACACGACTCCAGCCAAGCTATCGTATTCGTCCTCGCGCAGGTACTCTACCCCAGCGTTGTTGAGTGCGATAGCCACAAATTCTTCTAGGAGGATTCGGCCTACCAGATCCCTGACTATGCCTTCCGTTGTGGCGCGCATACGTTCTTCTTCGCACCGCGCCAGCAACTTGTAGATCATATCTTGAGGGTTGCGGTTGAGCGCGGCAGCGACGAAAGTAAGCGAAGTGCCTGCTCTCCACGCATCGAAGCAGGATTGAAACTCCAAATCGGTCCATCGGCGACCTTTGGTGTATCTGGCAACTAGCGGAACCGGCGTAGGGATATCGGCAAAACCATGATCTACCAGAATCTTGAGGAGGTCCTTGTCGTGATTAGTCGTTGGAACGCTAGGCAAATCGTTCCACGAATTCCGGATTCTGAAATCATATGTTTTGGTGAGAGAGCTTAGATTAGTGCCGCTCAACGGTTTCTCATTGTGTTTCCGCGGGAGCGTTGCGGTTCGGACGACGGTGTATCGGCATACAAAATACACCGCGCTCATCATGAAGAGCAATCCCGGTTCGATTTGACCGGGCAGGTCGCAGCGAATATGCGTGAGTGCAGCAATGTCCGCGGCGCAAAGAAAGATGCGAGTCGAATAATGCTACGGCAGAGGCCGTCAGGTTGCACCTGGAGATACTGGTCGAGGGTGGGGAGCCGATCCCCGAATCGATCTCGTCCGCCTCGTATGTGGAGCTGTCTTAGCCGACCGTCTTCTCTTCCACCCACGAGTCGAAGGTGGCGCCTGCAACGGGTGGTGCCCAGCGCGAGAAGAATCCTTAAGTTTCCCGCCCCCGCCGTCACTTCGCCACGATGTTCACCAGCCTGCTGGGGACGTAGATGACCT
>CAZJDV010000003.1:0-1781 GCA_964544865.1 uncultured Dehalococcoidia bacterium | reverse complement strand
GTTTTCGCTTGCTAGGGCGGTCTCCGTGGCCCCGGCCTCGCTGATCGAGGCGGGGACCTGGATGCGGTCTCGCAGGCGGCCGTTGACCTGCACCACCAGCGTGATCTCCTCGTCGGCGGCCAGCGCCGCGTCCCACTCGGGCAAACTCTGGTTGTGGATGCTGTACTCGTGGCCGGTGCGCTCCCACAGTTCCTCCGAGATGTGGGGCGCCAGGGGGGTCATCATCAGTAGTAGCTTCTCGATGGCGTCTTCCCAGCTACTGGAGTCGATACCTTTTCGCTCCCAGGCCTGGTTCAGCGAGTTGCTGTACTCCATCAGCGAGGCCAGCGCCGTGTTGAACTTGAACCTATCCAGGTCTTCGGTGACCTTCCGAATGGTCTGGTGCATCGCACGGTTCAGGTTGCGGGCCGCGCCCTCGCCGATCTCCGAGCCGTCGAGCTCACCGGCATCCCGCTGCGCCAGCTCCCATACGCGGTTCAACCATCGGGCGAGTCCGTTAAGACCGACGTCTCTCCAGTCGCCGCCCTGGTCCCAGGGGCCCAGGAACATCAGGTAGCACCGGACCGTGTCGGCGCCGACCTTCTCGACGTACTCGTCGGGGGCGACGACGTTGCCTCGCGACTTGCTCATCTTCTGGCTGTCGGCGATGATGTGGCCCTGGTTGAAGAGCCGCAGGAATGGCTCGCCGAACTCCACCAGTCCCAGGTCTCGCAGCGCCTTGACGAAGAAGCGGGCGTACAGCAGGTGCATCACCGCGTGCTCGCCGCCGCCGGTGTACTGGTCCACGGGGTTCCATGCCTTCGCGGCCTCGGGGTCGAAAGGACCGTCCGCGTATTGAGGGCTCGTATAGCGCAGGAAATACCACGACGAGTCCACGAATGTATCCATCGTGTCGGTCTCGCGCTTGGCCGGACGGCCGCAGTCTGGGCAGGGCGTGTTCAAGAAGCCCTCGTGGAGAGCCAGCGGGGAGTCGCCCGTGGGCAGGAACTCGGCGTCCTCGGGCAGCACCACCGGCAGGTCCTCCTCGGGCACCGTCACTGTGCCGCACTCGTCGCAGTAGATGATGGGGATGGGCGTTCCCCAGTAGCGCTGGCGGGATATCAGCCAGTCCCTCATTCGGTAGGTGACGGTCCGGCGGCCCAATCCCCGCGCTTCGACGTGGTCCGCGATTCGTTCCATGCCCTCGCCGCTGGGCAGGCCGTCGAACTCGCCGGAGTTCACCTGCGTCCCCTCTTCCAGGTACGCCTCCGGCAGCTCGCCGCCGTCCCAGTCCGGCGGGGCGACCACAACCCTGATCGGCAGGGCGTACTTCCGGGCGAAGTCGAAGTCGCGCTGGTCGTGGGCCGGCACGCCCATGACCACGCCGGTGCCGTAGGACAGCAGCACATAGTCGGCCACCAGGATGGGGATTCGCTCGCCGCTGAGCCTGTTGACGCAGTATGCCCCGGTGAAGACCCCGGTCTTGTCCTTCTCCGCGGACAGCCGCTCTACCTCGGTCTGGCGCCTCGCCTGCTCCACGTAGGCGCGTACCTCGCCCCGGCGCTCATCGGTGGCCAGGGCCTCTACCATCGGGTGCTCGGGCGCCAGCACGACGAAGGTGACGCCGAAAACGGTGTCTATTCGCGTGGTGTAGGTTTTAAGTACCTTCTCGTCCAGGCCGTACTGCGAGACGTCGAACTCGATCTCGACGCCTTCGCTGCGCCCGATCCAGTTCGTCTGCATGGTCTTGGTCCGCTCGGGCCAGTCTATCTTCGACTGGTCCAGAAGCTCGTCGGCATAGC
>CAZJDV010000002.1:78461-84049 GCA_964544865.1 uncultured Dehalococcoidia bacterium | reverse complement strand
TGAGAGAGGCACGGGATACCGGGGCCGCCGTCGCCGCGGTGCCCGTCAAGGACACCATAAAGGCGGTCGGGCCCGGGCGCGTCGTGACCGAGACCCTCGATCGCGAAGGACTGTGGCTGATTCAGACACCCCAGGTCTTCAGAACCGACTTGCTGGCCGCCGCCCACAAGGAGGTCTCCGAAGACGTGACCGACGACGCTTCGATGGTGGAGCGGTGCGGCCACGCGGTCAAGGTGTTCATGGGCTCCTACGACAACGCCAAGGTGACCGTACCGGAGGACGTCAGCATAGTCGAGGCCGTGCTGAGGGGCAGAGGCCGCGTCGTGCCGGGACTGGCTCAATGACAACGCGTACCGGCATCGGGTTCGACGTCCATCCCCTCGTCGAGAGCCGCCCACTGGTGCTTGGCGGGGTCACGGTCCCATTCGACCGAGGGCTGTCGGGTCACAGCGACGGCGATGTGCTGATACACGCTGTCATCGACGCGCTGCTGGGCGGCGCCGGCCTGGGCGACATCGGCATGCATTTCCCCCCGAGAGACGAGACCCTCAGGGACATCGAAAGCGGGGAGTTGCTCCGCCGCACGTGCCGGCTGCTCCAGGAGGGCCGCTGGCGGCTCACATATGTTGATGTTACAATAATCGCCGATCGCCCCGTCCTCGGCCCTTTCATCGACCGGATGAGACTGGGCCTCGCGGCCCTGCTCGAGGTCGAACGCGACGCGGTAAACCTCAAGGCGAAGAGTACCGACGGCCTCGGTTTTACGGGAAGGGGCGAGGGCATCGCCGCCCTGGCCGTCGCGACCCTCGAATCGACAGAATGAAGCTGTACAACACCCTTTCAGGCACCACCGAGACCTTCCGTCCTATTGGCGACGTCGTGGGAATGTACGTGTGCGGCGTCACCCCCTATTCGCCCTCCCACGTGGGACACGCCCTCAGGGCGGTGGTATTCGACGTCGCCCGCCGGCACCTCGAATTCCGGGGGCATAAGGTCAAGCATGTAGAGAACTTCACCGACATCGACGACAAGATGATTCAGGGAGCGGCCGCGGTGGGCGTATCGACCCATGAGCTGGCCGAGGGCTACATCGACATGTACCTAACGGAGATGGACGCGCTGAACGTGAAGCGGGCCCACCTTTATCCGAGGGCGACGCTGGAGATTCCCAGGATTCAGGAGATGATCCAGGTCCTGGTGGACAAAGGAATGGCCTACGCGGTCGACGGCGATGTCTATTTCCGGGTCAGGGAGAGCAACGACTACGGCAAGCTGGGCCGCCGCGATCTCGACACGATGATGGCCGGCGCCAGGGTCGAGATCGACGAGCGCAAGGAAGACCTGATGGACTTCTCGCTGTGGAAGTCCCAGAAACCCGGCGAGCCGGCATGGGCCGGCCCGTGGGGTCTGGGCCGGCCTGGGTGGCACATCGAGTGCAGCGCCATGTCGCTCGGCTATCTGGGCGCGACGGTGGATATCCACGGGGGCGGCCAGGACCTGGTGTTTCCCCACCACGAGAACGAGATAGCCCAGACCGAGGCGTATACCGGCGGTGAGCCCATGGCTCGATTCTGGATGCACAACGGTCTCATGAGGCTGGGCGGCGACAAGATGAGCAAGTCGCTGGGCAACCTGGTCACGGTGGGCGAGGCGCTAGAGCGGTTTTCGTCCGACGCGCTGCGGCTGTTCTTCCTGAGCTCACACTACCGCGGTCCGCTGACATACAGCGACGAGGGCGTCGAAGGCCAGGAGCGGGCGGCGGAACGCCTCCGAAACGCGGTGAATCTGCCGGGACCCTCCGAGCCGCGCCATGCCCTGGACGCCGGTCCGTTCAAGCGACGCTTCAACGAGGCCATGGACGACGACCTGAACACGCCGAGGGCCATCGCCGTCCTGTTCGACCTCGCCCACGACATCAACCGCGCCCGCGAGGAGGACCGGGACGTGGGCGCCGCCCAGGCCACCGTGAAGGAGCTGGCCGGCGTGCTGGGGCTCACTCTGGAGGAGGGCGGAAGAGACGGTAGCGAGGAGGTGGGCCCCCTCGTCGAGTTGCTGATCGAGTCGCGGGCCGAGCTGCGCGCGGCCAAACTTTACGACAAGGCCGACCAGGTCAGGGACCGCCTTGCCGATCTGGGATACCTCTTGGAAGACACGCCCCGGGGCACGGAGTGGAAGCGCAGAGGGAGGTAGGCCCAAATCCGTTGTGCATCCAGCGATCGTGAGTGAACAGACCCTCTCCTACAGAATCGCGGCCGCGATGGAACTCAGGTCAGCCTGGTTCCTGCTGGCGATCCTCGCCCTGACCGCTCTGCTGGCCGTCCCCATGGTCCTGATGTCGCCCGACGAGACCGCCTCAGACAATCCCGGCGGTCTCGTGTACGACCTCGAGGACACGTTCAACACCAACCTACCGCCTCGCTTCCACGGCGTGTTTCTCATCGTCGAGGCCACCGGAGGCGATGTTCTCACCCGAGACCCCCTGCTGGAGCTCTTTCGTAACTCGGAGGCGCTGCGGAAAGCCGACGGCGAGGGCAGGCTGAGCCCTCCGGACCTGCCTGTACAGCCGTACCTCTACTCCGGGTTTGACGTCGACCGGCAGCAGCCCGTTCTTGGCATACATACCCTTACTGACGCCGTGCAGGAGGTCGTCGACCTGGAGCGGGCCACCGACGAGCAGGTGAAGTTCGCCGTCCACCAGGTGTTGAACGACCCGCGTACCGAAGGGTTGAAGGACCTTCTCTATCACCTGAACGGGGAAGAGGGCAGGAAAGTCTTCGGCCAGGAGATCGACTACTGGACTGCCCCGGCGATGGGCATCTTCGTGGCGGCGGACAATGAGAGGCTGGGCGGCGGCGCGCTCAGGATCGGCACCACGAGCAACCCCGCCACCGTGAGGAAGGAGAACTTTAGCCGGAAAGCGCAGGCGCTGCTTCGAGGAGACCAGGAGCACTATGGACTCTGGGGCGTCGCCATCGACGCCAGCCTCGAGATCGCGGACGAAGTAGGCACAGCCGTGCCGTTCATTCTTGCCACATTTGTGATGGTCTTGATCGTGGTAGGCGTCAGCCTGCGCTCGGCGCGGGTCGTCGGGCTGTCGGCGGTGGGCCTTGTCTTCATGATCATCTGGCTCAAGGGACTCTCCAACCTGGTCGGACTCAAGTCTTCCACCACGCTGGACTTCATCGTGCCCATCGCCATGATCTCTCTCGGTGCGGACTTCGCGATTCACGCGTTGAATCGATACCGCGAGGAGCGAAGGCTGTGGGCGGACCCAAGGCGGGCGTTTCGCATCGGCATGGCCGGGGTTTTGGCCGCCCTGGTGCTGGCCACGCTTACCGACGCGATAGCCTTTCTGGCCAACACCTCCGCGGAGATCGAGACGGTCGTCGGCTTTGGCATTGGGGCGGGCCTGGCGATCCTGGCGGCTTTCATCGTCATGGGCCTGGCCGTCCCACTCGCGCTAATGCGGCTGGACGCCTGGCGTACCGGGTCTGCCCTGGATGGCGCCGTTCCCGCGCCCGCGCCGGCGTCCGGCGGTTTTCGGCGATGGTCTCTGCCGGGCATCATCGTGGGCCTGGCGCGCCGGCGCGGTCCGGTCCTGGCGATGACAGCGTTGGTGACCGTCGCCGCCGCATACTATGCCCTGAGGCTGGAGGCGACTTTCGACGTCCAGGACTTCTTCAAGTCAGATTCCGACTTCGTCGTCGGCCTGGACAAGATCGACGAATTCGTCGGCCAGACAGGGGGTGAGTCGGCCATCATCTACGTGGAAGGGGACCTGGCGGATCCCGCCGCGATGGCGGCCATCCAGCGGTTCATCGAGGCGGTCGCGGACAACCCGTACGTGGCCCGCGACGATGGCGAGGCCAGCCTGCAGGCGCGGACGATCTTCACGGTCTTGGAGCAGGTTATGAACTCGGACTACGCGCGAGCCGAGATAGAGATGGCTTCCGGGGTGCTGCTGACGGCCGGCGGCTCCGTCAGCGAGTTCCGTTACAGCGGCAAGACCTACCGCCGGCCGAACTCGCGAGATCAGCTAGGGGCGATTTTCGACTACATCACGCTTCACGGCGTGCCGGCCGGTCCAACCCTGGATATCTACGATCCGCTGGAGGTCGGCGCGACCCTCTTCCACGACCCCGCGGCTCCCCAGAGGTACGCGACGGCCATCGTGCTTGGGATCCCGGGTACTCGAGAGCAGGCGAATGTCATAGGCTCGCGGGACGCCCTCATGGAGGACATGAAGATACTCGAGGCCGTCCCCTCTTTGACTCTGGTGGGGCTGACAGGATCGCCCTATATCCGCCAGGCCTCCCTGGACGCCACTACCGACGGACTCCAGCGCGCGCTGATCATCGCCGTCGTCGCGTGCCTGCTGCTCGCCGTCGCCGCCATGCGGTCGGTGCGGTACGGAGTGGTGACCATCATTCCCATCGGCCTTGTGGTGGAGTGGCTCTACGCCTTCATGTACGTGTTCGGTTTCGGTCTGAACTTCGTAACCGCCACCATCGCCGCCGTGTCGATCGGAGTGGGTATCGACTACGCGATCCACATGACCCAGAGATTCCGCGAGGAGATGGACCGGGTAGGCGACAGGGTGCAGGCGCTGGGCCGGGCGGCCCAGGGAACGGGCGCGGCGCTCCTGGCCTCGGCGGCCACCAGCGTCCTCGGGTTCACGATCATGGCGTTCGCCCCGATGCCGATGTTCTCGTCGTACGGCATCCTCACCGCCGTGATGATTTTCATGGCGGCGGCCGCATCGCTTATCGTCCTGCCCTCGCTGCTGTTCCTGGTGACTCCAGCCACGAAGAATACGGAATCGGCTGCGCAATACTGAGCGCGTCGCCGCCCGCGCGGCCGTGAAGACGCGGGGAGTGCAGCTATGCTTCGTCCTCAATCAAGGCGGCGGTCCCGTAGACCAGGATATCGGATGCTCCGAACATGATTCCGGCGGTGATGAACCTGGTCCCGACGATGGCGTTGGCGCCCACCTTCGCGGCTCGCTCGACTATCCGGCTCACGGCCGGCTCGCGCGATTGGGCCAGGAGCTTGGAGTACTTCCCGAACCTAAAGGTCAGCGGCCCAACAATGCTATTAAAAGACCCGCATGTGGCAGCGCCGTGACGAAGTGGGCCACTGACGTGAGACTATCATGAATTTTCCGGCGGACCGGTCGCAGACAGGACGATCCTGAGCTTGGCGCTGATCCCAATGTCCAGCCGCCGGGCTGCGTTTCCGTTCCGCTCCGCGATCTCCAAGTACCCGTGGCTGCCCGCCAGCGCCAGCAGGCCGTCAGAGTCGGCGAACGTGCGGCTGAGACCGTCGATCTCGGCGCCGCCGATCTCCACGAGCACGTCTTCGGCGCCGAGGAGCGACAATGGGACATTGCTGATGAGATTACCGAAGGGGTCGACGAATATGACGTAGCCCTCGATGATTCCCTGGCCGCGGACCGGCGGGCGCACGTTGAGGACGGCCACCTGTTGGACGGGCTCGCCAAACTCACGCGGGGGCACGCCCAGCGACAGGCTGGCGGCGACCGGAGCGAAGATATCCCGCCCATGAAATGTATCGCTGACGGGGTGGCA
>CAZJDV010000002.1:18351-78451 GCA_964544865.1 uncultured Dehalococcoidia bacterium | reverse complement strand
CCTGTTTCGTCAGGACATACGCGGAGCATCCCTCGGGCACGTCCGCGACAAGCGGCGTCAGGAAATCGCGGCTCTCCGCTCCCGCGCGAAGATCGACTCCGTAGTCCAGGAGCACGTAGGTCAGCAGGCCGTTGTCCGGTGCGACAAAGTGTCCCGCGGGGCTGGCCAGCAAGATCGGCCGCCGCGCCGTGCCTACTCCGGGGTCGACAACGGCGACATGCACGGTGCCGGGTGGGAATTGCCGGTATGCGTTCCCAAGAACGAAGGCGCCGTGGGCGATGTCTTGGGGTGGGACGGAGTGGGAGATGTCTATCAGGGTCGCGCCGGGACTGATCCCCAGGACCACACCCTTCATCGCGCCGGCGAACCAGCCGCCGACGCCAAAGTCCGTCGTCAGGGTGATGATAGAGGTGGGCATGAGTTGACGCCGGCCCTATTGGCGCTCAAGCATTCGAGAAGCGCTCAACTCCCGTGGGGTGCGGACAGGGACGCGGAGGGCGGAACCAGGGTCCGCTTAGAATACCCTGACGCTGACGATAGAGGTGGTAAGGAACACCACCACCAGGAAGATAGTAAACTGGAATAGCGCCTTCTCCATTCCTCGGCGCGTTCGATACGAGCTCTCCCCCCCGCCGAAGAGACCTCCGCCCTGGCCCCGCACCTGGACCAGGATAACGATCACGAGCAAGGTCGCGATCAGTATCTGTACCCAGTTCATCAGTGTCTGTAGAGTTTGAGTGTCCATCTGTCTTCCGAATACCGGCCGCATTCTCGATACGCTGCGGCCAAGCGCGTTGATGAGCTACCTGCCCACGGCCGCGCCCCGCTAGGTCCTGGTATTCTCAGTTCCATGATACACGTCCAGGACTACCTGCGCCAGCTTGGTGGAATCATGGCGGATGGGATGGCTTGAATCGACCAGGTCTTCGCTGACCACCCGGACGTTGGGCGGGCTCTCGTCCGCGGCGGCCACGGCCTCGCCCGCGAAGCCCGGCCCGAGCTCCACAACATTTTCGTTGGTAACCACGTATTCGGCGATAGAGGGGAAGGTGTGTTCCTGCAGAGCCCTCACGTGGTCGGCCACGGAAAAGCCGTCTGTCTCACCATCTTCCGTGGCCACGTTGCACACGTATATCGTGGGCGCATTCGATTTCCTCATCGCGTCCGATATCTCGGATACCAGCAGATTGGGCAAGATGCTGGTGTAGAGGCTGCCGGGTCCGACCACGACGACATCGGCGTGCATTATGGCTTCCACGGCATCGGGATGGCCCGCGCTGTCGGCGGGCTCGATAAGGACCTTCTCGATCAGCCCGCTGCTTTCGGCTATTTTGGATTCGCCGCGCACCAGCGTGCCGTCTGTCAGCCGTGCGGTAAGGCTCAGAGGGCTCCGGGTGGCGGGCAGAATCCGGCCGTGGACCGCCAGGACCTTGCTGGACTCATGCAAGGCCTCCTCGAAACTGCCGGTGACGCTGGCCATGGCGGCGATGAACAGATTGCCGAAGCTGTGTCCCTCGAGGCTGCCCGCCTGGCTGAAACGGTACTGGAACAGATCGGCGACGAGTCCTTCATCTTCCGAGAGGGCCACCAGACAGTTGCGGAAGTCTCCCGGGGGCGGCAGCCCAAGCTCACGTCTCAGGCGCCCGGAGCTGCCGCCGTCGTCGGCAACGGTGACTATGGCCGTGATATTGTCCGTGTGCTGTTTGAGACCCCGCAGCAGCACCGAGAGTCCCGTGCCGCCGCCGATAGTCACGACTCTAGGGCCACGCTCCCGCGACCGCCGGTCGTAGATGGTCCGAGCCAGCGCGCTGACACTCTGGTAGCGAAGAAGCAATGGGCCCACCGAGCGGTACAGCCCCCAGACCGACACGACCATCAGCGCGACCCCGGCCGCCGCCACAAAGACACCTTCAAGGTGCCAGGGCAGGAGATTGGGGATGTTGAGCGCGAAGAGATTCTTGAGTACGAAGGCGATGCCGACGGCGCAGACGCCGATGCCCACGACACCCGCCAGCAGCCAGCGTTTGACGCCGAGTCCGAAGTACAGCAACCTCCGAAATACAGCCCACCCGGACTGGACTTCGACGCGGTCCACGGGTATTCGGTTGGATGGAGAGCGGCCGGCCACTGCTTTACCTCATCGACTCCAGCCTGTCTTTGAGCATCTCGGCGACAAGCTGGGGATTCGCCTTCCCTCGAGTGATTTTCATTACCTGCCCGACCAGGAACTTCATGGCCACTTCTTTGCCCGCTAGGTAGTCGGCCACGGGACTGGGGTTGTCTGACATGGCCTCCACCACCGCCGGCTGAACGGCATCGGCGTCGCTGATCTGCACCAGCCCGCGCTCTTCGGCGATTCGCTTCGGAGGCGTGCCGGTCTTGAACATCTCCTCGAACACGGTCCTGGCCATGCCGGTGCTGAGAGTCCCGGCTTCGACAAGCTCAAGCAACTCCATCAGTTGACCGGGCTCGAACCTGGCCTGTTCTACCGTTTCGCCGGAGGTGTTGAGGAGACGGGCGAGCTCACCGAGCACCCAATTGCCGACCTTCTTGGCCGCCTGTTCGAGCGCGTCCCCCTTCAGAGGCCTGGAAAGCAGGGCTGCCTCGAAGAAGTCGGCGGTCGCCTTCGAAGCGGTCAGCAGACGCGCGTCGTAGTCGGAAAGCCCGTAGTGGTCGATGTACCGGGACCTTCTGGCGGTGGGCAGCTCTGGGAGCCGGCCGCGGACCTCTTCGATCCAGCCACGCTCGATGACGATTGGAGGCAAGTCCGGCTCTGGGAAGTAGCGGTAGTCGTCAACTCCCTCCTTGATGCGCTGCGAGACTGTCACCCCACGCTCGTCCACCCAACCCCTCGTCTCCTGAACGATCCGCCCGCCATCTGTCGCGAGCCTCGTCTGGCGGTCCGACTCGAACCTGAGGGCGTTGTAAACTGAGTGGAAACTGTTCATGTTTTTGACTTCGACCTTAGTGCCAAGCTCCTCATCGCCCATAGGACGGATGCTTATGTTCGCGTCGCACCGGAAGCTGCCCTCCTCCATGTTGGCGGTGCTGACGCCAATGTACCTCAGGATAGCGTGCAACGTGGTGAGATATGACCTGGCCTCCTCTGGAGACCGGATGTCCGGTTCGCTCACGATCTCCATCAGCGGCACACCGGCGCGGTTGATGTCCAGTAGGCTGTAACCGCCTTTCGGTCCGTCCCGATGAAGGAGCCTGGCGGTGTCTTCCTCCAGGTGGACGCGCGTTATGCCGATCGTGGTCTCATGGCCGTCGACCTCGACACCGAGGCGGCCGCCTAGCGCGACGGGCTCGTCGTACTGGGAGATCTGGTACCCCTTCATCAGGTCTGGGTAAGGATAGTTCTTTCGGTCGAACTTCGTGTTTTCAGAGATCGTGCAGTCCAGGGCCAAGCCGGTGGCGATGACCAACTCGACGGCCCGGCGGTTCACGACGGGGAGGACTCCCGGCATGCCCATGCATACCTCGCAGACCACGGTATTGGGTCCGGCGTCCTGATAGTCCGAGCTGCAGGAGCAATACATCTTGCTCCTGGTCAATAGCTGGCTATGGACCTCCAGGCCGATTACGACCTCGTAGTCTGTCATTCGAGCACACCGCCCCGAGCTGCAAGCAGACCTGAAGAAGGGCTTCCACGCTACTTACTATACCATCGCAGGTTCGAAATGCCACTCCAGGTGATTTTAGTGAGAGACGATCATCGAGCGTGAGTTGCCGAAAATTGACGTCTAGCATTCAATGGCGGAAGATGACCGCGACAGACTGGATTCACCAAGAGAGGGCGTGGAGGGAGAAGGTGGCATGAGCGCAGCCGCAGGGAGAAAGAGACGTGTTCGGTGGGTCGGTATCGTGGCGCTGAGGGTGGCGTTGCTGTTCGCCTGTGGTCCGAGCGCTGCCCAGGTGGAGCCTGCTACGACGCCGGCCGCGGTTGCCGCTGCGGCATGGCCTCCGGTGGCTTGACGCTTGAAGGGCGTGCCTCATGTGCGCCGGGAACAGCAATCGAGGAGCAGAAGGCGGTTCTCATCGCCATAGCAGAGGACCAATTTGCGGGCACGACCGCTTATGATTCTGAGCGCCGGCGACTGCACTATGACCCGGAGGCCAGGGACAATCGCCGGGGCGGTATCTAGATCGTCGTGGAGTTCAATGGCGACGAGACCGAGACGGTCGCCGAGAAGAAGGAAGCGCTGGACAGGCAGATGCGGGATGCGTACGAGGCGCTCTATACCGCCCGCTGCGATGATCTTACCTGGGTTGACTTGACCGCCCACATGAAGGCCGTCGCCTTCTCGGTCGACGGGGCTGGCCTGGCTGGGGAGCACCGGTCGCCTTCAAGACGAGGCTGAAAAGGGAAGATGCCGACACAACCGATTGGGAGAATAAGGAGACGCTCGACTTCAACGAAATCTGGGAAACGGTGATCCTGAATACCAGATGGCGAAAGGAGCTTGCGGAGCTGGAACAGGGCAGATGACGAGGGAGGGATCGAGCTTCTGAGCCTGGACTTTCGATACCAAAACGCGGGGACACCTGTCCACATAAGTGGTATCGTAGATTACGAACGTGGGCAGCTAATTTACGTCGGCGTCTTCCGCGCTCCGCTGCGAAATTGTGGTCGCCGTTGAGGGTATGGCGGTGCGGCGGGGCTGGAGTATGGCCGTGAAGCTGCGGGTCTCAGAGGGCGTCCTCGCCGGTGGCAAGAGCACCAGGTTCGGTAGAGACAAGGCCCTTGAGCTCCTGGCGGGCGAGCCGCTGATAACCAGGGTTCTCTCCAGGCTGTCCGGTGTGACCGACGAGTCTGTGGTCGTCGTCAATGACGAGCGTCGCTGGGATGAATTGCCGCCGCCCGAGGGCACAATCGTGGCGGTGGATGCGTATCCAGGGGGCGGCTCCCTCGGAGGGATCTTCTCCGGCCTGCGCGCCGCCAGCGCCGAATGGTCGCTCGTGGTCGCCTGCGACATGCCGTTCCTGAATCCCAGGCTCCTCTCCAGGATGCTGGAGCTGAGGGCCGGCCACGATGTCGTGGCGCCGGTGATTGACGGCAGGCCCGAGCCAACTCACTCCCTCGTACTTGAAGGTATGTCTCCCCCACATTGAGCAGAGGCTCAGGGAAGGGGCGCTGAAGGTTATCGGGTTCTTCGACGCGGTGCGGGTTGCCTGCCTTAGCGAGGCGGACATAGATCGGATCGACCCCGGCCGGCTGAGCTTCTTCAACGTAGACACTCAGGAAGACATGGACCGGGCGAGGGAGTTGGCGGCGACGGAGATGTAGCCGCCTGCGAAAAACCGTCTGTGATTGCAGTCACATGAAGATTCGATTCGCCGCCAGTCCTGGCGGCGCCCCGAGTCTAGAGTCTACCCGTTTATCACAGTTATCTCGATCCTACCCGGGTCGTCTGGGATACCGTCAAGGCTGTACGCAAACCCTTTGACAATGCCGGAGAGGGCATCGGAAGGAAACTGCTTAAGCGGGATGCGGACCCCGTCGACAAGCAGGGAGACGGACGGCCCTTTCGAAGGTGCGCCAAGATACTGGCTTACAATCTGGCCGGCCAGCATATGCAACCCGCTCGGTCTGTATGTGGGCAGTTCCGAAGTCCCGCTCTGGTCCGTGACGATCGCGATTACGCCCTCGGGGACAAGTTTCGGCCACCGGCCATTGGCGACCAGGACCTTTGGGAACGCACTCGACTTGAACCCCTCGGCAACTTGCCGGGCTCCGGCCCTGAACTCGTGCAGCAAGTTGCCGGCCAACCGGGCAGATATTACCGCCTCGCCACGATCGATCGCATCCAGGGCCTCGAAGAACTGCGACGCCTCAAGGTCCTTCAACAGATATCCGTGGGCGCCGCTCTTGACCGCCTCGAATAGGTCGTTTTCATCGTCGGACACCGTCAGCATCACGATCTTGGTGTCCGGGTATCGGACCTTGATGAGGCGGGTCGCCTCCAGCCCATTCATGCCCGGCATTCGGATGTCCATTAGGATCAGGTCAGGGGAGATCTGACCGAGGCGGGGCAGTGCCTCCTTACCGTCGCCGGCCTCCCCAACTATCTTGTGTCCGTGGGCACGCAACAGGCTGATAATACCATTGCGCATCAACACCTGGTCGTCGACCAGCATGAGCTTCACCGCTCGCGTCCGCGCGGGCCGGCACTCTGCGCATAGGGGACGGTGACGCCGACTGTCGTACCGTTACTCGGAGCGCTGTTGATCTCAAAAGTGCCCACGATCGCCTCGGCCCGTTCCTGCATTGTCTGGAGCCCCAGGTGTGGCCATTCACCCCTCTTGATGGCCAGCGGGTTGAATCCCCGGCCGTTGTCTTTCACCTCAATCACCAGGTCTCCTCCCCGTTGCGTGAACCTAACCCATATCTCTGTGGCACGAGCGTGCTTGCGCACATTAGTCAGGGCTTCTTGGACGATCCGAAGGATCTGCACCTCCTGGAGAGGACTGAGATCAAGGTCACTGGCAATGTCGTGGTGCACCATTGCAGACGGGCCCAACTATTGTTGGTATTCCTCGATGTACGCCCCGACGGCGTCAGACAGGCAGCGCTCGGTAACTACCTGGCTGCGCAGTGCAAGGATCCCTTCTCTGACATCACGGTAAGCGAGACGCGCTCTCTGGCTCATCTCCCCGAGTTGCCTTGTAGCGGCTGCAACAACGCCATTTTCCAGAAATCCCTCGACCGCCTGGGCCTTGGTATTGACGTAGCCCAGCACCTGAGCGAGTCCGTCGTGCATCTCTCTGGAGATTCGGATCCGTTCGGTCTCCACCGCCAAAGCCTGAATCAGCTCGTTCAAGTGAGCGTTCTGGATGGAAACCGCGGCCTGGTTTGCAAAAAGCCTGATGATCTCTTCATACTCGTCGGTAAACGGCGAGCCACCTTCTTTGTCAGTGAGGTAGATGCTTCCCACGGCAAGTCCCTTATGTCTAATGGGAATACCAAGAAAGGTGGTCATTGGAGGATGTGCCGGCGGGAACGCCTCCGAAGCCGGGTGGCCCACGACGTCGTCCGCGCGCATCGGTTCAGCTCGCTCCATCATCAATCCGAGCAGACCCTTGCCCGTTGGCGGGTCGCCAATAGCTTTGCGGGCGTCTTGATCGATCCCAGAGGCGAAAAAGGATTTGAGCTTCGCATCATCTCTCCCAAGACATCAAGAGCCGCGTATCGCGCGCCGGCGAGCTCACGGCTCGGGTCGACCACCCGTTGCAAGACCGATGAGACGAGGCGTTCCTCTGATTAGGAGGGAATTTGCCTCGTTCCGCCCCCTGAGCTGCGCGTTCTGGTTAGCAACGACCCTGGTGAGTTTTTCGAGCTCGCCCTGAATTGGAGAGTCCATAGTAGACATGATAAATCTTCTCGCCGACCATTAGTGGCCTATATCTCAAAGTGTGCTCGGCGCGTCATGTCAGGCAAAGACCTCGCGAGACGGTAACCGGAGGCCAGACCTCTCTCAGGAGACTACCGTAAGCCTTCTCCCATTCTAATCGATATCTACCCGGAGTAGTTGCGTCGAGGAGCGGTGAATCAATGGCAACTCCTCTGGCATCGCACTCTTGAATGACCTGATCGGCGGGTCACTCCTCGGGCCAGGCGCCGTCGCCGATCAAGGGCACAAACCGGCACGCGCCCAGCGAGTGGACCGAGAAAGTGTCGTGGGTCCGTGTTACCTTCATCAGCTCTTGATCTTCCATCGACCCAACCGGGACCACCAGCCTGCCGCCGGAGCCGAGCTGGTCAATCAGTTCGCGGGGGAGTTTGGGCGCGCCCGCCGCGACGATAATCGCATCGTACGGGGCCTTCGTTCGCCATCCAAGCTCGGTCGCCGCGTCGACGACCTCCACGTTCGTGTAGCCCATGGACTTCAATCTCGACCGGGCCGTGTCCGCCAAGGATGCGACGCGCTCCACGGTAATGACGTGCCGCGCGATCTCGGCCAGCAGGGCCGCCTGGTATCCGCTGCCCGTTCCGAGCTCCAGGACCTTGTCGGAGCGACGCAACTCCAGCGCGCCCACCATCAGCGCGATGATGAACGGCTGCGAGACCGTCTGCCCCTCGCCGATGCGCAGGGCGATGTCCTCGTAGGACAGGTCCCGGCTCTCCTTCGGCACGAACGCCTCGCGGGGTACGCGTTCCATCGCCTGGATGACCCGCGCATCCGGGACTTCCCGCTTCAAGCTGCCTATCAACCGGCGTTTCGCCCCGTCCAGCACGACACCCCCCTGGCGGTGAAAAGATAGCACAGCTTTCAGGTGGCGACAATTCTCGCCGCTTTGTCTGTTGCCCCTGCCACCGAACAAAATTCCTTGCCGGGGCGAGACCGTAGTGGTACAATAATTCTTGTGTTCACGCTAGGTGAGGGGTCACCGGACCGGCTCGACTAGCAGGAAGGTGAGCGCGATGCAGGTTGGAGAGCTACGGGACAGGTTGCTTGGGAGGGTGGAGGAGGTGGCCGCCAGCGGGGACGAGTTGGCGACGGCGCAGGTCACCTCGTATGCGCGCGCGGTCCTCGTCTCGATGGCCCTTCAGCCGGCGGACATCGATATCGATGTCGAGGAGCTGACCGTGGGGACCCGGACCGCCGCGCTGATCATGAGGAGGCACCCGGAGTACGTCCGCTTCCTGATTCGCAGCAAGGAGCTCCGCGCGACCAAGACAAACGGCGAGTTCAGGATCCCCCTGCCGGAGGTAGTCCGGTCCATGGAGGTCGGCGCGCAGTCAGACCTCGCCGAAGACCCGGTCGGCGGATGTGGCGTGGGCATGTCGGGCGTCATCCCCCCCTGGCCGCCCCAATCGCGCCGGTCCTCTGGGGGCGAGTCTGGCGAGACCGACTGACTCGGACACCTGGCCACGTCTCTCAGATGTTCGCTGACCCACCTCATTGCTAGATCCCGGGGCGGCTCGCCCCCCATCGAGAAAACCACCGATAAGAATTGCCAAGGAGCAGTCGTGCCAGCGTACTACCCCGTTTTCCTGGATGTCCGAGGCCGGCGTTGCGTCGTCTTCGGCGGCGGCGACGTCGGTGAGGAGAAGGCCGGGAGGCTGGTCGAGTACGGCGCTGATACGGTAGTTATCAGCTCGGAGGTCCATGGGTCCGTCCGCGAAATTGCGGACCGAGGGGGCCTCACATGGATCAGCCGAGGCTACCTGCCGGGAGACCTGGAGGGAGCGTTCATAGCCATCGTGGCCGACACGAGCGATGGCGCGGTCAATGAGGCCGTCAGCAGGGAGGCGCTGGAGCGCAACGTCCCACTTAACGTGGCCGACGTTACTAGCCTGTGCACATGGATCGCGCCCGCCGTCGTCAGGCGGGGCGAGGTGATCGTCGCCACGTCCACCGGTGGCACGAGCCCCGCCCTCGCCCGCAAGTTTCGCGAGGAGCTGGCGGGCACTAGCAGGACCGGGTCCAGGCATCCGGTCATGGAGTACGCAGATCTCGCGCCGCTGCTCTCTTCCGTGCGATCAGAGCTGCAGCGCAAGGGCGTACGTCTGACCCCGGACCACTGGCAGGCGTGCCTTACCGATGACCTGGTGGATATGCTCCGGGCCGGCAGGGCGGACGAGGCCAGGCTGACACTCATGGCGTCGCTGATGACCGGCGCGGATTGCGACTGCCGGAACGGCGCGTGCAAGATGTGGGAGAGTATGGCTATCCAAGGACTGATAAGACCGACGAAAGGAGCGAGTTCCAAATGATTAGAGTCGGGACCAGGAAGAGTCCCCTTGCCCTCGCGCAGACCGAGGAGGTGCTGTCACAGCTCCGGTCCCGTTTTCCCGATGAGGCGTTCACGGTCGTCACGATGGAGACGGCGGGAGACCGGAACAGGGACGCCGCGCTACTGAGCCTGGGGCGCGGGGCATTTTCCACGGAGATAGAACGGCTATTGCTCGACGGCAAGATCGATCTAGCGGTGCATAGCGCCAAGGACCTGACGGCCACTCTGCCCGAGGGGCTGGCGCTGGCCGGAACTATCGCGCGCCAGGACGCGCGGGACGCCCTCGTCAACCGGCGGGGCGAGTCGCTGTTGCGGCTGCCGCCTAAGGCGCGAATTGGCACGAGCAGCCCGCGGCGCGTCGCGCAAATCAGAGAGGTCAGGCCGGACGTTCAGGTCCTTCCCATCAGGGGCAACGTGGGCACAAGGCTCGATAAGGCCGCGGGCAGCGAATACGACGGTGTCGTGCTCGCCGTCGCTGGACTTGTCCGTCTGGGCCGGCAGGCGGAGATAGCCGAGTACCTGGCGCCGGAGGGTTTCACACCCGAAGTGGGGCAAGGCACGCTGGGGGTGGAGGTGCGCATTGGCGACACGCGGACCGCCCGGATGCTGGACGCAATCGACCACCTGCCCAGCAGCATCGCGCTAAAGGCCGAGCGATCGTTTCTCCAGAGGCTCGGCGGTGGCTGCAAGGTGCCGGTGGCTGCCTATGCACGGCTGGATGGCCGGGAGATTCGTATACTGGCGATGGCCGCCCTGCCGGACGGCAGCCAGATATATCGCGCCGACGTCCGGTGCGACGCCGGTGCCCCCATCTCCGCAGGCATAGAGGCCGCAGAGGCGCTTCTGGCGAAAGGAGCGCGGGAAATCGTGCTGGCGGAGTAGAAGCGGTGTGAAATATGTGCCGGATGGGTGATGGCGCTACACTTCTTCTGCCGCCGATAACAGCGAGTTTGTGGGGATCGAGTCCTGCTGGCCAGGCGGTCCATGACATAGAACTCGCAGGATACGGTAACAATCATCGCCAACTCAAAATCGGCTGCGCACGGCACGGTCTACCTGGTCGGCGCTGGCCCGGGAGACCCCGGCCTTATCACTGTCAAAGGCCTCGAAAGCCTGGAATCGGCGGACGTGGTGGTCCATGACCGGCTGGTCGACGGCCGGCTTGTGGAGAGGGCGAGACGCGACGCCGAGGTGATCGACGCCGGCAAGGCGGCGGGCGAGCGCGGCAGCCGCCAGGCAAGGATCAACGCACTGCTGATCGAGAGGGCGAGGGAGGGCAAGAGCGTCATCCGCTTGAAGGGCGGCGACCCTTTTCTCTTTGGGCGAGGTGGCGAGGAGGCGGAGGCGCTGGCCGAGGCGGGTATACCCTTCGAGGTCGTTCCGGGGGTCACGTCGGCCCTTGCCGTGCCTGCCTATGCGGGCATTCCGCTGACGCAGCGGGGGCACGCGTCGTCGCTGACCATAGTGACCGGCTCCGAGTCCCTGGAGGAGCGTCGCCCCATCGCCTGGGACAAGCTGGCGCAGGCCGGCGGCACCCTCGTCGTGCTCATGGGCTGGGATAACCTGTCCGTAATCACGGAGACGCTGCTGCGTGAGGGCAGGGCGGCTAGCACGCCTGTCGCGGTCGTCCAGTGGGGCACCGAGCCCTACCAGCGTACCGTCGTCGGCGACCTGTCGAACATCGTCCCCAGATCGAGGGGCGCGGGTCTGGCGCCGCCGGTGGTCATGGTGGTCGGCGAGGTCGTGAGCCTTCGAGACAGGCTCCGCTGGTTCGACGACCGTCCGCTCTTCGGCAAACGAGTGCTGGTCACAAGGACCATGCAGCAGGCCGGAGCGCTCTCCACGCTGCTGTCGCGAGAGGGCGCCCACCCGCTGGAGGCGCCCACTATCGAGGTGCAGCCGTTGGACACCCACCAGGCGCTCGACAGGGAGTTGGACTCATTGGCTGAGTACGGCTGGGTCGTGTTCGGCAGCGCCAACGCCGCCGAAACGGTTTTCGGTCGGCTGGCATCGATGGGGCGGGATGCCCGGTCGTTATACGGAGTCCGGGTGGCGGCCATGGGCTCCGCCACCGCCGTTTCTCTGGCGTCGCGGGGCATAGTCGCGGACTTAGTTGCCTCCGGGTCCGGCGCGGAGTCGATGGTCGATGCCCTCAAGGGCGCCGACGTCGCGGGGGGCAGGATACTTCTCCTGGGCGCCGAGAGTCGGCGGGATACTCTGACCGAGGGCCTAAGGGCCGCGGGTGCGGCGGTGGACCAGATCGCCGCCTACCGGACGGTTACGCCTGAGGGCTCCCGAGCGCGGCTCGCGGAGGTCCTGTCGGAGGGGATCGACGTCGCCACATTCACGAGCTCGTCCACGATGCGCAACATGGCCGCACTGGTCGACGGGGACCTGGCCGCACTTCTGGCCAGGGCCGCACTCGAAGGGGTGAAGATCGCATGCATCGGGCCCGTTACCGCGGAGGCGGCCAGGGAGGCGGGCCTCAAGGTTGACGTGTTGGCGCGCGAGAGCACGGTGGCCGGGCTGGTCGATGCCCTGAAATCCTATTATGTCGAGGAGGCAGCTTCAAATGAGTAGATTTCCCCAAACGCGGCTTCGCAGGCTGAGAGGTTCGCCCGCGATGCGCAGGATCGCGCAGGAGACGAGACTGTCGGCGAGCGACTTCATCTATCCACTGTTCGTCACCCACGGCCGCAATGTCCAGGCCGGGATCGAGCCGATGCCGGACATGTACCAGTTATCGCTCGACCGCCTGATACTCGAGATCAGCGCCGTCGTTGAGCTGGGCATACCGGCCGTGTTGCTGTTCGGCATCCCGCGCCGAAAGGACGCGGTCGGCTCCGAAGCCTACGAGCCAAACGGAATCGTCCAGGAGGCGATCAGGGTGATAAAGCAGGCCGCGCCCGAGCTTCTGGTGATCTCCGATGTCTGCCTGTGTGACTACACCGACCACGGCCACTGCGGCGTCGTGTCGAACGAGGTCCTGGACAACGACCGCTCCCTTGAGCTTCTGGCGAAGACCGCGGTCTGCCAGGCGGAGGCCGGCGCCGACATGGTCGGACCCTCCGCCATGATGGACGGCCAGGTAGGTGCGATCCGCAGCGCTCTGGACTCCGCCGGGTACAACGATACGGCCATCATGTCCTACTCGGCCAAGTACTCCTCGGGATTCTACGGTCCTTTCAGGGTCGCCGCCGAGTCCGCGCCGCAATTCGGAGACCGCCGCGGATATCAGATGGACCCAGCTAACGCCCGAGAGGCCCTGCGCGAGATAGAGATGGACATCTCCGAGGGCGCCGACATCGTGATGGTCAAGCCGGCGCTGGCCTACCTGGACATCATCGCCAGGGCCAGGCAGGTGTTCTCACTGCCCATCGCCGCCTACAATGTCAGCGGCGAGTACGCGATGGTCAAGGCGGCGGCCCAGAACGAATGGCTCGACGGCCGCCGCGTCACAATCGAGATACTCACGGCGATCAAGAGGGCCGGCGCCGACATGATAATCAGCTACCACTCCAAGGAGATCGCTCAGTGGCTCGCGTCGGGGGAATAAGGGTTGAATAAGGCAGAGTCTGTCGTAGGTTGGCCGGGTATGAGGCCCTTTGAGATGGATTGAGTGGTTCGCCGCACATCGCGTCCCGCCCACCCTCACCGACTACGAGCGCCTGGAATTCGAGCGGGTCCTTTCCGATACCGAGGGCGGACTCGATAGTGAGACGTTTGCGCACCTGCGCGGCGAGGGCCAAGCGATGTCAGCCGATGCGACCGTCGCCTATGCCCTCGACTATCTTCGCGACGGCGCCGTATCTAGGTGATGCGCGCCAGCTCAGCCCCGAGCCGCCGGCCGTGCACGCCGAGCCATTCCGAGGGGCGAAAGAACCAGACTGGCCCTCAGACGCACCACATTGTTGACGCTAGCGAGAGCCCTCCCACGGGCCAGGAGGTCCTTGATTTCGCCGTCCATTCTCCCGCTGTCCACTCAGCCCCCAATCAGGCCCCGCGCGGCGCTAGATACGTCCCCACCTGCGTGGAGGCCAGCAGCGCAGCCACGCCCTGCCGTGGATGAGATTGAGGCCGACGGGGCCGAACTTCCTGCTGTCGGTGCTGCGCGCCCTGCGATCGCCCAGGACGAAATACTGCCCCTCTCCTAGCCGCCAGATGCTTTCGCCCAGTCCGAGCGACGCGGGCAGTCCGTCGAGATATGGCTCGACGAGGTGCTCTCCGTCCACGTAGAGCAGCCCCTCCGACAGAGCTATCTCTTCCCCCGGCAACCCGACGACCCGTTTGAAGTAGAGTATATCGGCGCCTCTCGGATTGCCGACGACCACTACGTCTCTCCTGGATGGGGACGAATCCGAATAGGCGGACGCGCTGACGAGCAAGCGCTCGCCGGGCCGCAAGGCCGGGAGCATGCTGCCGCCACGCACCGTATAGATCCGGCTGGTAATCAGCGCTCTTGGGATGTTCATGATCGAGTCCGCCCAATCTTACAGGAATCGCACGACCCGGCGCATCGCGATGGAGCCGGCCGGTTGACACGAGGTGTCCTACTGCGTAACGTGGGCGCTGCACGACGACGTAGGCCAGGTAGGTGGAGAGCGCCGCTCTCCAGCAATGGGAGGGAAGCGGTGGTCGAGGTCCGGGACGACTCCATGCTGGTCGATGGCGACCGTGTCGCCTTCACGGCAGCCGGTGAGTACGGCGCGCCTGTCGTACTGGTGCACGGGCGCGCCAGCACCCGGCGCGACTGGGCGGAGACCGTCCCCGTCCTGGCCTCGGCTCACCGCGTGTACGCGCTCGACCTGCTGGGCTACGGCGAGAGCGACAATCCCGAGCCCATCTACACTCTGCGCCGCATGTCAGATCTTCTGCAAGGGTTCATCGAGGAGATGCGACTCGAACCCGTCCACCTTGTGGGGCACTCGCTCGGGGCGAGCATCGGCCTGGAGTTGGCGCGGCTCGCGCCCGAGTCCGTGGTCAGGCTGGTCCTGGTCGCGCCGATGGGATTAGGCAGCGTGAGCCCCATCGGAAAAGCGCTGGCAGGCCTGGCCTGGGCCTGGGACAAGGTGAGGATGAGGCCGCTGCCCTACCCGCCCCTCGACATCGAGATGGACCGTCCCGATCTGGATTCCCTCCGTACGGTCACGGCACCGACGTGTCTTGTATGGGGAGAGCGCGATCGCTACTTCCCCGTCAGCCAAGGGAAACGTGCGCTGGAGCTTCTTCCGAACGCCGGTCTAAAGGTTTTCAAGGGCCACGGCCACGCGCCGCATCGAGAGGACCCCGCCGAGTTCAACCGGCTCGTGCTCGATTTCTTCGCGACCGATGATGGATATTCAGATCGGAGTTCAGCACCATGAGCAAACTTGAGATCCGCGACGTTCGCGTCATACTGACGGAACCCGACGGCATAAGACTGGTGATCGTCAAGGTGGAGACGAGCGAACCCGAGCTCTACGGCGTGGGCTGTGCGACGTTCACCCAGAGGCCTAGTGCGGTGGTGGCCGCCGTGGACGACTACCTGCGGCCGTTTTTGATCGGGAAGGATGCAGCCGACATCGAAGACATTTGGCAGGCCAGCTACGTGTCGTCCTATTGGCGGAACGGCCCCGTGCTCAACAACGCTCTGAGCGGCGTCGACGAGGCGCTCTGGGACATCAAGGGCAAGCTTGCGGCGATGCCGGTGTATGATCTGTTCGGCGGCAAGGCGCGGGACGCCGCCGCAGTCTATTCCCACGCGAGCGGACCGGAGCCGAAGGCCGTCGAGGACAGCGTGCGGGCGCTGATAGAACAGGGCTATCACCACATTCGGGTCCAGGTGGCGACGCCTGGGTATGCGACATACGGCGGTAGCGCCGGAGTGACCAGAGCGGCTGCGCCCGACTCCGGCCCGGTGGTTGTCACGGACCGTGTCACAAGGCGGGACGCGAACACGCTCTTCGCCCACCCCGGTGGCATATTCGAGCCCAGGCCGTACATACGCTCCGCGCTTGGCCTCTTTGAGTACATAAGGTCCAGCGTCGGCTGGGAGGTCGAGCTCCTGCACGACGTTCACGAGCGCGTCCCGCCCATCCTCGGCGTTGGTTTCGCCAAGGAGGTGGAGCGGTTCAAGCTGTTCTTCCTGGAGGACCTGTTTGCTCCCGAGGACAACGAGTATTTCAGGATGGTCCGCCGGCAGACCAGCACGCCGCTGGCGATGGGCGAACTCTACAACAATCCCCACGAGATAGTGCCGATGGTAAAGGACCGGCTGATCGACTTCATCCGGGTGCACATCTCTCAGCTCGGCGGCCTGACGCCGGCGCGGAAACTGGCCGCGCTCTGCGAGACCTTTGGTGTGCGGACGGCATGGCACGGCCCCGGGGATACCTCGCCCATCGGGCACGCCGCCAATCTGATGCTGGACCTCAACGCGTGGAATTTCGGCATACAGGAGTACGCGCGATTCGGCGAGCGTACGATGGAGGTGTTCCCGGGGTGCCCGGAGGTGCGGGACGGCTACATGTGGCCCAGCGGCAGGCCTGGCCTCGGCATCGACGTCGATGAGAAACTCGCCGCCAGGTACCCGTTCAAGGAGCGGGCCTTCGGCGGGGCGTGGGACACCGTGCGCCGCGCGGACGGCAGCGCGGTGCGGCCCTAAACCCGGCTGGGTAAGCGGCGCACAGACCATGGCCCTTTACCCCTATGGCCCATACCTTGTATCCTTTACCCCGTTCCCCATATCCTGTCCACCAAAAGGCACTAACCATTGGCAAACATGCTCCGAATGGCTCTACGTGCGGCGCTGCTGAGGAGGGAGACCTACCGCGAGGCCGCCGAGAGCCCCGAGGTCATTTTGAAATCCCTGGGAGTCGTGATTTTCGCGGCGACGTTTTTCGGCCTGGGCTTGATGAACGTGATCGTCGAGGGGACCAGAGACCCGGAGCTGCCAAGCATTGTCGACAGGCTGATAAACCTCTGGCTGGTGATCATCAGCTTGATGCTGGGCTGGATACTCTGGGCCCTCGTCGTCCACATATTGGGCGGGAAGTTCGTCGACGGAAAGGCCAGCTTCCACCAGGTCCTTCGCGCCCTCGGTATTTGCTACGGCCCCGGGGCGCTAATGCTGTTCGTGAGAGTGCCTCAGATCGGCGGCTACGTATATTTCGTCGGGTTGCTCTGGATCCTGGTCGCCGGCGTGGTTGCGGTTCGTGAGGTCGAGCAGACAGATTGGATCGCCGCCACCCTGTCCACGGTGTTCGGCTGGGCCGTCTTCCTGCTACTGCTTCCCCAGCTCTTCGTCATTCCTCTTGTCGGGTGACGCCAGACTCTGGGCGATCGCCCCGCCTCGCTTATTCAATATCCCAAGGACATTGCGGCTGGTGACAGCCGCGATCTCCTCTACGGGCCGCTTTTGCAGTTTCGCGAGCACGCCTGCCACGTCGCGGACATGGCGTGGCTCGGTCCAGTTCGCTCGCTTGGACTTGAAAGGCTGAGGCGTCGCGTCGGTCTCGAGCACGATGCTGCTCAGAGGCAATGCGGCCGCCACCTTCTGGAGAGCCGGCAGTCTCAGGAGCGGCCTAGCCAGCGAGATGTGGAACCCCAGGTCGATAGCCTGTCGCGCCGTCTCCAGGTCTGCCTGGAAATAGTGCATGATACCGCCGACATCGTATCCCCGCTCCTCGCGCAACACACGAAGAGTGTCCGGGTGCGCCTCGCGGCTGTGAAACACGATTGGCAGGTCCAGCTCGCGGGCGAGACGAATCTGCTCCCGGAACGCCTGGTACTGGACGGCCTGGTCCGGCGTGCCCTCCATGAAGTCCAGTCCGACCTCGCTGATGACCAGGACCTTTTCGGTTGAGGCCGCCAGCTCGAAAAGGCGGGCATATGTGTTTTCGTCCACGGGTCCGTGCAGGTCCATGGGATGAATGCCCACCCCCGCGAACAAGCCGGGGAACGAGGCGGACAGCTCGACAGCGCGGGCGGACGTGTCCAGTGTGGTCCCCGCGGTAATCACGAGTCCCACGCCGGCGTTTTTGGCCCGCTCCAGGATGCTGCGCACCTCGCTGTCCGGGAATGGGTCGAGATGTGTGTGGCAGTCGATCAGCATGCTCTGCACTCGTGTGGGCGGTGGTGGTGGCAGGTGGCCTAGATTATACTACCTGGATGGCGCAGCGGCAGGACAAGGAAGAGGGCCGGGCCGGCGACGCTCGCACACCGGTGAGGGTGGGACGGGCATTGCTGCGCGTCGGCAGGATCCCCGCCGCCGTCGCGGTAAGTGGCGGGCTGGGGTGGTTGGCGACACGGGGTCTCGACTGGGGCCTGGTCGCCGAGAACCTCACCGACGTGTCCCCGCTACTCCTGGGGCTCGCATTCGCTGTCTTCATGTTCGCGGGATGGCTAAGGGCGGTGCGGTGGAAGGTCCTGTTCACCACCGATCAGATATCCGCCTCGCGGCTCTTCATCGTGCAGCATGAGGGACTCGGGCTGAGCAACGTGATGCCGTTCAGGGTCACGAGCGAAATGACCCAGTTGGCCGTCCTGACGTTGAGGGATGGCGTGCGGGGCGCGACGGCCCTCGCAACCCTGGGAATGGAGCGGGTCGTCGACGTGGTGGCCAGCACCATGATACTGGGGGTGGCCTTCTTCCTCGTCCCGGAGATGAAAAACTTCACCATATTCGTCTGGGGCGCGATCGCGTTTACCGTCGTGGCGATCGGTGTGGTCAGGGTCTTCGTCTGGAGCGAATCGCTGGCTCTGGTGGGCAGGTACCGATTCCTCGCCGCCTTCGCCGGGGCGGTCAAGGATCTGGAGCGGGAGCGCCTGCGGCTGCTGGTCTGCCTCGGGGTCAGCATCCTCTATTGGATGCTGGTCGGTGTGACGGCGTGGATCATCGCCCTGGCGGTGGATCTGCCGATCTCTCCCCTGGCGGCCACCGTGGTAATAATGGGCACGATATTTTTCGCCACGGCGGTTCCCGCCGCGCCCAGCGCGGTGGGAAGCTTCGAGTTTGCTATCGTGTATGTCCTCGGGTTTTTCGGTATCGACAAAGCCGACGGATTCGGCTTCGCCGTTATCTGCCACGTCGTGTTTTTTCTTCCGGCAACGATCATCGCCGCGATATTCCTCCCCAGGGAAGGTGTCGGGTCTTTCCGCAAGGTGGGGAGCATGGCGGGGTGGGTCTTTGGGGCTGCGAGGCGGTCAGCGTGACGCATGGGCCTCCCAACGGCGGCCGGCGGTCTCCGATTAGAAAGCTGATTCTCGTCAAGCATTCGCTGCCGCAGGTCGTTCCCGCGCTTCCCCCTGACCGGTGGCTCCTGTCGGAGGAGGGCAGGCGTCGTGCCGGCCTGCTCGCAGAGCGGATACGCCCTCTTCGTCCAGGCGTTATCGTGTCCAGCCGGGAGCCCAAAGCCCGCGAGACCGCCGATGTCATCGCCGGGAGCGTGGGGGTGCCGGTCGTGGTCCACGAAGGGCTGCACGAGCACGAGCGAAGCGGAGTCGGGTTTCTCGGCGCCCTGGAGTTCGCCGAAGCGATCCGCTCCATGTTCGCCAGACCCGCGGAGCTTGTAATGGGCGACGAGACCGCGGTGGAGGCCGGGCAGAGATTCGCATCCGCTGTGGAGGTCGTCCTCGACCGATACCGGGACGGCGACGTGGTCGTGGTCGCCCACGGGACGGTCATCACGCTGTTCGTGTCCGGCGCCAACGACGTGCCGCCGTTCCAGTTCTGGAGCGAGCTCGGCTTGCCGTCCTACGTGGTGCTGTCCGTGCCCGGGATGGGGCTGCTGGAAAAGGTCGGCGGCATCGAATGACGCCATCCAGTCCCTGCATCGCCCGGGACGGGGCGAGCTCGAGGTACTGGCCCTTTCGCCACATGCCTACGCTTCTGGACTGACCTGCCGGGTCCGAATCATCTCGACGGCCTCTTCGAGGGCGGACCAGGATAGGAGCGCGCACTTTATCCGCACGGGGAATTGCAGAACGCCGGCTAGGGCGCGGAGGTCTCCCAGAGAACCGAATTCTTCCTCCGTGAGTACGTCACCGCCCATCATGCGCCTGAAAAGCACCGCCAGAGACTTCGCACCGTCGAGGGTCTTGCCGCCGAGGGCCTCCGATAGCATGGACGAAGCCGCCTGGTTGATGGAGCACCCGGAAGACTGAATGCCTATGTCTGCGAGAAAGCCGTTCTCAAAGACGAGTTGGACGTCCACTTCGTCGCCGCAGAAAGGGTTGACGGCCCGCGCCGTTGCGTCAGGGTCTCCAAGCGTCGCGCTATTGCGCGGATGCCGGCAGTGGTCGAGGATGGCGTCGCGGTAGAGATCGTCGAGGTCACTGAGCTCCATGCCCAAAGTATCTCAGGGCCCCTTTGACCGAGTCAACAAGTACGTCGATCTCACCCTCGGTGTTGTACAGGTAGAGGCTTGCCCGGGCGGTCGCCGGCACGCCCAAAATGCGCATCATCGGCATCGTGCAGTGGTGCCCCGTGCGGACGGCGACGCCTTGCCGGTCCAGGAACGTGCCCAGGTCGTGAGGGTGCACGTCGGAGGAGTGGAACGAGATCACGCCGCCCCTGCTCTGGAGGTCCGTGGTTCCGAATACGCCTATCTCCTCGATCTCACTAAAACAGGACAGGGCGTACTCGGTGATCTGCATCTCGTGCCGGCGCACGTTCTCCATTCCGATGGAATCGAGATAGTCGACGGCGGCGCCCAGGCCGATGGCGTCCGCGATGTTCGGGGTGCCCGCCTCGAACCGCATGGGCAACTCGTTCCAACTTGCCCTGTCCAGCGTCACCTCCAGCACCATCTCCCCGCCGGTCAGGAACGGTTCCATCTCCTCCAGCACCTCGCGCCGGACATAGAGCGCCCCGATTCCCGTCGGCCCAAGCATCTTGTGTCCGGAGAAAGCCATGAAATCGCAGTCCAGGTCCTGGACGTCCACCGGCATGTGAGGGACGCTCTGAGCCCCATCGAGAAATACCGCGGCCCCCACCGCGCGGGCCTTCGACGCGAGCTCCTTGGCGGGATTGATCGTGCCCAGGGAGTTCGACGCGTGAACGATGGAGACGAGCCTCGTGCGCTCGGTGATGATTGAGTCGACGTCCCCCAGGTCCAGCTTGCCGTCCTCGCCCATGGGCAGGAACCTCAGTTTGGCGCCTTGGTCCATCGCCACCCTCTGCCAGGGGACCAGGTTGCTGTGGTGCTCCATCACCGTGAGGACGATCTCGTCACCGGACTTGATATTGTCCTTTGCCCAGGAGTGGGACACCAGGTTGATCGCCTCGGTGGTGTTCCGGGTCCAGATGATCTCTTCGGGCGAGCCGGCGTTGATAAATCGGGCCACCTTCTGTCGGGCTTCCTCGTACCGGTCAGTGGCCTCCATGGAAAGCGCATGGACTCCCCTGTGGACGTTGGAGTTGTACCCCTCGTAGTAATCGACCAGCGCCTGAATCACGCTGCGCGGCTTCTGAGAGGTGGCGGCGTTGTCCAGATACACCAGAGGCTTGCCGTATACCTCTCTGGACAGGACAGGGAAGTCTTCCCGGATCCTGGCGACATTCAGAGCCTGCTGTTTTCTTGATGCGACCATAGTGCCGTCCTTAGTACTGACCTTCGATTCCCTGTCTGCGAGGGCTGGGCTTTACGTCGACCTGTATCTCGTCTCCTTCGACACGGACGGTGAATGTGTCTACCGGCAGATAGGCCGGCCCCACCGACACCTCGCCGTTCCTCACGTCGAACCTGGCGCCGTGACGCGGACACTCCACCTCGCAGCCGATCAGCACCCCCTGGTCCAGCGAGCCTTCGTCATGGATGCACACATTGTCGATTGCGTAAATCTTACCGCTCGTGTTGCAGACCGCTATCTCCCGGTTCCCGATCTCATATACCTTGACGGTCCCTGGCGGGACATCGTCGATCGTGCCTACGGTGACGAATCCCAATACCCACCTCGCGCTTTCAGTTTGCTAGCGCAGCCAGCTTCCGGCCACCCGGACGCGCCTCGCTGCCATCGCCCTCATCTCGGGCGCGTTCGACGAGGTCGGCTATGCTGGTCGAATCGAGCACATTCTGGATGGCCTCTTCGACCTCCAGCCAGACGCTGCGCTGTCCGCAATCGGCCGACTGTACGCACCGGCCCTGGTCGTCCAGGCAGCTCACCAGTGTCTTGGGACCGCCGAGGTGGCGCATTACCATTCCCATGCTGATCCGCGAGGGATCGACGGTCAGGGAGTGCCCCCCGAGAGGGCCGCGCTGACTGTGCGTGAGGCCCTGCCTGCGCAGGGCGTGCAGCACGCGCGCCAGGTACGGCTCTGGGATGTGCTGGCGCTCGGCGATGTCCGAGGCCCGAACCGGCCCCTCTCCATCGTGGACCGCCAGGTCTACCAGTGCCCGGACCCCGTAATCAACCTGCATTGGAATGTGCATGAGCGCTCCTCCCAGGGGTTATGCGACTCACTCCGTCTTGACCGTCTCCTCTTGCCCTTTCAGCGCTGCCTGCAGCGCGTGCCAGGAGAGCGTGGCGCACTTCACACGGGTCGGGAACTCCGACACTCCGGCCAGCGCCTCCAGGTCACCGAGCACGTCGTCCTCCGATTCCATCTCTACCTTGTCGCCCCGCGTAAGCATGTTGTGAAAGGCGTTGAAGATACGCTGGATCTCCTCGGTGCTTTTTCCCTTGACGGTCTCGGTCATCAGCGACGCGGACGCCCTCGATATGGCGCATCCCGATCCCTGGAAGCCCATGTCGGTGATCCTCTCGCCCTCCAGTTTCAGGTACAGGGTGATGGCGTCGCCGCAGAAGGGGTTGAACCCCTCCGCGGACCGGTTGCTGTCCTTGAGCTCTTGGAAGTTGCGGGGCCTCCGGTTGTGCTCCATTATCACTTCTTGGTACAGTTCTTCGAGCTCCGACATGGTCCTCCTCAGCGGCCGCGGATAGTCTGCAAGACCCAGCCTCGGTCAAGTTCAACAAGTGCGCTCACGGCACCGGGCGTCTGCGTCCCTCGGTCTCACGCGTCAACTGCATTATCTACGATGCGGCGGCTAGGGCGCCGATCTCGAATGCGTCCCCTGAGAACATGCGCTCCATGTGCTCTCTCAGCGGACCAAGCCGGATGGAGTCGATGATCTCGCCGGCGAACCCGGCGATCAGGAGCCTTCGGGCGGTATCTTCGTCTAGCCCCCGGCTCCTCATGTAGAACAGCGCCTCCTCCGCGACTGCGCCGGCCGTCGCCCCGTGGAAGCACTGGACGTCGTCCGCGAAGATCTCCAGGCTGGGCTTGGTGTTGATCCGCGCGCGCTGGGACAGCAGCAGGTTCTTGTCGGACTGCCGCGCGAAGGTCTTCTGCGCGTCCTTGCGCACCAGTACCCTGCCGCTGAAGACCGCTCGCGACCTGCCGGCCAGGATGCCTTTGAATAGCTGGTTGCTCGACGAGTTGGGCTTGGCGTGGTCGATGTCGATATGGTTGTCGATGTGCTGGGACCCTGACGTAAAGTAGAGCCCCTTGAGGTCGCACGAGCTGCCCGGCGCGTCGAGTAGGACGCGCAGATCGTTCCTCGCGATCCGGGCTCCCTTCGCCATGCTGGTGGAGACGTAGCTGCTGTCGCGCTCCAGGGTGACCCGGGTGGCGCCGATGTGGAAGGCCGACGGGCTCTCCATCATGTAGCGGAGGTGCTCGATCTCGGAGCCTTCCTTGCCCACGATCTCGGCCACGGCATTGGTGAAATAGCTCGCGCCCGGCAGGCCGACGTAGCTCTCCAGAATGGTCAATCTACTATTGCGGCCTACGACGATCAGGGACCTTGGATGGGAGACGGTCGGGGCGTCTCGGCCCGTGGACACGAACAGCAGATGGAGCGGAGCGCCCGACGAGGTTTCGTCCGGCACATTGACGAACGCGCCATCCTGCATGAACGCGGTGTTGAGGGCCGTAAAGCCGTCTTCCCCCACGTCCGCATACTGACCCAGATGCTCTTCCGGAGCGACGCCGTTGCGAGACGCGGCATCGGGCAGGTTGGCGACGTGTATACTCTTGCCGCCGGTCTGATGCGAGGACAGGGCAGGGGAGAATGCGCCGTCGATGAAGACCAGCCGGGACCAGTCCTCGTGCCAGGGTGCGATGTCTCGAATGATCGACTCGTTCACGCCGCTGCTATTGAGGGCAGAGGCGTACCCGAATGTGGTCCTGGCGAGCGGGCCGACGTTAGTGTATTTCCACCTCTCGTTGCCGCGCGTGCCCGTGGGAAACCCCAATGCGCTGAACGCTTCGAGGCCGCGCCTGCGCAGGTCACGGAGCCACGCGGGCTCGTTTGGCGAGAGGCGCCGCTCAAACGTCGCTTGGTCTCGCTCATACCGGTCGTAGCTGGCGGCTGGCTGTCTCATCGCGTCAGACCGCCGCCTCTTGGCCGGCGGACTCCTTCACCCACTCGTAGCCCTTCGCCTCCAGCTCCGCGGCGAGCTCCCGTCCACCAGACCGCACTATGCGGCCGTCGAGGAGTACATGGACATAGTCCGGGACGACGTAGCTCAGGATGCGTTGATAGTGAGTAACGAGGATGGTGGCGTTGTCGGGCCGCCGCCGCTGGTTGACGCCGTCGGCGACTCGCCGCAGCGCGTCGATGTCCAGCCCGGAGTCCGTCTCGTCCAAGATCGCCAGTTTGGGGTCCAGGACGGCGAGTTGAAGCATCTCGCTGCGCTTCTTTTCGCCACCAGAGAAGCCTTCGTTCACAGACCGCTTGATCAGCTCGGCGTCGATGCCGACCTTCTCCACCGCCGCCTTGTAGATGGTGTCGAACTGCCTTATGTTCAGCTCTTCTTCGCCCCGGTAGGTGCGCGCGGCGTCCAGCGCCGCCTTGAGGAATTGTCTGTTCCTGACCCCGGGTAGCTCGACCGGGTATTGGAAAGCCAGGAAAATGCCTAGCACCGCTCGCCGGTCGGGCATCTTGTCCAGAAGACTCTCGCCCTCGAAAAGGATGTCTCCTTCTGTGACCTTGAACTCGGGCCGCCCCACGATGGTGTTGGCCAGAGTGCTCTTGCCACTCCCGTTGGGGCCCATTATGGCGTGCACCTCGCCCGCCTTCACGGAGAGGTCCAGACCCCGCAAGATCTCCGTGCCGGCTACTGAAACACTAAGGTTTCGAATCTCTAGCATTGCTTGGTCGATACTCCTATGGTAAATGCGTTCGCTGCCAGCCCTACCCAACGGCCCCTTCCAGACTAACCCTCAGAAGCTGCTGTGCCTCCATGGCGAACTCGAACGGCAACTCCTGGAATATGCCTCGGCAGAACCCGTTGATGATCATGTAGTGGGCCTCTTCCTCGGCTATGCCCCGCTGCGTGCAGTAAAATACCTGGTCGTCGCTGACCTTGGACGTGGACGCCTCGTGCTCCATCCGGGCGCTTGGATTCCGCACCTCGATGTATGGAACGGTGTGGGCGCCGCACTTGTCACCGACGAGCAGCGAGTCGCACTGGGTAAAATTCGTGGCGTTCTCCGCCGACGGCATGATCTGGACCAGTCCACGGTAGGTGCTCTGGCCCTGCCCCGCCGAGATGCCTTTCGCCACGATCGTGCTCTTGGTGTTCTTGCCGATGTGGATCATCTTGGTCCCCGTGTCGGCCTGCTGGTGATTGTTCACCAGCGCCACGGAGTAGAACTCGCCGGTGGAGTTGTCGCCCTGAAGGATGACGCTGGGGTATTTCCAGGTGATGGCCGAGCCCGTCTCCACCTGGGTCCACGAGATCTTGGAGTTCCTGCCGAGGGTACGGCCGCGCTTGGTGACGAAGTTGTAGACGCCGCCATTGCCGTCCTTGTCGCCGGGGTACCAGTTCTGGAGTGTGGAGTACTTTATCTCGGCGTCGTCCAGCGCCACCAACTCGACCACGGCAGCGTGCAGTTGGTGAGACTTCCTCATGGGGGCGGTGCACCCTTCGAGGTAGCTCACGTATGAGCCTCTGTCGGCGATGATCAGCGTGCGCTCGAACTGGCCGGTGTCCACGGCGTTGATCCGGAAGTACGTCAACAACTCCATCGGACAGCGGACGCCCGGAGGAACGTATACGAACGAGCCGTCACTAAATACGGCCGAGTTCAGAGTCGCGAAAAAATTGTCGGTGTACGGCACCACGGAGCCAAGGTACTTCTCGACCAGCTCCGGGTGAGTCTCGACGGCCTCGCTCACCGAGCAGAAAATCACTCCGGCCTTTTCCAGCGCCTTCTTGTACGTCGTGGCGACCGAGGAGCTGTCGAAAATGGCGTCCACGGCCACGCCGGTCATTCTCTTTTGCTCCTCGAGCGGAATGCCCAGCTTGCCGAACGCCTCTATCAGCTCCGGGTCCACGTCGTCGAGGCTCTCGGGCCGCTCGCCGGTGACGGGCGACGAGTAGTAGCGGATGTCCTGGTAGTCGATCTTTGGAAACTCGACCTTGGCCCAGCTCGGCTCCTTTTGCTCCTGCTTCAGCCAGTGGCGGAACGCCTTGAGCCGCCACTCGAGCAGGAACTCCGGCTCGTTCTTCTTCGCGGAGATCATGCGGACGACGTCTTCGCTCAGGCCCTTGGGGATGTCGTCGGACTCGATGTCTATGTAGAATCCGTACTTGTAGTCGGTATCCAGATCGGAGGTCGTCCGCGATATGACTTTGGGTGTGGACAATATGCAAACTCCGGGTGAGCGGCCATTTGTTGAGCAATGTGGTCAAGAACTATTGTAGCGGGCAGTTGCGGTCGCGTCAACGATTTTGTTGCATGGTTGCATAAAATGCATTTGTGGCCTGTTCCGCGCCCACGGCCGACCTCTAGATAGAAGCGCCCAGCAACCCCACAGTCATGGCCTTTGCCCGCGCCACGTCGACGCCGACCGCCACAGCGACGGGCCCGCTACCGTAGCTTGCGACGGTCCTGCCGGCCTGGGCTGGGTCTGCGGTCTCGACGGCCACCGCCGCCTGTTCGTAAGTAAAAAGGCCAGGCAGGATGGCGGCTGCGACGGCGAGAGGGTCGTGGAGATAAAACCGACCGAGCTTCGGTCCTGGTCCGAACGAGCCGACGAGGATGCGCCTGGACAGCCGGGCCGTCGGCGAATCGCCCCGTATCCACGGGCTGGCGGCGGCGGTGAGGTAGGTCTGACCTGTTACGTCCAGCCCTATGAGAGTGGCCGGGATGCCAGAGGACAGGACCGCGTCGGCCGCCAAGGGGTCGTTGTAGATGTTGAACTCTGCGTGGGGCGTAACGTTGCCCGGCACCCCTGCCGCGCCACCCATGACGACGATCTGCTTTATCCACGCCGCCAGCCGGGGCTCCAGGGCCAGGGCCCTGGCGATGTTTGTGAGAGGGCCGAGAGCGATCACTGCCAGCTCGCCGCGATGGACCGAGGCCATTTCCGCGATGACCTGCGGCGCTCTCTTGGTATGGGGAGCGGTCACGGGAGAGGGAAGCCGTACGCCCAGGCCGGCCGCGCCATGGACGTCGTAGGCGTACTGGAAATTGCCTCGAAGCGGCCGGGCCGAGCCTCTGAACACCGGCACGTCGGTCCGGCCCAGGTACTCCAGGAGGCGTAGGGCGTTTCGCGTGGTGTCGGCCAGCCGGGCGTTGCCGCCTACCGTGGTGAATCCGAGGACATCCAGGTCCGGCGCATTCAGGGCCATCATCATGGCCAGGGCGTCGTCGGCGCCGGGGTCCGTGTCGATCAGGATCTTCTTCAACTGTCTCTGTCTCTCGTCGGCGTCGAGCCACCTTGGCGTCTCGCGAATGCCTCCCACGCCTCCCGCGAAGTGTGGCGAAACCCGATGCCCAGGTCGCGCTTGATCTTCTCGGTGCTCGCGGTCCAGGGATACCTGATGAAATCGAGTCCGACGGACGGGGAGTCCGACTGCAACCGCAGCCGCCACGCGGCGTCCGTGGCGGGGTAGAGGAGCCAGGCGGGCAGGGACAGCATGCGGCGTCCGAGCATCGCCGCCATCTCGCTCCAGCGGACCGTTCCATCGCCGGCGACGTTGTAAAGGCCCGGCGCGTCATCGAGGATGCACCGTACGATGCACCCTGCAAGGTCGTCCTCGTGCACGAACTGCATCGCGGGGTCGCTGCCCCAGATCTTCACCAGAAAACGTTTGAGGAACGCGCCCGCGATGAAGTTGCCGGCGTTGGGGCCCATGACCGGACAGCACCGGAGTACCGTGGCGACGGTGTCCGGCCTCTCGGCGACGAACGCATCGATGAGGGCCTCGGAGTTGGCCTTGTCCTCGCTGTATTGGAAGCCTGCGGCGGGCCTGGCGGGCGATCCTTCCTTCAGGAAGGGCGGATTGTCCGGATGGGCGCCATAGACGCTGGTGCTGCTGAGATAGACGATCTTGCGCACGCCGGCCTCGGCACAGGCGTCAAGAAAATTGGCCGTGCCACCGACGTTGACCCGCCGGTTAGCCTCCCTGTTACGACCCTGCCTGAGCACGTAGGCAAGGTGGACGACCGTGTCGATCTCGTGGGAGGCGAACGCCAGAAGGAATGGGACCGACACGTCCTGTCGGAGAAATTCCACCTTCGCCCCGAAACTCCTGGCGGGAGGCCGCACGTCCATCGCGAGGACCATCCCGACCTCGTCCTCGGCCTCCAGGCCATCGACCAGCCGGGAGCCGACGTAGCCCGATGCGCCGGTGACGGCCACGCGCAATCCCCCGTCACTCATCCGTCACCGTGTCGGTGAAGTCGAACCTCAGCGTGCCCAGGCCGGGCACGTCGAAGCTCATCTCCAGCCTGTGTGGTCCCGGCGCCAGGCCGTCACCGGCCGCGCGGATCGTGATCGATTTGTTCATCGCCAGGGTGAACGTGTTCTTCTTGGAGACATCGGCGAAGGCCGTCTCCCGCCCTTCGAGGAGGAAAAACGTGGAGCCTGCCGGCATCTCCTTTCCGTCGACAGTGAGCGGCCATAGCTTGTGGGCGTACCCCGAGCCAAGACCGTTCTTGATCTCGAACTCGAAACCGGCGGCGGTGTTTCTCAAGCTGCCCTTGACGTACAGCCGCCGCAGCAGGAACGCCGGTACCGTTATCATCGCCCTACTCCTGGTTCGGAATACTCACTGCGGGGGCGCGGACAGAACCAGCAATGCAAGGATTCCCTCTGTGCTCTCTGTGTGCTCTGCGGTGGATCGCAGACCCCATCAATCCAGCGCGCTCCGGCGTCGCATCTGGAATATCGCCGCCTCCGCCTCGACGACATCATCTGGAAGCGTGGCGACCTGTCCGGTCAGGGACGAGAGAACGAATATTTTCGCCATCCTCTCGGTCATGATGCACGCGTCGAGGGCCTCGCGAAGGTTGCGGCCCACGCCGACCGCGCCGTGGTTCCGGATGATGGCTGCGTTGCGGTCGCCCAGGGCGGTGCAGACGTTGCCGGCCATCCCTTGGGTGCCGGGGAAGGCGTACTCGGACACCCGAACGGCACCACCGATATTCACGACCATCTCGTCCACGATGGGCGGGACCTCCATGCCCGTCACCGACGCCACGCTGGAGTAGACAGCATGGGTGTGCACCACTGCGCCCACGTCGGGCCGGCTGCGGTATATGGCGACGTGCAGCATGGTCTCCGATGACGGCGCCAAGTCGCCCTCGACGGGCTCGGCATCGTGATCCACGACGACGATGTCCGCGTCGGACAGGGCGCCGCATCGCGCGCCAAGCGCCGTGATGGCAAGCAGCCCGCGCTCGCCGTCCGCGGGCAGCCGCACGCTCACGTTGCCGCTGGTCCCCGCGACGAGCCCCAACTCAGCCGCCTTTCGTGCTGCCCGGGCAACCTCTCGCTTTTCCGCCTGCCACCTGCTGGTCAACGTCCCCCCTCAGGAACAGAGTTCACCGCGGAGAACGTGGAGGGTGCAGAGAAACAGAAATTCCTTGTTGTTCCTTCAAGTCGCGCTCTCCTCCGAGCCCCAGATCTTCACTCCTATAACGGGATCCGTTCCAGTTCATCTTGCAACCGAATCCATCGCTCGTAGTGGTCCTGGTACTCCATGTGGGCGGCCGGATCGGGCTGCATGGTCTGGAGCATGCCCGCAAGTGGTTCGACAGCCTCTTCGAGCGTCCCGAACTCTCCAACCGCCTTTGTTGCGCAGGCGTAGCCGCCCAGCGCGCTTACGTGAGGCGCGGGGGAGATCCTCAGTTCGCGGCCGAGGACATCCGCCAGGATGCGCACCCAGGTCGTGGTTTGGATCATTCCACCTCCGACCGCGACGGCGGTTGCGGCCGCTCCCGCCACATTCTCGACCTGCTCGAGGTTGGCGCGCACGGCATATGCCGCGGCCTCCAGGGCGGCTCTGGCCATGTGGCCCCGCCCCAGATCGCTGAACGTCAACGGCACCGGAAACAGGATGCCGCCGTGCCGCATGCCAACCCGGCCCATGTCCATGCGCGCGGGACCGATAAGCGCCGTCGCTCCCTCCGCTCCGGCCGGCGCGCGCAGGGCCTTGGCGTCCATTTCCCGGAAGGCGTCCTCGCCGCCGCCCCACACCGTTTCGGCCAGCCACCGGTAGGCGTTGCCGGCGTCGCCAGCCGTGCTCTCTACCGTCCACAGGTCCCTCAATAGGTGGCGCCCGGTCCACGTCTGGAGAGTACCAGAGAACATAGGGTGTGTCGCAACCAACTGCACCGGCACGCTCCACCCGGCCACGATACCGGCCTGGCCCGCCTCCGTTACCCCCATCCCAAGAAGTCCGCATTGAGTGTCCGGTCCCGACACAACCACAGGAGTCCCTTCCGCCAGGCCGGTCTCCTCAGAGACCTCCGCATCGACAGCGCCCACCAACGTGCCGGGTTCGACCAGGGGTATGTGCCGGTTGCCGGGCAGGCCCAGCTCGGCCATAAGCTCGCTGCACCAGCGCCCCTGCCGGACATCCAGGAGGCCCGCCTCGCAGGCCAGGGCGGGCTCGCTCACCAGACGGCCCGACAGCTTCCACACGAGCCAGTCGGCGAGGGTCACCGCGGAGGCTATTCTACTATAGGCGTCTGGGCGGTGCAGACGGAACCAACTCAGCTTGGCAGGCGTGAAGAAGAACGAGGGCGTGTGGCCGGTGATGGCGTAGACACTGTCGCGCATCTCCTCGTCGATCGCGCCGCCCTCGAACACTGCGCGCAGGTCCATGTTGGGCCCGGCGTAGACCTCCCGGCCGTCCCGGTCCAGGAACACAACCGCCTGCCGCTGGCCGGTGACGGTAACCGCGGCAATCGGCCCGCCAGACGCGCCGGCATCGCTCAGCGTCTCTCTTACGAGCCGTGCGAGGCTGGCCCACAGCGAAACGGGGTCGAACTCCCTGGCGAAGGGCGAGGCGTCGTCCACCGTAAGATAGCTCCAGTCCATCGACCTGGACGCCACAGCATTGGCGTCGCGGTCGAAAACGAAGCATCTCGCACGGCTGGAGCCGGCGTCGAGTACGGCTATGCGGGCGTCATTCAACGGGCTTCCACGTCGCTGGGTTCACCAGATTCACCGGGCGCTCGCCCGCGATGAACCGCCTGATGTCGTCCGTCATCATCTTTGAGTGGCGCTCGACGGTCTCCTCTGTGGCGCCCCCGACGTGCGGGGTCAGCACGACGTTGTCCAGCGCCAGCAGGGGGCTGGACGGTAGTATCGGATGGGTCTCGAAAACGTCCAGCGCCGCGCCGGCGATGCGGTCCTCCCAGAGGGCGGCGGCAAGCGCATCCTCGGATACAATGGAGGCGTCGGACATGTTGACCAGGTATGCCGTGGGCTTCATCAGGCCCAGGCGCGCTGCGTCTAGCAAGCCCTCGGTCTCCAGTGTCCGGGGCGCGTGGACCGACACGAAGTCCGCCCCCTCCAGTAGAGCGTCAAGCTCCGTCATGCGGACCCCCTTGGGCGGCTCCACGACATAGGGGTCGTAGCCCGTGCATCTCATGCCCAGGGCGGAGGCCATGGACGCGAGCTTTCGTCCTATCGCCCCCATCCCGACGATGCCCAGTGTCCTGCCCGAGAGCTCTACGCCCCTCATGGCCAGGTACGGCTCGACGGGGTCCAGCCACCGCCCGCCTGATATGTAGTCGTGAGTCATCGGGATGCGCCGCGCCAATGAAAGCATGAGTCCCAGGGCGTGCTCGGCGACGGCCTGGGCGTTCCTGCCCGGCGTGTTCACCACGAGCACGCCGCGCTCCGTCGCCGCATCGACGTCAACGTGGCCGGTCGTTGTCCGGCATATGCCGACGAAACGAAGCGACGGCGCGGCGTCGAACACCTCCTCGAACACGAAGTCGGATTCGATCACAAGGATGGTGATACATTCCTCGCTCAGCCTGATCGCCAGCTCGTCCGGGGCATAGAGCCGTCGCGAGTTCATCCAGCTCTCGTGTGTAACATCGACCGTTCGCCTCAACGCCACCAATTGGGAATCTGTGAACGGGGCGAGGATGAGGGCCTTTATGTTCGCCGGCTCGGCGGCGCCCATCAGATCCGTTCCCGTGCGGTAGTCATTGACGGACGAAGTCGTGCCTTCGACGCCGCGGCAACCTTGTCCGCCGCGAGAACGCCGCTGCGCACCGCGCTCTCCATCGTCGACGGCCAGCCCGTGTCGGTCCACTCGCCCGCCAGAAAGAGGTTCTGAATGGGCGTGACCTGGGGGAGGCGGTTTCCGGCCGCGCCGGGCGCGGAGCTAAACGTGGCCTGCGGTTCTTTGACTATCAACGCCCTCTCGACCCGCGCCTGCCGGGCCCTCGGAAACAGCCTGGCCATCTCCGCGATGAACTGCTCCGCAAGCTCATCCTTGGGCCGGTCCGCAAATTTCCATGCCCCGCTGAGGGAGATGCAGACGTACTGGCCCGGCCCCCTCATCCCCTGGATCAGGCTCTTGTTGAAAACGAACTGCACCGGGCTGTCCAGGAAGGCGACGAAGTCCTGGTCCATGATGGCCCGGTCGTACCAGAGGTGAATGCCTACGATCGGCGACGAGCGCAGCGCCGTGACCTTGGAGAAGAAATCGTCGTCGCCGACCTCGCCGGGAAGGGTCTGTAGTAGCGCGGCGAAGGGGAGGGCGCTGACGTACCAGTCAGACTCCAAGACGTGGCCGTCCGAGAGTTCGACGCCGCGGATCCGGCCTCCCTCGACCCTCAGCGACCTGACGGTTCTGCTGAGTATCGTATGCGCGCGCCTCTGTTCCAGGACCCGGCGCGCCGGGTCGCCGTTGAGCGACGTGAGGCCGACCCGCGAGAGGCCGATAGCCGCGTCGGAAGGCCCTTTCAATAGGCTCTCCTGGAACACCATGATGGCCATGTCGGCGCTGACGTCGCGTACGTCGTCGTTTAGCGTGGGCAGTATTATCACGTTCCACAGATTCTTGATGGCGCGTTCCGTCTGATGATGGCGTCTGAGCCAATCGTAGGCCGACTCCCCGTCCAGCTCCGCGGACCTGCCAGCGCGATCGGTCAGCAATACACGTAGGAGGCCGTACGCCACCAGGAGTTTGTCCTTCACTCCGAGGTGGGGGTAGGCGACGAAAGAGGGCAGTAGGTGCAAGCGGCGCAGCCACAGGGCGCTCGCGAGCATGCCCGATTTCCCGTCGCGGACGACCTCGATTCGCAGCTTCTTTTGGAGGTATGCCTTGTCCCAGGAGCCGATCTTGTCCAGGTAGTCCAGGTAGTATTTGAAGCAGCCGAGGAACACGTGCTGGCCATTGTCGACCTCGACCTGCTCGCGGGGATCGACGAAGGAGAACGCGCGGCCCCCGAGGAAGGGGCGCTTGTCGACCAGGGTTACGTCGAAGCCAAGGTCTATCAGTCGGAGCGCCGTCGATAGCCCGGACAGGCCGCCCCCAAGTACGACTACTTTCTCAGCGGGAATGTCTCGGGTATCAGGCTCGTCAACCATAGCTTCGCCATCAGGAGGATTTTTTCGCCGGTTCTCAGGCCGATTCGCTCTCGGTACACGTCGAAGCCCGACGCCTCGATGCGGTCGAGTACGGTGCCGTATACTCCGGCGAGCACCGCCGGGCAGGCCCTCGCCTGTGGCGAGACCAGGGGCACGAGTCGCCGGCCGCTGTCGAGATAGGACCTCGCCCGTTGTACCTGGTGCGCCATGAGACCGCGGAAGGCGTCATTCACCTTGCCCCGGACCAGGTCGCTCTCAGGGTAGTCAAAGGAGTCCAGATCGTCCCGTGGAAGGTATATGCGGCCGATCTGCGCGTCCTCCTTCATGTCCCTCAATATGTTCGTGAGCTGCATCCCCAGGCCCAGGTCAACGGCGTACTCCCTGACTCTTGGGTCCGAATATCCGAAGATCTCGACGCAGATCAGCCCGACCGTGGAGGCTACCTTGTAGCAATAGCCTCTTAAGTCTTCGAAGCTTTGGTACCGGTTCTGCGTCAGGTCCATCTCGACGCCGTCGATCACCTCTTCAAGCAGCTCTGTGGGTATCCCGAAGGTGTCGGCGGCGTCCTTCAAAGCGATGAAGACCGGGTCGTACTCCGCGCCGTCGCGGCCCCACGCCAGCTTGTCCCGCGTCTCGGCCAGCAGGCGCCTCTTCTCATCCAGCGTGCGCTCCTCGTCCACGATGTCGTCGCATAATCTGCAGAAGGCGTATATGGCATGTATGGCCCGCCGCCTGTGCGATGGCAGCGTCCTGAAGGCGTAATAGAAGTTCCTCGCCTCAGTCTTGGCTATCTGCCGGCAGACCTCATATGCGCTGTCCAGGTCACTCGCCATCAGCGCCCCCGCGAGGCGGTGCGAACCCCACCACTGAGTGCCCAGAGACCATTGACGAAGCGGAAATCAATAGAGATACCCTCTATGGGTGTATTGCGCTGGAAGCTGCGCCCTATATCCCGAGGCCCAGCCTCAATCTCAGCGCGGTCGTCAGCATGAGCCGGATTTTCGTGGCCTTGGATACCGTCGGCCGCATCCCAAGCACGTCGTATCCTCGTTTCTCGATGGTGTCCAGGACCTTCATCCCGCCACAGCTGAACAGGGCCACGTCCAGCTTGAGGCGTCCATCGAGGGTATCGACCAGCCCGAGCCCGCGGCGAAACAACTCGCGGGCCCTCTCGACCTCGAACGCCATCAGCTCGCGGAACTCGCGGTTGAATGTCATATCCGCGAGCATCTCCTCGCTGTAGCCGAACCGCGCCATGTCCTCCCGGGGGATGTATATCCGCCCCATCGCGTAGTCCCTGGCCACATCCTGCCAGAAATTCGCAAGTTGGAGGGCCGTGCACGTGAGGTCGGAGAGCCTCTGGCGCTCCGCGTCACGGTACCCGAACGCGTACAATACCAGGCGGCCAACCGGGTTGGCCGAGTGCCGGCAGTAGTGCTCGATGTCCTCGTAGGTCGCATGCCGCTTGGTCGTCTGGTCCATCCGGTTCGCATGAACGAGCATTAGGAAGGGCTCCACCGGGATGTCGAATTCCTGAATTGTGCGCTGGAGGGCGATCAAATATGGGTGGCTGGGCCTGCCGCTGTAGCATCTCAAGAGGTCTTGCTCCCAGGCGTCTAGGGCCCGGAGCCGGTCGCCCTCTTGCTCGTCGCCCAAGTCGTCGACCGTACGGCAGTAGGCGTATATGGAATAGATGTGAGGCCGTTTGCTGTTTGGCAGAAGCCAGGACGCGACGGTGAAGTTTTCGTAGTGGAACCTGGCGAGCTCCGCGCATTGGAGGTACGCCTCGCTCAGGGCGCCGCCGCCGCCACGCTCCCGGGCGAGCAGCTTCACGGAAATCACACCCCCATGATCTGCACCAGGATCTCTCTCGCATTGGGGGACTGCATGTCCAGCTCGACCATGAAGAGGCGCTGGTACTGGCCCAGCGCGATGACTCCGTCGATCACGGGTATCGTCTCGCTGCTGCCAAGCGTCAGGTGCTGGCAGTGGGAGTGGCCGTTGGGGCACTCGTCCTCGTGCATGTTGACGGTGCGGACACTGAAATCGTTGTGTCCGTAGTTTCCGGATCTGGGCGAGAACCGCTCCAGCACGGCGCACATATCCTGGAGGAGCAGTGGCTCGTTCTCCTGAATCGTTATGGCCGCCGTGGTATGCCTGGAGAACACCAGCGCGAAGCCGTTGAGTATGCCAGATTCCCTGACATACGCGGCGACATCGTTCGTAATGTCAATGAACTCTGGCTCCATTGTGGACTCCACGTGCAGCGTGAACACGCAGGTATTGATGGAAGCCTCGCCAACTTTCACTGCAACCCTCCCTTGCTATTCCAACCCCGAGGTCCTGAGAGCCGGTTTTCGACAGCGCCTATAAATATACCACTCTCAGTCAAACTCTATCTATGGTGTCCCTCAGAGATGCCGGCGGCGGTTTTCGGTCGGACATCTTGTGACCTTCCCTCCAGGGACCTTAGATAGCGGCCAAGCGCCATCAGCGGCCAATAATTCCGGTACATATGGTAGTTGATCATGAATCCGGCCGGCAGCTCCGCGCCCTGGTACCCGTTGTCCTCGTGGGTCAGGAAGCGATCCAGCCGTTGTCCGATGCCGTATCCGGGAAACCCCGTCCCGGTGAAGTAGGGCTCGTCCCACGAGCCGTTGTCGCGCTGTGTCCGCACCAGGTGCTCCACGCCTCGTATTGTCGCGGGGCTGGCCCTCTCGCCGGCGGCGATCAGCGCGATCAGCGCCCAGGCTGTCTGGGATGGTGTGCTGGGTCCGCAGCCCATCGCTCTGACGTCCACGTAGGAGGTGCAGCTCTCGCCCCAGCCCCCATCGCGGTTCTGATGTTGGAAAATCCAGCGTGTGGCGCGCCTAATGGGTTCAATCGACATGTCCACGCCCAGCGCCTCCAGGGCCGGCAGTACGGCCCCCGTTCCGTAGATATAGTTTACACCCCATCTGCCAAACCAGGGGCCGTCGTCCTCCTGCTCCGCAAAAACGTACTTGAGCGCCTTGGCCACCGCCGGATGGTCGCGGCCGTATCCGAGCTGGCCGAGCATCTCCAGGATGTGAGCGGTCACGTCCACGCTGGGAGGGTCTATCGTCTCGCCGAAATCGGCGAAAGGGATCTTGGCTATGATGGTCTTGGTGTTGTTCTTGTCGAAAGCGCCCCAACCTCCATTGCGGCACTGCATGCCGAGGGTCCAGCCCACGGCCCGGTCGATCGCCGCCGACTTGTCGTCGTACGACCCCAGGTCGGTCCTGTTCAGCGCCAACACGATCTCGGCCGTGTCGTCTAGGTCCGGGTACACGTCGTTGTGAAACTCGAAGGCCCACCCCCCGGCGGGCACGCCCCTGGCCCTGACCTGCCAGTCGCCCCCGTTGAGTATCTGCTCCTCGAGGAGATAGCCGCCGGCCCTCGTCAGCGCCGGATGGTCCGGGTCGATTCCCGAGTCCAGCAGTGCGATCATCGTCAGGCCCGTGTCCCACAACGGAGAGATACAGGCCTGTATCCTCAGCGTGTCATCGTCTTCGATGCCGTAGCTATCAAAGCCGGCCATGCCCCTGGCGATGACCTCGTGGCCGGATGGATATCCAAGAGAAGAAAGAGCCATCAGGGAGTAGACCCAGGGCGGCTGAATGCCTCCCCAGCTACCGTCCGCCTCCTGGTGGTCCAGCACCCACTTCTCGGCCCGCTTGATCGCCTGGCGCCGGGTCGGCTTCCATGGGATCTTGTCCAGCCGCCTGAGCACGGCGTCGCCCGCGTAGAACAGCGTCTCCCAGCCCATGAGCCTCTTGGGACGGCCCAGGGAGTAGTCCGTCTCCGAGCGCGGCTGCGGATACAGCTCGTCGATGCAAGCGCTCCGTGGGATCTCGCGCACAGGCTTTCGGTCCAAAAGGATGAACATCGGCACGACCGTTGCCCGCGCCCAACTGGCGAGGTCGTAGATATTGATGGGGAACCAGTCGGGCAGCAGCATGACCTCCGGCGGCATCGCCGGCACCCCACGCCACGACCACTGGCCGAACAGCGCCAGCCATATCTTCGTGAACACCCGTGTGTTTGGGACCCCACCTTTCGAAAGGATGAAATCCCTCGCCTTTATCATGAACGGCTCGTCTGGCGAGTACCCGGCCAGCTTGAGCGCGAAGTAGCACTCGGTCGAGGTGCTCAGGTCCCCTGGGGCGTCGAAGAACTGGCCCCAGGTGCCGTCGGCCCTTTGCCGGCTCAGGATGTGATTGGTCAGCTTCGACCATCGCTGGGCGTCGCCCAGGCCGAGGAAGTGTGTCAGCAGCAGATACTCCGCCTCCATCGTGGGGTTGGACTCAAGCTCTCCCCACCAATATCCCTCGGCATGCTGGCTGTCAAGCAGGTATGACCGGGCCCGGCTGACGGTCGTGTTTAGCGCGGTCAGCCGCTCCGCTGGACGGCTGGTGTGGCTAGCTTCGAGCATTGGTCTTCACACCTCTAACCGTTTCATATGCCTGATTCATACGCCTGATAGGGCTCGCGGGATGCGATCGCGCGAAGAGACATCGCGAGGGCCCTGCGGGCCGCCGCGGCCTGTCCCGCAAGGCGTACCAGGGCCGGGATCTGGCCTGGTCTGGACAATGCGATCCCGAGGGCGGCGCGCCATCTCGCCACGGCGCCGGAACCGGCCAAATGCGCCACGGACCGCGGCAGCGTCTGCTCGACGGGGTCAAAGACAGACTTCACCACGATCGCGGGTGTGTCGTAACGCGCGGCGGTCTGGCACACCCAGAACGCCTCCATGTCGATGAGCTCCACCGGTAATTGAGTCCCTATCCATTCCTTGGCACGACTGTCTGCGATCAAACGCGGCACGGACAGACAGTCCGCTTTCTTGGGCCTGGGCCGCATCGCTTCAAGGACATGGGCCGGTCCGCTGTCGGATGCTCCGTCGAGAACGCCCAGTGACCGGGCGCTCTCCCGCGACCAACCCTCTTGCGGTCCCTCGAGCGACCATACCCTGCTGCACACGACCTGGTCCCCCGTGCTGAATCCCCGCCTCGCTGCTCCCGCGAAACCGGCGGAGACCACGAGAGCGGGCTCGTACCTCTCGATCGCCAGACCGGTCGCCAGTTCGGCTCGCTCCCTGCCGATTCCGCCCACGACGATGGCCACGTCGCGCTCCGATGACGATTCGAAGCACCGAATGCCGTCGGTCATCATCGTCTCTCGAAAGCGCCCCAGCGCCAGAAAGTCTGCTATCTCGTCCGTCAGTGCCGATATTATGGCGATCACGGAGCGGTCCTTCGATCCGACATGCCGGGCTATCCGGCCCCCACTCCACTGTTCTGCAACGCGCCCTCTTTCACGAGCTTGTAGGCGTCGGCCGGTCTCTTGAGAGCCCCGAAGATCGAGGCGGACTCGAATCCGCAGTGCATCATGCAGTTGGCGCACCTGGGATCCTTGCCGACCCCGAACCGTTCCCACAGGCTGTCTTCGTAAAGATCGCCGATCTTCTGGGTGTGCCGGTCCCCGAGCAGATAGCAGGGCTCCCTCCAGCCCATGACCGTATACGTGGGATTGGACCAGGCGGTGCACTGGTAGTCCCGATTCCCGCGGAGGAACTCAAGATACAGAGGGTTGTTGTAGAACCGAAGCTTCCGACTCGGGTCGAGGATGTTCCTGAACACCTTCCTCGCCTTTTTCCTGGAGATGAACAACTCCTGGTTGGGGACCGCCTCGAACTTGTAGCCGGGCGAGACGTTGCACCCCTCGATGCCCATATCGGTGAGCATGGTGAACATCTCGATAAGGTCGTCTTCGTCGCAGCCGTTGTAGACGGTGGCATTTGTCGTGACCCGATAGCCCCGTTCCAGACCGGTCCTGATCGCCCCGACCGCGATCTTAAAGACTCCCTGTTGGTAGACGGCCTTGTCGTGGGCCTCCTCCATCCCGTCGAGGTGGACCACAAAACAAAAGTACTTGGAGGGCGGGATCTTTTTCATCGTTCGTTCCATGAGCAGGGCGTTGGTGCACAGGTATACGAACTTTTTTTGGGACGTGATCCGGTTCACGATCTCGGCGATCTGCGGGTGCAGCGTCGGCTCGCCCCCGGCGATCGAAACGACGGGCGCGCCTGACGCTGCCACTGCGGACAAGCACTGCTCGACGGACAGCATCTTGTCGATCACCGGCTCGTACTCACGTATCCGGCCGCACCCCTCACACGCCAGATTGCACTTCTCCAGTGGTTCGAGCATGGTCACAAGAGGGAAGCGGCGGTGTCTCGATGTCTTGTGCTTCGCCATGTACCACGCCAGCCGAATCGCGATCTCCAACGGTCTGGCCATCTGTCTTTTTCCTCTCCTGCGACTGCGACGCCCAACGATTGCGCGGCGCATTCGTGCCTTGACTGGACCGGCCGGTCCCCTACAAACGTCCTGATCTAGTGATCCCTCACCAGCAGGAACTGCGTGACCTCTCTCATGTCTTCCAAGGTCTCCGGCGCCAGGTCCACCGGTTCGAGGGCGTTCATGGCCAGCCTGGAGTGCTCGGCGGCGAGGTCTTCCGCATACTGTCTCGCACCGACCCTCTGCATTATGCTTAGTACCGCGGCCACGTCCTCGTCTCCCACGGCGGGCTGGAGATAGATATCCCGGATCTTGCCCTTGTCGCGTCCGCGGGCCTGAGACATCGCGTAGACCACCGGAAAGGTGTTTTTCTTCCGCTGGATGTCTGCGCCGACGGGCTTGCCGGTGAACTCCTCTTCGCCCCAGACCCCCAGGATGTCGTCCCTTATCTGAAAGACCAGGCCCAGGGAGCGGCCGCACTGTCGAAACGCATCGACGGTCCCCGGGTCGTCGGTCCCGACCATCGCTCCCAGGACCAGGGCGCAGCGGATGAGCGCGCCGGTTTTCAGAGATATCATGCCGAGATAATCGGACAGGCTTACGTCGGGGCGTCCCTCATAGTGCAGGTCCAGGAACTGGCCCTCGATCATATCCAGATAAGCGGCGGTCAGGGTCTTCTCGACGTCCATCGCCACCGCGAACCCGACTCCGGAATCAACCAGCCGCCACAGGCACCTGTCCGCGGTGGTCCTGAGCGCGTTTCCAGCCACTAGGGCCTTGGGCTCGCCCCAGACAGCCCAGAGTGTGCGGCGGTGGCGCCGCATCTCGTCGTGGTCCTGGATGTCGTCATGAATCAGTGAGAAGTTGTGTATGAGCTCGAGCGAGACAGCGGCCGGGATCGCCCTGTGGGCGGAGCCGCCGGTCGCCTCGCAGGCGAGAAGGCACAGGGTTGGGCGCAGCGCCTTGCCCTCCGTCGCGTCGATCGGGTCGCCATCCGCGTCGGCCCATCCCATCGAATAGCGGAGCATGGGATTGAGGGCCTGCCCGTCACCGGCGAGGCTCTCCCGCAGGGCAAAGCTGATTTCAGACCTGTAACGGCGGAATACGGCTGGGAGGGATTCGGACCGTTTGGCGTCGATGTTGAGGGCAGGATTGGCCAACTGGCCGACCTCGTGCCGCGGTCTGAAAGACCCCGGGCGGTTGCTGTTGCTCAGAGGACCCACTACTCGTCCGGTCCGCGAACCTATGGCGTCATGCGCCGAGAACTAAGGGGCTGTACCGTAGCTGAGCACTACATCGTATAACGATGGTGGCAATCCTAGCATCGCAATCGGCGGGTGTCAACACAATTCGCTTGAACAAAATTTCACTTGCATCGCCTCTTGGCCTATGCTATATTCGCACCGTATGAACGCAGACCTCTGGTGGCGCCATGCTTGACGATTACTTTCGCCAGTACGGGCTCTTGGCCACCTTTATGGCCGTGGCCGTGGCCGTCCCAACGGGTATGCTGGTCATGTCCTGGACCCTCTCACTGACGAGGGTTCGTCCCCGCAATCCATACTCCCTCAAACAGAGCATCTACGAGTGCGGATTCGAGACGCTGACGGGGACGTGGAACCGCTTCAATTTCAGGTTCTACTCCATCGCACTTGTATTTGTCTTGTTCGACGTAGAGGTCGTCTTCTTGTTCCCGTGGGCGGTCAGCTTCGGACTGTTGTCAAGGCAGTTCGGTCTGTTCGCGCTTGCTGAGATGGCGGTGTTCGTCGCGATCCTCCTTGTGGGATGGCTGTACGCGTGGCGAAAGGGCGCTCTCGAATGGAGCTGATACAGGATACACCCAACCCGGGCGGCGATCAGCCGTTGGTCCCATTGCACTCCACCACCTGGGAACTGGACCGGATCGAGGGCGACTACGTCAACGGACTGAAGGCCACCCGGACCGAGCCTATGGCTGAGCCTCTGCTGGAGGTGCCGGGAGACCTCAAGCGCAATCTGGCGGTGACGTCGATCGACGCCATGCTCAATTGGAGCCGGAAGTCGTCGGTATATCCCCTGGCCTTCGGCCTGGCCTGCTGCGCGTTCGAGATGATGGCCAGCGCCATGTCCAGGTTCGATCTCGCCAGGTTCGGGATGGAGGTGTTCAGAGGCTCGCCGCGGCAGGCCGACCTGATGATCGTCGCCGGCACCGTGACGTGGAAGATGGCCGCGGCCATCGAGCGCATATACCACCAGATGGCGGAACCGAGATGGGTCATCGCGATGGGGAGTTGCGCCACCAGCGGCGGCCCGTACTACGAGTCCTACGCCGTCGTCCCTGGCGTGAACCACATCATCCCCGTCGATGTCTATGTACCCGGCTGCCCGCCCCGCCCGGACGCACTCCTGTATGGGATCATGCAGCTTCACGACAAGATAAGACGCTACTCCCTTGCAGACAAGGCGGCGGGGGCGAAATGACGAGAGCGCTTGCCGGGGCCGATCTGGCCGGGCGCATCAACGAGGAGCATCCGGATACGGCCATCGAGTGGAACGACACCTGTGTCTGGATCGAGCCCGAGAGCCTCAAGGATGTCGCTCGATTCCTGAAAGAGTCCCCGGACCTCGAGTTCGCCTCTCTTACCGCAGTGAGCGCGGTCGATTATATCGAGTACTTTGAGCTTGTCTACCACCTGCTGTCCATGCGCCGCAACCGCTCCGCGATTCTCAAGACGCGCTGCTTCGGCCGCGAAGAGCCGTCCGTGGATTCCGTGACCGGCATCTGGATCGGCGCTGACCTACAAGAGCGGGAGATTTGGGACCTCATGGGGATCCGTTTCGAGGGACACCCGAACATGAAGCGGATCCTGCTGTGGGAAAACTTCCCCGGCCACCCTTTGAGGAAAGATTTCTTGAGGTAGCCCGCCTGGCAGCGGCCGCGGCATGAGTTGCGTGAGCGCGTTTCTACGCGGTGTAGATGGATTAACCGATGTCGATTCAAACAGAGTCGGTAATAATCAACCTGGGTCCGCAGCACCCCAGTACCCACGGCGTGTTCCGGCTCCGGGTCACGCTCGACGGCGAGGCCGTGATCGATGTCGAGCCGGTGTTCGGCTACCTGCATCGGGGCACCGAGAAACTGGCCGAGGAGCGGTCCTACACCCAGATCGTGACGCTGACCGACAGACTGGACTACGTGTCCAGTATGACGAACAACCTCGCGTATGTCAGGGCGGTCGAGAAGCTTGGCGGAATCGAGGTGCCGGAGCGGGCGCAGTACCTGCGCGTACTCTCGTCGGAGCTTCAGCGGATCGCCAGCCACCTCGTCGCGACGGGATTCCTTCTGAATGAGCTGGGGGCCCTCGGCACTCCCTTGATATACGCCTTCCGCGAGCGCGAGCGCATCCTGGATCTTTTCGAGATGCTCTGCGGCGCGCGAATCACCCTGAGCTACATGCGCCCCGGAGGGGTGACGCAGAATGCACCGCCCGAATTCTGGAACGCACTGGAAATCCTCATGGGCGACATGCCCGAGTACATCGACGATCTGGAGGCCCTCATAACCGGCAACGAGATAGTACTCGCCCGGACGCGGGGCGTCGGTATCCTGCCCGCCGAGCTCGCGGTGAATGCCTCGGTCACCGGTCCCATGCTGAGGGCCTGTGGCGTACAGTGGGACCTGCGAAAAGCAGACCCCTACGAGGTGTACGACCAGCTCGAGTTCGACATCCCCATCGGCGCGAACGGCGACGTATTCGACAGGTATCTGGTCCGCATCCTGGAGATGCGGGAGAGCGTGAAACTGATCAACCAGTGCGTGAATCAGATGCCGGATGGCCCGACCAAGACGGAGACGCCCTCCTTTACCCGCCCCCCGGCCGGCGACGCCTACGCAGCCGTGGAGGCGCCCAAGGGCGAGCTCGGTTTTTACCTGGTCAGCGACGGCGGCATCTCGCCCTACCGGTGCAAGGTACGGGCGCCGTCCTTCATGAACCTTACCGTTCTCAGAGAGCTTCTCATCGGCGGTAAAATGGCCGACCTCATCGTCATCTTCGGCAGCACCGACGTCGTCATCGGAGAGGTCGATCGATAGATGCGCCGGAAACGCCCCACGGAATCAATCGATATGACACGCGACACGAGCGCGGCGGCGTGACGCAATGAGTTTTCAAGCGCTATATGACGTAATTCTTGGCTTGCTGCCCGATGGGACCGCCTGGGCCTGGATCGCATTTGTGACAGCGGCCTCGGTCCTCGCGGGCGCGGTCATCAACGGCGTTATCATGACCACCGCCCTGTACACCTGGTTCGAACGAAGGGTGATCGGCAGGTTTCAGGCGAGGCTCGGTCCCAACCGCTGGGGGCCTTTCGGCCTGCTCCAGCCGATGGCGGACGTCATTAAGCTGATGGCCAAAGAGGACACGGTGCCGGACACGGCGGACCGGCCCCTGTTCCACCTGGCCCCCGTGGTGATGCTGGTCCCCGTCCTTGGCGTGTTTGCCGTAATACCCTTCGGCGACGAAAGCTTCCTCGGCAGACTCAACATCGGGGTGCTGTTCATCATCGGGATCACCGGGATCAACACGCTCGCTATCTTCATGGCCGGGTGGGCGTCCCGCAACAAGTACGCATTGATCGGCGCCGTGCGCTCGGTCGCCATGCTCATCAGCTACGAAGTGCCGATGGCGCTGGCAATAACGGGCGTCGTGATCATGGCTGGCTCGCTGGCCCTCACCGACATCGTCGAGTCCCAGAGCGTAGTCTTCCTGTTGATTCAGCCCCTCGGGTTCCTGGTCTTCATGGCCGCGGCTCTGGCGGAGATGAGCCGGAGCCCTTTCGACATGATCGAGGCCGAGTCGGAGCTCGCCGCAGGTTACAACATCGAATACAGCGGCATAAAATTTGCGATCTTCTTTCTCGCCGAGTTCACGGCGCCGCTGGTGACCGGGGCGGTTTCCACCGTGCTCTATCTCGGAGGCACCAATGGCCCCGACCCGGTCCCCGGGCAGGTATGGTTCGTGCTCAAAGCATTTGCGGTCGTGTTCGTCCTGCTGTGGGTGCGGGCGACATGGCCGAGGTTCAGAGTGGACCAGATCATGAGCTTCGCATGGAAGGGGCTGTTCCCACTGGCGTTGCTCAACATGTTTGTAGTCGCCGCGGAGGTCCTGGTGTTCCAGGACCCCGATACCGGTGAGATCGCAACCGTTGAGCTCTGGGCGATGGCCGCCGTCAACTGGGTTGTGATGTTTGGCGCGATAGCCGCGGCCGCCAACGCCCTGGGGCAGAAAAAGCTCAAGAGGGATGTGCCCGTGGTATCACCGCTCGCCAACATGAGTGCGGAAGGCGATTAGTATGTACGGAACAGGCATGGCCAGGGGCATGTTGGTGACGCTCAAGAACTTCGTGTTGTCCAGGCGCCAATTCACCCTTCACCAGTACCCGGACCGCAAGGTCGGCGTGATCGGGCTCGCAAAGTTGGCCGGCGTCAACGTCGTCAATTACGTGGCCAAGAACCCGGTGAAGTCGGTCAAGGCACTGGTGGGACTGGAGAGCGTGCCGGACAGATATCCGCAGCATTCCAGGTTTCGGGGCGAGGAGTTCACCTGGTACGAGCAGAGGTGCACGGGCTGTGCAAGCTGCGCGAAGTACTGCCCCCTCGGCATCATCGAGATCGTGACGGACCCGAACGGCGAGGCGATGCAGGATGGTCAGAAGTATGGCATCGAGGTCTTCGACATCGACCTCGGCCGCTGTATGTTCTGCGGATTGTGCGTCGAGGCGTGTCCCTACGATGCCTTGCACATGGGCAGCGGCTTCGAGCAGGGGCAGTACTCGCGTGGCAATCTCGTCATCCCGATGGAACGGCTCAAGTCCGCCCCCAAGCGGCCCAGCACGTGGTTCCGCCCCCAGCTCCAGGACAAGCAGTACGATCTCAGAGGAGACGAGGACACGGGCTGGGACCAGGCCGGGCGTCACGAGAAGCCTGACCTCGACGAGCAGGCCAAGAGATGGGGCCAGCGATGACCCTGGGATCGGGCACCGAGTCTGCGCTCATAACCGACATCGCTTTCTGGGTGATGGCGGTTTCCAGCATCGTCGCCGCGATCGCCGTAGTCCAGCTCAGGGACCTATTCCGGGCCTCACTGTTCCTGGCGGTCTCGTTTTTCGGCGTGGCCGGCCTATTCGTTCTTCTGAGGGCCGAGTTCCTGGCTATCGTGCAGGTGCTGATCTACGTTGGGGCCATATCGGTCCTGATCGTGTTCGCGGTCCTCATGACCAGGGATGTCGAGCAGGGTAACCCCTCAAACCGGCTGCGGATACCGGCCGCCGTCATCGCCTTGCTGCTGCTGGCCAGCATGAGCTTCGTGGCCATCAACACGGAGTGGAGTTTGATCGACGACTTGATCCCGGGTTCCGATTCGCCCGCCGCGGCGGGCGGTAGCGTCCTGGCCGCCGATACCGTAAAGATGGTCGAGGACGTGTTCTCGAACACGACCCCCAAGATAGGCGAGCTGCTGCTCCGGGACTTCGTCCTGGCCTTTGAGGTCGCTTCCGTGCTGTTGCTGGCGGCGATGGTCGGGGCCCTGGCCCTGGTCCGGGAGCGATGAGCGTATGAGCCTAGAAAACTTCCTCATCGTGGGCGCCATCATATTTTCGATCGGACTGTACGGCGCGCTGTCCAAGCGCAACGCCATCGCGGTCCTGATGTCCCTCGAGCTCATGTTCAACGGGGTGAACATCACGGCTGTGGCGTTCTCGCGATACGTCGTTCCGGCGGGCCTGGCGCAGAACCCCGCGGCGACCTCGGACCAGGTGGTCCGGCTCCTTTTGACCGGCCAGGTATTCGCCGTGTTCATCATCACCGTGGCCGCTGCGGAGATCGCTGTTGGCGTGGCGATAATCATCGCCATCTATCGCAACCGCCAGACCGTGTTCGTCACCGACGCAAATCAGATGAGGCATTGAGGGGTTTCGCATGTGGGTAGACTACCGCAAGGCCCCCAACCTTCTGATCGCCGAGATGTGGAAGGACGTGCTCGAAGGCGAGGGCCTGCCTACGAAAATTCTCCCTGAGGGCGAGATAACGACCTGGGGCGAGCGGGTCGCGTTCCGTATCTTTGTCCCGAAGGGCCGCGAGCACGTCGCCGACGAGATTCTGAGGAAACTGTAGTGCCGACGACCGGGGAGACCGGATGATAACTGAGTTCTGGGTTTGGCTCATATTCCTGTTGCCCCTCGGCTCGTTCGTCGTCACCGCCGCCGTCGTTCGGCCATTTTTCAATCGTTACTCCAGGCTGGCGGGATATCTGACCATCCTGACCATCGGCGCGTCGCTGGTCCTTTCCGTCTGGGCCTTTAGCAGCGTGATCGACAACGAGGGCGCGCTCGACTTCCCCATGCACGAGTGGCTCACCGTCGATAGCCTGCAGATAACTCTTGGCGTACTGCTCGACCCGCTGACGGCCATCATGCTGCTGGTCGTGACCAGCGTCAGCCTGCTTATCCAGATATACTCCGTCGGTTACATGAAGGGCGACCTCGGCTACGCCCGCTACTACGCGTACATGTCGTTGTTCACCGCCTCGATGATCGGCCTGGTCCTGGCGGCCAACATCGTCCAGCTCTACTTCTTCTGGGAGCTGGTGGGACTATGCTCTTACCTGCTAATCGGGTTCTGGTACCACCGTCCGGCGGCCGCCGCCGCCGCCAAAAAGGCGTTCATCGTGACGCGACTGGGCGACTTTGGATTCCTTCTGGCGATCCTCTATCTGGCGTTCAACGCGGACGTATTCAAGGGCAACGGCCTAGAGATATCGGTGATCAACACGGAGCTCCCGGCGGCGGTCACCGCGGGACTGATCGGCACCAGCGTAGTCACCTGGATCGCGGTCGGCATCTTCGCGGGCGCGGTCGGCAAGTCGGGACAGTTTCCTCTGCACACCTGGCTGCCGGACGCCATGGAGGGACCAACGCCGGTCAGCGCCCTCATCCACGCCGCCACGATGGTGACGGCGGGCGTGTTCCTCGTGGCACGATTCTTCCCGCTCTTCGAGGTGTCCCAGGTCGCCATGAACTTGGTCGCCGTCATCGGCGGGTTCACGGCGATCTTCGCCGCCACCATGGGGCTGGTCATGTTCGACATCAAGCGAGTGCTGGCCTATTCCACGATAAGCCAGCTAGGCTACATGATGCTCGCCCTGGGGGTCGGCGCGTACGGCGCGGCGGTCTTCCACCTTTTCACCCACGCGTTCTTCAAGGCGCTATTGTTCTTGGGCTCGGGGAGCGTCAACCATGCAACCGGGACCTTCGACATGCGGTACATGGGCGGACTGCGGAAACACATGCGGTGGACCTATGCGACCTTCATGATCGGCGGTCTCAGCCTCGCGGGGATTTTCCCGCTGGCCGGCTTCTGGAGCAAGGACGAGATCCTGGCCCACGCGTGGGGGCAGGGGAGTGGTGTCAGCCAGATCGTCTTCTGGCTGGCGCTGATCGCGGTGTTCATGACCGCCTTCTACATGTTCCGCGCCCTGTTCATGACGTTCCACGGTGAGTTCAAAGGGGGCGCCGAGGCGGACCCCGCCGCGGAGTCGCACGGCGGCGTGCGCCTCGCCGAATCGCCGGTGGTCATGGTGGCGCCGCTGCTCGTGCTCGCGGTCGCCGCGGTGGTGGCCGGCTTCCTCGCAAACCCGGCCGCCGACCTGGGCATCGTGCCCGTCCACTGGTTCTCGGAATTCCTCCATGTCGAGGCTGAGGGAGTGGACCTGACGATAGCGGGTCTATCGACCGCGGTCGCGCTGGCGGGGATCGCGCTGGCATATCTGATGTATTCGGCGCGCCGAATATCGCCGGAGCTTCAGGGCAGGATCCTGGGGCTAGCCCACGAGTTGTTGTCGCGAAGGTACTATTTCGATGAGTTGTATGAAGGCTACGTCGTGAAACGCCTCCTCTACAGATGGATATCCGGATTCATGGACTGGGCCGACAGGTCCATCGTGGACGGCGCGGTCCGCGGCATCGACTACGCCGGACGCAATGTCGGGCGCGCGATGGCACAGGTCCAGACAGGGCAGTTGCAGGGCTATGGCGTGGTGATGTCGATAGGTGTGTTGGCGATATTGAGCGTATATCTCTTTCTGCGATAGCCGGGAGCGAAGTTGGAGTTTTCAGGCTGGCTGACTACCGTTGTGTTCTTGCCGCTGGCGGGGGCGCTGGTCATCGCCCTGCTCATCAAGGGCGATCGAAACGTGCGGTACTTCGCGGGCGCCGTCTCACTGGTGGAGCTGCTGCTGTCAATCGTCATATTCGCCAGGTACAACGTGGGCGAAGGCGGTCTTCAACTCGTCGACCGTGCCGAGAACTGGATACCGGTCGAGTCCTTCAAAGTCCAGTACTTCCTGGGCATAGATGGTCTCAGCGCTCCGATGGTGCTCCTCACCGGGCTGCTGGGCATGGCCGCGATCTTCGCCTCCTGGAGCATCAAGACCCGGTTGCGCGAGTATTTCGTCTGGCTCCTCGTATTGCAGACCGCCGTAATGGGCGTGTTCACAGCCCTGGACTTCCTGCTCTTCTTCCTGTTCTGGGAGGTCGAGCTGATCCCGATGTTTTTCCTGATATCCATCTGGGGGAGTGGCCGAAAAGAGTACTCGGCCATGAAATTCCTGATCTTCACCTTCCTGGGCAGCGCGTTCATGCTGGTCGGGATACTGGCCTTGTTCTTCTCCACCGGCACTTTCGACATGACCGAGTTGCCCGAGAAGATCGCGGGCGCCTCGCTGATGGTGCCCGCGAGCATGATCTTCACCCTGCTCATTATCGCCTTCTTCGTCAAGCTCCCGGTGTGGCCACTGCACACGTGGCTGCCCGACGCGCACACCGACGCCCCCACCGCGGTCAGCGTCATGCTGGCCGGCGTGCTGCTGAAGATGGGCGGGTATGGGATGATACGCATATCGGTGGGGATGTTTCCGGACGTTATTGCCGATGCCGCCCCGGCACTGGTGGCGTTCGGCGTTATCAACGTGCTATACGGGGCGGCGGTGACACTGAGGCAGACCGATCTGAAACGTCTGATAGCCTTCAGCAGTGTCAGCCACATGGGCTTCGTGCTGATCGGCATATCGTCGGTCGCCGGGATCGCGGGCGCCACCGGCGTCTCGCCGGTCGGCCTGACCGGCGCCGCGATGCAGATGTTCACCCACGGCACCATCACGGGTTTGATGTTCCTGCTCGTCGGACTGGTTTACGAGAGGGCCCATACCCGGTACATCCCCGATCTGGGCGGCCTCGCCACGCGAATGCCGGTGGTAGCAGCCGCCTTTCTGTTGGCAGGGCTGGCGTCGCTGGGTCTGCCTGGCACCAGCGGGTTCGTGTCAGAGGTTCTCATCTTCCTGGGCACGTTCCCGGTCTGGAGCTGGGCGACGGTTCTGTCGGCATTCGGCATCGTCTTGACGGCGGGCTACATACTGTGGATGGTGCAGCGCACCATGTTCGGACCGCCGAAGGTCCGATTCGACAGCGTGCGCGACGCCTCGGTGCTAGAAATGGTGCCGCTTCTCGTGCTGGCGGTGGCCGTGATAGCCGTCGGCGTGTACCCATCAATGATCTCAGATGTATTCGCCCGCGGACTACAGCCGGTAATCGAGTCCTTGCAAAATCCCAGCCTGCTCGCCCTGCGATGAAGATAGCAGCCCGGAGGGAGCATGGGCGCTGGAGAGAGATCGACGGTTGGACAGAGGGACATGTTGCAGGGCATGCCGATACTGATAGTAGGGCCACATAAAATTAACCGATGTCATTCTGAGCGGAGCAAAGAATCTGGGGCGGCTGGGGCAGTGCGACGCGCTCAATCGCGTATCTGCGCCACTCCTCGGAACGACGTGCTCCATCAAGACCAACGGGACAGAGCACAAACGACAGAATGAGCGGACCTAAATGACGACACACGATCTGTTCTTGTTGTCACCGGAGTTCGGCATTGCGGCGCTTGCGATCGCGCTTCTCCTGCTCGACCTGGTGGTCTCGCGCAAGGGCTACCTTGCGGCGCTGGCGGTGGTGGGGCTGGCCGTGCCGCTGGGATTCAGCATCGCGCTCTGGTTCGGGCTCGAGGCGAACGGCGTCGCCGAGAACAGCGGACTTCTGTCTGGCTCCCTCGTCGTGGACAAGTTCAGCCTGTTTTTCAAGTTCTTGTTCATCGGCGTCGCCGCGGTGGTGGTCCTCATGTCCACCGACTACGTGAACAAGCTCAAGGGCTTTCAGATCGAATACTACGCCCTGGTGCTGTTCTCCACCTCCGGCATGATGCTGCTGGCCTCCACCACCGAGCTGATCACGATCTACATCGCGCTGGAGCTGACAGCTCTGCCTATCGCCGCCCTGGCGGCGTTTCTGAGAGATAGCAAATCGTCCGAGTCCGGTATCAAGTTCCTGGTGTTGAGCGGGGTCAGCTCCGCCCTGCTGCTTTACGGCATGGTGCTCGTCTACGGGTTCACCGGCACGACGGCGCTCGGTGAGGTGGCGGCCCGCTTAGGCGAGATCGGACTGAGCAACTCCGAGCCGTTTGGAGGCTACGCACTGGTGCTAGGCATCGTGCTGATAATCGCCGGATTTGGCTTCAAGCTCACCGCCTTCCCTTTCCAGATGTGGGCGCCGGATGTCTATGAGGGCTCGCCGACGCCGGTGACGGCGTTCCTGTCGGTAGCCAGCAAGGCGGCTGGATTCGCGGTGGTGCTGCGGGTGTTCTACGTGGCGTTCCCGCTGGATGCGCTGAGCGTCGAGTGGAGCGCGATCTTCGCCACCCTCGCCGCCCTGTCGATGACCGTTGGCAACCTGGTGGCGATCCCGCAGAACAACATCAAGCGGATGCTGGCCTACAGCACCATCGCCCACGCCGGCTACCTGATGGTCGGCCTGGCGGCCGTGACCTCTCGGACGGGTGTTGATTCGAATGTGATCGGGCCCTCGGGTGTGCTGTTTTATCTGGGTGGCTACGCCGCCATGAACCTGGCCGCGTTTTCGGTGGTCATCGCGGTGTCAAATAAGCTGGAGGGCGATAAGATCGGCTACTTCGCCGGCATGGCCCGCCGCTCCCCATACCTGGCCGCCGTCCTGGCCTTCGCATTGATATCGCTGACGGGCGTGCCGCCCACGGTTGGCTTCATGGCCAAGATCTATATCTTCGGGGCGGCCGTCGACAGCGGCCTGACGTGGCTGGTGGTCGTCGGCGTGCTCAACAGCGTCGTCTCCGCCTACTACTACTTGAGGGTCATCAAGGTTATGTATCTGTCCGCGCCCCCGAGTGAGGAGCCGGTGGAATCCGGTCTTCCGATCCGCCTCGCGATGTTCGCCACCGGGGCGAGCGTCGTGGTCTTCGGCCTGTACCCCAAGCCGTTGCTGGAGCTGGCGAGGATCGCCGCTGACGTGCTTTTTCTTTAGCAACGGCTGGCCGGTTTGATTCGCCGCTAACGTGCCCTTACGATGTTCGCCCGTGCTGAGGGTGTCAAACATGCCCGAAAAGAAACTGGTTGGCTTCGCCTATAATCACCTGTTGCCCCGGGCCGGGGAGTTGGTGGCGTCGTTGATCGACTCCCTCGATCTGCACGAGTCGTACTGGGTCGCCCCCGCCAGCGACCTTCAGATCGGCGAGGAGGCCCTCGCGAGCACCTCCGCCGTCGTGACCGCCGGAGGCGACGGGACTATTCTGCGCGTCACGCGGGTGCTTGCGCCCTACTCGGTGCCCATACTCGGCATCAATCTGGGACGAGTGGGATTCATGACCGAGCTGTCAGTCGAGGAGGCCGGCAGCCGGATCGCCTGGTACCTGGACGGCAGCCCCCGGGTCGAAGAGAGGATGATGCTGCAGGCGTCGGTGATCTCCGGACATGCAAGCGAGTCCCATGTGGTAGTGCATGCCCTGAACGACGTTGTGCTCACGCGGGGAGACGTGGCGCGCCTGCTCGACATCGACACGCGCATAGACGGCGTCCTGCTGACCACGTACCGCGCCGATGGCCTGATAGTGGCGACGCCGACGGGCAGCACCGGCTACGCGCTGGCCGCCGGAGGGCCGATCCTTCATCCGGAGACGCGGGAGACTCTTATCCAGCCGCTGGCGGCCCACATGAGCTTTCAGACCGGGATCGTGACGTCGCACGAATCTGAGATCGAACTGAGGGTGGTCGGAGGGCATCAGGCCGTTCTCAGCGTGGACGGCGTGACCGGCACCACGGTCGAGCCCGGCCACGTGGTGGTGATACGGCGGAGTCCCTACGTGGCCCGGTTCTTGAGAAAGGACCCGCCGGCTGCGTTCTATTCGACATTGACCCAGCGCCTGGGTGTGAGCGGGCGCCAGGTGCGGCCGGCCTCGGGGGAGTGACACGGAGCCACATGGAAGCTGAAACGTATCTGTCCGGCGAGACCGTCTTCAAAGGCAGGATAGTCAGCGTGCGCGTGGACTCCGTCGAGCTGCCCGGCGGCGGGAGTGCCGGCCGGGAGGTCGTGGAGCACCGGCCCGCCGCCGTGGTTGTGCCCATAGACTCCGACGGCAACGTCGTCCTGGTGCGCCAGTACCGTTATCCGGTCGGCAAGACGCTCCTCGAAGCGCCGGCTGGAATCATCGAGGAAGACGAAACCCCGGAGACGGGCGCTCAGCGCGAGCTCCAGGAGGAGATAGGCTTCAGGGCGCGTGCTCTCAGATACCTGGGTGGATTTTGGAGCACACCGGGATTCTGCGACGAGCGAATGCACGTGTTCCTCGCCACGGACCTTGAGCCCAGCCGGCTGGAGCCGGACGCCGACGAGAACATTGCTGTCGAAAGGTTCTTAGTGTCGGAGATCCAGCAGATGATTCAAAATGGCGAGATCGAGGACGCAAAGACGATCGCCGCCCTCCTGATGGCCATCTGACTGACCAGCGAAGAATGATCGAACGGAGCCGTTCTTGACGATTGAGTGTGTCGTTCTGAGGAGCGCAGCGACGAAGAATCTGGGGCGGGGCGCAGATTCGCTCTTGTGCGCGTCTCACGACTCCGGCTGCCCCAGATTCTTCGCTCCGCCCGGAGTCACTTCGACCAACGCTATGGAGGCTGGCTGCTTGTATCTACATCATAGAGGTGCGTATGGCGACCCTGGATGACCTGCTCGGGCAGGTCGATGCCGTTTACGACGACATCATCCGGCTTGAGCAGGACCTGGTCAGAATACCCTCGGTCAACACCGGTTTCATGCCCACGGGCGGGGAGACAGAGGTCTGCGATTTCGTGAGGGAGTGGCTGGCCGGGGACGGAATCGAGTGCCTGGTCCTCGAGCGAGTTCCAGGGAGGGGAAACCTGATCGCCAACCTCGAGGGCGCGTCCGGCAGGCCCGGCCTGATGCTCATGTCCCACACGGACGTCGTCCCGGTGGAGGACGAGACAAAATGGCGCTTCCCGCCTTTCGGAGCCACGATTTCGGGCGGCCGGATCTACGGGCGCGGGGCCTCGGACTGCAAGGGTCTGCTGACCGCTCACCTGATAGCGATGCGTGTGTTGAAACGCAGCGGCGTTCGGCTGCGTGACGGTTTGATACTCGCGTCGGGCGCCGACGAGGAGCACGGCGGAAGGTACGGCTTTGGCTGGCTCGCCGAGCACCACCCGGAGACAATAACGGCGCCGTTTGCGGTCAACGAGGGTGGTGGGACGCCACTCGAGGCGGCTGGCGGACTCGCCTACGGCCTTGGCGTTGGGGAGAAGGGCCGCCTGCAGGTCGAGATTGACTTCAAGGGCGCGAGCGCCCACGCGTCGACGCCGTGGAAAGGGACCAACGCTTCATATCTGCTGCGACAGGCGCTCGAGCGAATCGAGGGCTACGAGCCGGCGCGAGATACCTCCCTGAGCATCTTCGATCATCTGTCCACATTCGCGATCGAACACAAGCCGACAGGTGCGAACGTCGACGAGATCATCGTCGAGGTGGAGCCGGACAACCCGAATCTGGCCTCTCTGCTTCGCGCGCTCTCCCGCCTGACGCTGACCCCCACGATGGTCCGCGGTGGCATCAAGTCCAACAGCGTGCCCGAGACCATCAGGCTCACATGTGACGTGCGGACGCTCCCCCATCAGGACGAGTCATATGTCAGGCAGCAGTTGACCGAGCTGCTCGAAGACACGTCCGGGGTGGAGTTCGAGATCGACTATATGGCCGAGTCCAACTCGTCGCCATTCGAGACCGATTTTACCCGGCGCATACGCGCCGCCACCGCCCGCGTGCTGGAGCGTGACGACGTGAGGTGGGTGCCGGCCGTCTCCACGGGATTCACCGACTCCAGGTTCACGCGGGCTCTCGGCGTGGAGACCTATGGCTTCGCGGGCGCCCATCCCGACGACGACCCGCAGGAAGACCGGGTGCACGGCACCGACGAGTCCATGGGAATCAAGAGCCTCGTGAGCGGCGCCAAGATCATGCTGGCGCTCGCCTACGATGTGCTGGCGGCGCACTAGCGCCTCCAAACCTGGAATCGCCCTCGGCATGGTGGTAAACTCAGGCCAGGATTAGGGAAGGGTCGCGCCATGGATGGTCTCGTATTTCGACAAGAGCCGCCACGGAAACTCCCGGCGATGATCGTCGCGTTCGCCGGATGGCCGGACGCCGCCGAGGCGGCGTCCGGTGCCTTGCGCTACCTCGTCGAGAAGCTCGGGGCGACGAAGTTCGCTGAAATCGCCCCCGAGGAGTTCTACGACTTCACCTCAACTAGGCCCGAAACGCGGATTATCAGGGCCCCACCGGCATACATACCGCGTTCATGGAGGCCTGCGTGTGCCACGGCCTGTCCCTGGCGAGCATCTGGGGCCACAGCCCGCACTACGTGAACACGACCCCGAACCCCAAGTCACCCACGCGCTTCTCACACGGCTCCGCAGGCTCGTGGAATTCGACGTCCCGATGGACGAGCTGCGCAAGTCGGCGGACGCGTACATCCTCGAAGTCGACCAGGCCATCGCCGGGCGGCCCGAGCTGACGGCTTATGTGAAGAAGCTTGAGGAGCAGTTCGGCAGTGCCATGCTTCGACGAGCGGCATCCCCAGCCCGGAGGACATGCTTGAGGAGCTCGAACAGTATCTGAAAAGCCAGATTCCGCCTCCCGACGAGTCCTGAGAGGCTGGCTGCCCTTCGGGCCGTGGAGCCTCCGTGCTGCCAGCGATATTCTCGGAGCGCCATATCTAAGAACAACGGCCTCCTCGCGACTCAGACGGTAGTATCGGACTGCGAGACCACCCTCAGCAAGTACATCGCCGCGATCGTCCCCCAGACGTGGTGCGGGTCGCCGTATCCGGTTACCCAGCCGCCGTCCTCGGCCTGGTCCTCGATCACTCTCTCGAAAGCTGTCTCAACGAGCGGACGGACGAGTGCTCCCGCTCCAAAGGCGGCATAGGCTATGGTGGTGACGTCGTTCGAGTCCAGCGAGACGCCGGACAAGGCATTCGCCAGGAATCGCTTGCAACCCGCGGCTATTCGGCGGTCGGCCTGGGATGGATGCGAGAGTCGGCTGAACAGAAGCAGCGCCATCCAGTGGATGTGTGTGTACTTCGGGAACCGCTCGGCGCCCCACCCCGCCCGAAGGAATGCCAGCGCCGCGCCGAACCGCACCTCCGCTTCCCGGCGGTGCTCCAGGAGATAGCAGCATACCGCCGATGTCAACCAGAGTTGATTGTCGCGGTCGCCTGGGATCATCCACGGCGGTGGGTCGTGGTTCAAGATTTCCTTTGGCTCATTCCAGCAGCCGTTATTGCGTTGGGACCGCCGGAGGAACTCCACGGTAAGGTCAATCGAGGAGCCGCCGCCCGACTCGATCCACAGCAACGACTGCATCCCGATGTGGATTTGCGACAGTGTGGAGAAGGAGCCCTGCATATCGGAGTCGAACCCGTGCCATCCGCCGCCTGCGTTTTGATAAGCGCCGGCCACCACCGAGAGAATTTAGGTGGGGTCCATGCGCCCCATTGCTCCCGCGGCCAGCGCTCGCATTGGCTCGGCGCCTGCCTTGTCGACGAACGCATAGGCCCTGTCTAGACTCTCTTGGGGGACTACGTATCTCATGATGTGCTCCTCGTGCGGTGCATTAAAGCATCTTGCGCGTCGTGAGTTCCACTTGCCCGCCGTGCCCATTGCTTGTCGCGGCCTCAGCAGGTTTGGACACCCGCCGGCCTTTCACTGCTCGCGGCGTTAGCTCTGCAGTGGATGCCGGAAAGTGCTGGGCCTTCGTACCTATTCCTGTGGCGATGACCGTGACGCTGACCCGTTTCTTCCACTTCTTGTCGTTCACGACCCCGAATATCACCTGGGCGCGGGACCTGCTGGCGTCCCTCACGATGCCGGCGATCTCGTGCACCTGGCCGAGCGCGAGGTCCTTGCCACCCCTGATGTTCAGCAGGATGCCGCGGCACCCCTCGAGGGGCGCGTCGAACATCGGATTGGACAGCGCGGCCTGCACGGCGTCGTGGGCAGCGGACCTGCCCTTGCCTTCGCCGGTGGCCATGAAGGCCGGTCCGCCGTCGGTCATGACGGCCCTGACATCGGCAAAGTCCACGTTGATCAGCCCGGGTACCCTGATGATCTCCGTTATTCCTTCGACGCCCTGCTTCAGCGCCTCGTCGGCCACGCTGAAGGCGTCTTCCAACGACAGATCGCCGTCGAGAGAGGACAGCAGCTTGTCGTTTGCGACGGCGATCAGCGTATCGACCTTCTGTTGCAGGGTGTGGATCCCGAGGTCGGAGACCTCCCGGCGACGATTGCCCTCGAAAGTGAACGGACGGGTCACCACACCGACGGTAAGCGCTCCTTGCTTCTTGGCGAGCTTCGCTATCAGCGGCGCGGCGCCGGTGCCCGTGCCTCCTCCCAGCCCGGCGGCGATGAATACCATGTCAGCGCCGTCGATTAGCTGCGACACCTGCTCCAGGCTCTCTCGCATCGCCTTTCGGCCGATGTCGGGGTCTCCTCCCGAACCCATGCCCCTGGTCGCCGCGGGCCCGATGGCAAAGGTCGGCATATCGCGTATGCGGCTGAGGGCCTGGACATCGGTGTTGATCGCCAGGAACTCCAGGCCGAGATCCTTTCGGCGCGTCATCCGTGAGAGCGCGTTGCCCCCGGCTCCTCCCACTCCGACGACCTTGATGCGGACCTGGCTCACATCTGTACTATTCATGATGGCGGTCTCTCCGAGGGGGACTGTCAATTGGCGGCGATGTCTCAGTGGAGGAAGCGGGCGTCGAGCCGCACCATTGCCCGCCACGGCCAAGTTCAAGCTCTAGGCGGCTCTTGCATGGACCGAGAGGAAGTAGTAGGGGATGTGCCACATCCCTGAGTGGCCCATGTCCACGAACGCTCGGCGGCCGCTGGCGCGTCTGACGACACCCCGGGCGCCGTGGCGTGGCCCTCCGGGGAAATAGCCTGTGTAGAGGACCTCTGTCCCCGCGGCCACGTTCTGGGAGCTGGCGGCGGGTCCGGGGCGCTGCGCCCTGGGCATCCCGGGCATCTGAAGCTGCTCGACTGGATCGCTGGGTTCTTCGTCTCTCATGCTACCCTCCGGGGCAACCGTTACAGTATTGTAGAACAATATAGAACAGAACATGAGTTCGTGTCAAGTATGTTTCCTCCTCTATAAGAGTCGAAGCTAAGACGGAGCGTGTTCGAAGAGTCCGAGTTGACTTGGTCGGGTCGTGTGCATACCATCTGCGTTGTTTCGCATGTGATTGGCGCATAGAAGATGGGCAACGGAGAGCAGAAAATGGGAACGTTCGACGATGTCGCGGCCCTGGATGCGACGGAGCAGGCGGAACTGGTGCGCCGGAGGGACGTTGCGCCGGCGGAGCTCGTGCAGGCTGCCATCGAGCGAATCGAGCGGGTGAATCCTGTCATCAACGCCGTCGTCACCACGATGTACGATGAGGCGCTGGAGATCGCCTCCCGCCCGCCTGGCGACGGACCTTTCGCCGGTGTCCCGTTCCTGCTGAAGGACTTTCTGGCCGAGTACGCCGGGATCCGTTTTACCGAGGGCAGTGACTTCATCGGCGACTTCGTGCCGGAGGAGGACAGCGAGCTTGTCAAGCGGTATAAGCGGGCGGGGCTGATCGCGGTCGCGAAGACAAACATGCCGGAGCTCGCCATCGGCGTGACCACCGAGCCCAGGCGATTCGGACCCGCACGCAACCCCTGGGACACGACGCGCACGACCGGCGGGTCCAGCGGCGGGGCGGCGGCCGCGGTCGCGGCGGGCGTTGTCCCGACGGCCCACGGCAACGACGCCGGGGGCTCGATCCGCATACCCTCCGCCTGCTGCGGCGTGTTCGGCCTCAAGCCGTCGCGCGGCCGCAACCCCTTGGGACCCCACTTCGGCGACGTCATCAGCGGCATGGTCGCCGAGCACGCCCTGACGCGCACGGTGCGAGACAGCGCCGCCCTGCTTGACGCCACGTTGGGGCCCGCCACGGGCGACCCCTATACCGTCACCGCGCCGATTCGACCATTCATCGACGAGGTGGGCGCGCCGCCGGGCAGGCTGCGAATCGGCTTCAGCGGCCGGACCCCGCTCGGCACCGAGCTGCATCCCGACTGCGTCGCCGCGGTGCGGGATGCAGCCGCCCTGTGCGCGGACCTCGGGCACGAGGTCGTGGAGGCGTCCCCCGAGTTCAACGCCGAGCTGATGTGGCTGTCAGCAACCAAGGCTCTGGCCGTGGGCGTCGGGTGGGGCATCGAGGACTGGGCTCGGAGGCTTGGAAAGGAGCCGGCCGCCGAGCAATTCGAGCCCTTCGTTTGGGCATACAGGAACAGGGCGTTGCAGATCAGCGGGCCCGAGTACCTTCTGGCCGTCCAGGACATGCAGAGGATGACGCGGGACATCGGGACGTTTTTTGTGGACCACGACCTGTGGCTCACCCCAACTCTGGGGCAGCCGCCGGTGCCCCTGGGCACCTTCGCCTTCTCCGAGGGCGACCCATTCGAGCTGCGCCGCCGCATGGCGGCGTTCTCACCGTACACCTACATCAGCAACGCCACCGGCCAGCCGGCCATGTCGGTGCCCCTGTACTGGAACGACGACGGCCTGCCCGTGGGCGCCCACTTCGCGGGCCGCCCCGGCGACGAGGCCACCCTGTTCCGCCTCGCCGCGCAACTAGAGCAAGCCCGCCCCTGGGCCGCCCGCCGTCCAGTGGTGGCTGTGTGAGGAGAAACTGATGAGAGCCTCCCTGCTAAGTTC
>CAZJDV010000002.1:0-18341 GCA_964544865.1 uncultured Dehalococcoidia bacterium | reverse complement strand
CCGCCGCTGGGTGCACCCAGCCTGTGTCTTCTACTGATACAGAAACGGTCGTAGCCGCCAGAGTGCAGGGGACCATCGAGGCTATCCTGACTCTCGAGGCAGGCCCAATCACGCCGACGCTTTTGCCCGCCCCTAGTCCAGCGCGGATCGATACGCCCGCTCCGACTCACAGCCCGACCGTGCCCCCTGCCGCGCCGTGGGCCCGTCTCCCTGGGCCGCCCGCCGGTAGCAAGGTAAGCCCTACACCCTCTCCAGCAGCTTGTTGCTTTTGGGCCTCGAACTCCTCGTCGGTGATGACGCCCTGCTCTCGTAGCTTGCCGAGCTTGTCAAGGGACTCGTACACGTCCTTGGAGCAGTCCTTCTCGATCCTGGAGACGAATTCCTTGCCGCGCTCTAGCGCCTAGGAGTAGGCGTCTTTGGCCCATTGCATGTTAACCTCCATTATGCCGCCCTGTGACCCGAAGACGCTCTTGGCGACCTGCCCCACGGCGTAGGTCGACGCCCCCGACATGGCCGACATCGATATGCCGCCGATGACGGTGCCGATCTCCGGCACCGCCTTGATGAGAGATGCGCCAATCCTGGCGAACGTGCTGCCGGTCAGGGCGGACACGAACGACTTGCCCGTCCAACTCGAGAACTCCACCCCGTACACGTCCGCGAGTTGCTTGAGCATGTCCATCTGTATGGCGGTCACGGCGGCGATGTCGAAGAGAGGCATCGGTATGAGGCCGCCACCCAGGGCCCAGACCACGTGGCTGCCTATGACCTTGTCGGCCTGCTGTTCGTCGCTCATTTTCGGTACCTCCAGTGTCTTTCGGCCATCATAACCGGGCTCGATCGCGCACACGAGGTACAGACGTATCAACTTGCCATGGTACTTGGGCCCGTGGAGTCGTCCTTGCACCGTGGAAGGACGCCCGTGCTACCGGCCCGTAAACCTAATCCGGAGGTCTACCACCGCCAGCAGAATGTCGGAGAGCAGCGTGCCCATCACCATAAGCACCCCCAGCATCAAGATGATGAACCCGGCGAGAAAGACGTCCTCCTGGATGATACCCCGGAGCAGCACCGGACCCAGCGTCGGCAGGCTGAGCACGACGGAGACGATGACGCTGCCGCTTATCAGCGAGGGCACCAGGTAGCCCACCGTGCTAACCAGCGGATTGACCGCCACCCTCACGGGGTACTTCAGGATGGCCCTAAGGGCCGGCACCCCCTTCGCCCTCGCCGTGACCAGGTAGGGCTTGCCGAGCTCGTCCAGCAGGTTGTTGCGCAGGATTCGGATCAGGCTCGCGGTGCCCGATGTGCCGAGCACGGCGGCCGGTATCCAGAGGTGCTTGAAGAGGTCCCACCCTTTTGCCCAGCTCCAGGTGTCGTCGAACTGGTATCCGAAGGAGAACAGGCCGCCCACGCTCTGGCCCAGATAGGCGAAGGCGACGTACATCAGCACCAGGCCCAGAAGGAAATCGGGAACGGCGAGGCCGGTGAAGCCGAGGGTCGTGAATACGTAGTCGCCGATGGAGTGGTGGCGGACGGCGGAGTAGATTCTGATGGGGACCGCCATCGTCCACGTCACCAGAATGGTGAACCCGGCCAGGGCCACCGTGAGCCAGAGGCGGTCGCCGGTCACCTCTCTCACCGTCCTTTCGGTCGGCGAGTTGGTCTCGAAGAACATGTAGGAGCGGCCGAGGTCGCCGTGCAGCAGGGTCCACATCCACTTGCCATAGCGCTCGTGGAACGGCCCGGTCACGCCGTACACCCTCGATATGCGGAGGGCGAAGGGCGCCTGCTCGGGTCTGGCGCCGCCCGCCGGGAGATGTATGATGGCGAACGCCACCACCGATATGATCCATATGGAGAGCGCGGCGCATCCCAGCCGCCTGAAAATGTAGGCGATCATCGCGCGTGTATCTTAACACCGCCGCAGGGCCTGTGAGCGAGCGACGGGTTACACGTGGAACACGTAGAGTTCGCGATTGTCGATCGGCAACTGGAGCCACTCGCCGCCGCGCCGATGGCTCTCGGCGATGGCCAGGACCGCCTCGGTGACATGGTGCGTCACGTCGATGTTGCCGAGGGACGGCCGGCCCGATTCGTACGCGTCCACCATGTCTTCGAGGGCGGCGGCGACGGAGCCGTTCTTATCATCGATCTTCGGGATGTCCGCCGGCTCCCACTGGGCCCTTCTCGAGCCTCCCGGCATGACCTTTCGGAGTGCCACCTGCCTGCTGCTGCTCTCGGAGCGGACCGCGCCCTCGGTGCCCAGGACCTCGAATTCCCATCCGCCGACCGGCACCGTCCACCCCGTGACGCCGTTCTCGAAGACGAGTTGGAAGGTCGAGTCGGGGTCTGCGTCCAGTCGGTTGTCCTCGATCTTCAGGCCGCGCGGGAGGAGCTCCCCGCGGATCTCCTTGATGCCCGGGTCGCCCACCAGGTACGACAGCGTGTCGATGGAGTGGATGTGGCCGTGCAGCAGGTTGGAGGAGGCATAGTGCACCCCCGCCACGGGTTCGCCGATAGCGCCCTCTTCGATGAGCCCGCGCATCACTTGGAAACTGGCGCTGAACCGTCTGAGGACGCCGGTGTTGAAGACGGTGCCATGCTCGTGGCAGGCGTCGCGTACCGCGTCGGCCTTAACCATTGAGCACGCCATGGCCTTCTCGGAGTATACCAGAGGAATCCCCTGGTTTGCTGCGTAGGCCGAGACATCGGCGTGGGAGTCCTCGAAGTAGTCCCTCGACGGCGCCTCCCGGCCCGGTTTCGGCAGGCCGGTGGCGGTGGTGCAGACGGCCACCAGGTCCGGCTTCTCCCTCTCGATCATCTTCTTGTAGTCCGCGTAGCCGGAGTCCACGCCCCACCGCGTCTTGAACGCCTCCACCCTCTCCGTATTGATGTCGGCGCCCGCCACGCACTCCAGCCTTTCGCTCGCCGCGCACGCCCCGGCGATGGAGCGGGGCAGGCCGCCCATCTCGTCGTCCAGCGTGCTGCCCGCACGCCCGAGTCCCACAATCGCAACACGGTAGGTCTTCATCCTTGCTGGCTCCTTTTATTCCCTTGCGCAAAGGGATCTGGGATTTCGATGCATAGCTCGCGCAAGCTTTTGCGAGTGTAATCGCGGTCCCTCCGGATGTCAACGGCAGATGCCGTATCCTACCTCTACCTGGATGCCGGCAGATAACGCTTGGGGAACTTCGCCACGATAGAATATAGGATATCCACCATGTTGGCCAGCCGGACGCGGGCGACCTGCGAGCATAGCTGGTAGGCGGTCAGCCGTTCGATCCCGTAATCTGCCTCCAGCCACATGACGAGCTCGTAGAATGCGATGCGGGCCGCGTCCTCCATTGGTCGGGCGCTGCCAACGGTCATGATGTAGTCCTCAGAATCGATTCGAGGCGTCCCGATCACCTTCTCCTTGATGACCCGAACGGACATTGTGCCTCTCGTGGGGACCTCGACGGCCACGCCGCAGACCTCGGCGTCTCCCTGGGCCGCGTGGCCGTCGCCGACGTACAACATGGCGCCGGGGACGTTGACCGGCAGATATATCGTGTTGCCGGGACGCACGTCCGCCGCGTCCATGTTCCCGCCGTGGACGCCCGGCGCCAGCGACGAGATCGCCTCCAGCTCCGGCGCGGTCCCGATGGTGCCGTAGAAAGGCTCGCAGAGGATCGTCGGTATGGCCATCTCTTCCGAGAACGTGACCTCTCCGTCGTGGATGGGGTGCAGCATGACCCGGGCCGGGAGCGGCGCGTTGAGCGTGCGGGTGAACACGGTGCTGCAAAGGCCGCCGAACTCCGGTATCAGCGCGCTAACTCCGTAGTCCCGCGTGACCTCAATGGAGTGTAGCGAAACGGCCAGCGTGTCGCCCTTCTCGGCTTCCTCGACGAAGATCGGGCCGGTCAGCGGGTTCACGTACGGCAGCGCGATCAGCTTCGTTATGTCCGCGTCTGGTGAGTCGACCTTGTTCTCGAAGGCGTCCGCCGTTTCCACCGCGAAGGTCTCGCCCGGCTTCACCTTGGCTGCCGGATCCCGGTACGGCCCTATGACGTAAGAATACTCTCCCGGCCCGCCGGATACGGTCTGCATGAAGCACCTCCGCGGATGACCCTGATCGCTGCCGCCGGCCGGCCTCGTTGCGCGACGCCTCACGTATGGTATCATCCCCCTGGAATGCACCGCCCCATCCCCACCTGGGATTGGCCGAACTGCTCCTGGAGCACTACCCGGACGAGCGGGCCGAGGCGCTGGATCACCTGGACACCGCCATCGCCGAGCTGCGCGACATGAAGATGCAGCCTGCCCTGGAGCGCGCCCTGTCCCACCGCGCCATCCTGAAGGCGTAAGCGGCGCGTTTCGTGAGGCCGGGTTCTCGAAGGTCGAAGCCACCGCGTCATTCGAGTCCTTTGGCACGACGGCAGATGTCGCCTCACCGTGACACAGAAACTTCACGTAGTCGTCGCGCCCCGTCTCTACCCCGTAGCGTACCCCCGGCCCTCGTAGTCCAGCCCGGAAAGCTCCAGGCGCTTCAGGCCCGGGTCCTGAGGAGAGGCGTAGTAGGCTCGGAGCTCCCGAATGAGACCGGTCTTCTCGTCGAACTCGTACCACTCCGCGCCGCGCAGCGTCACCCCCTGCTTCGTCTTGAAGTGGGTCCACTCGATTACCGCCTCTCCCCGGCCAGGGTCGGTCACGAGGCGGTCTATCGCCCAGCGAGAGCCGAGGTTCGCGACGGCGGTCCGCCACCTTTCGGCGATGGTCTCGGCCCCGTGCCACGGCCCATCGTACATGTCGGGCGGGAAGTAGTGAACGGCGTCGGGCGTGAGGCACGACATGATCTTCTCGACGTCCGCCTCGTTGCAGCCCTCGAAATAGGTCCGGATTAGGCTCTCTATCCGCGTTGACGTCTCCGATTGACTACGACCGGTCATGGGGGCCTCGCTTTCTCTGGGCTAGGTGTCGCGTCGGGTCAGCCAGGTGCGGCCGTCCTGGGCTAGCAGATCGTCCGCGGCGGCGGGCCCCTGGGAGCCGGGCTCGTAGATGTGGGCCGGGGTGCCTGTGGCCGGATCTTCCCACGCCCTAGTCAGCGGGTCTACGATTCGCCACGCCTCTTCTATCTGGTCGCTGCGGATGAACAGTGATGCGTCGCCCTCGATGGCGTCCTGGAGGAGCCGCTGGTAGGCCTCGGGAATCCTCTGGCTGGCGAAGGCCGAGTCGTAGTGGAACTGCATGCTCATCGGCGTCATCTCCATGCCCTGATCGGGCACCTTGACCTCGAAACCGAGATGCATCCCTTCGTCCGGCTCCAGAAGCAGTGACAGGGTGTTGGGATTCAGCCCCCGGCCCAGGTCGCCGGAGAAGAGCTGGTGCGGCGGGCGCTGGAACTGGATGACAATCTCGGACACCTTTTCGGTCATCGCCTTGCCGGACCGCAGGTAGAATGGAACGCCCTGCCACCGCCAGTTGTCCACGAACAATCGAAGAGTCGCGTAGGTCGCGGTGGTCGAGCCGGCCGGCACCCCCGCCTCGTCTAGATAGCCGCGGTACTGCCCGCTGACGGCGTTCCGGAGGGCGGCCTCGCCCGTCCACTTCCGGATCGCCTGGAGCACCTCCACCTTCTTGTTGCGGAGGGAGTCGGAGTCAACCGCGATTGGCGGCTCCATCGCCACGATGGTCAGTAACTGGAGCAGGTGGTTCTGGACCATGTCGCGGACGACCCCCGATTGGTTGTAGTTGCCCGCCCTGTCGCCCAACAGGATCTCCTCCGCCACCGTGATCTGCACACTGTCAACGAAGTTGCGGTTCCAGACCGGCTCAAAGATCGCGTTGGCGAACCGGAAAACCAGCAGGTTCTGGACTGTCTCCTTGCCCAGGTAGTGGTCGATCCTGTAGACTTGCGACTCGTCGAACACGTCGTGAACGGCCCGGTTCAACGCTTGGGCGGACGCCAGGTCCCACCCGAAGGGCTTTTCGATCACGACGCGGCGCCAGCCGGAGTCCTCTTCCGCCATTCCGGAGGCGCCCAAGCCAGCGGTCGCCTTCTCGTATAGCGCCGGCGCGATCGAGAGGAAGAACAGGCGGTTGACCGATTCCGCGCCGGACTCGAGCTCTTCGAGCATCGCCTTGAGGCGCGCCACGTCGCCGGGAGCCGCCAGGTCGCCGCTGCAATACCGGACCTTCCCCGCGAAGCGCGGCCAATCGTCCCGGTACGGCTCCATGTCGCCGGACGCCACGCCACATCCGCTCGCGAAACTCTTCGTCACTGCAGGGCGACCGCGACATACCGACCATATTGATCTCGCGGGGCAGCCGCGCCTTCAGGAACAGATTGAACAGCGCGGGCAGGAGCTTTCGGGAGGTCAGGTCCCCGGACGCGCCCATGATGACGATGGATGTGGTTTCGAAGGGCACCGGCCCGCCTCCTTTGGCGCTCTATTGGAGCTGCGCCGCTAGGCTGTCCATGTCCGCCGATGCGCCGGGGCCGACACGGACCCTGGCAAATCGGCGGCCTCGCTCCTCGAGAGCCCGCAGGTCGCCCAGCGCCTGGGCGTCGGCGAGGACGCCGAAGGAATACTGTTCGCCCGGGATCAAGATGTCGGGATCGTGCCCGGCGACGATCTGCAGGAACAGCCCGTTGGCGGCGCCGCCCTTGTGAAGCTGCCCCGTGGAGTGGAGGAACCGAGGGCCGTAGCCAACCGTGGTGGCGATCCCATGCCGCCGGGACACCGCCTCGCGCAGTCGGGCGAGGGCCCTGTCCGTCTCAGGTGTCTCCCCCACGAAGGCCGTGATCGCGAGATAGTCCCCCGGACCGGCCTGGGACAGTAGCCTTTCGACGTCGCCACCGTCCGGGGCATCGGGCAGCCTGCCCGATGCCAGGTGCTCGCCCAGAACGGCGTCCGTCTGCTCCTTGGCCCGCTGCACGTCCGGCTGGTCGAATGGGTTGAGCCCCAGGACCACGCCGGCGACGGCGGTCGCGAACTCCCAACGGAAGAACTCCGCGGCGAGATCGTAGATGTCCTGAAGCTCCAGCCGAACGACCGGATGCCCCGCGGACTCGAGCTCGGCGATGCGGGCGTCGTTCACTGCGTTGTCGTCGCCTTCGAGGCGCAAATAGGCGAAAATCCGGTCGTCGCCATACGCATCGGGGCCGTGCAACGACTCACCCGCTACGGGGACAATCCCCTTGCCTTCCTTTCCGGTGCTCTCGGCGATGAGCTGCTCCGCCCAGAGCCCGAAGCCGGCGATGGACGGCGAGGTCACCAGTGTGAGCTTGTCGCGACCCGCGAGGGCCAGCGTGCCCATCATCGTCCCCAGGAAGGCGCCCGGATTGTCGCCGAGCGGCACGTTGGCGGCGCACGATTCGCGCATGGCGTCCGCTCGGTCCAGCATCGTCCCGACGTCCAGCCCGATCAGCGCGGCGGGAACGAGCCCAAAGTAGGACAGCACCGAGTACCGTCCGCCGATGTCCGAAGGATTCAGGAAGACATGCCTGAACCCCTCTTCCCGGCCGAGCCTCTCCAGCGAGGAGCCCTCGTCGGTGATGGCCGCGAAGCTCCAGCCGGCGCCGCCCTCTCGCGCGCTCTGCACCCGCTCTCTGAAATACCGGTAGAGCGCGCTCGGCTCCGACGTCCCGCCGGACTTGGACGAGACCAGGAACAGCGTGTGAGCCGGGTCGATGGCCTCGGCGACCGCCCGAATCGCCGCGGGGACCGTCGAGTCGAGGACTATCAGGCTCGGGTATCCGGGCGCGCTGCCGAAGCTCCGTTTCAAGACCTCCGGCCCCAGGCTGCTGCCCCCTATCCCGAGGAGGACGACATGGCCAAAGCTTTCCGAGCGCACGTCCTTCGTGAAAGCATGGAGATCAGGCGCCTGCCGGCGCATGTGTCCGGTGACGTCGAGCCAGCCGAGCCGGTCGGCGATCTCTTCGGGGCCGGGCTTCCAGAGGGTGTGGTCCCTGCTCCAGACCCGGAGTATCACGTCGCGCCGCTGGAAATCCGCCAGAGTCGCCTCGACGTCTTGCATGCTCCGCTCCCGCCTAGCCTGGCCGGACTACTCCCCGGCCAGCAGTGCGGCACGCTTGTCCGCTATGTTCGCCATAAGCAGGTCGAAAGATTCGGTGAACTGCCTCACCCCGTCGGCCAGCAGGCCGGCCGTGACCTGTTCCATGCTCACACCGGCGCTCTCGATGTCCTCGATAATCCTCTCTGCGCCCTCCACGTCCTCCTCCAGGGTGTCGGCGACGGCGCCGTGCTCCAGAAAGGCGAGGAGCGTCGGCTCCGGCATGGTGTTTATCGTGTCGGCGCCGATCAGCGAGTCGACGTACATCACGTCGCTATACTCCAGGTTCTTGGTGCTGGTGCTGGCCCATAGGGGACGCTGGACCCGGGCGCCGTTGGCGTGCAGCAGCGCGAAACGGTCTCCGCCGAACTCTTCCTTGAAGTCTCGGTAGGCCAGCTTGGCGTTGGCGACGGCGGCCTTGCCCATCAGCTCCGCGTTACGGCCCTCTAGCTTGGAGTCGATCACGCCATCCACACGGCTGACGAAAAACGATCCGACGGAGGCCACCCCGCTTACGTCGCCCCCGGAGAACTGGAGGTCCTCCAGCCCGGAAATATAGGCCTGCATGGCGTCACTGTAGGCCTTTAGCGAGAACAGCAGCGTGACGTTGACGTTGATCCCTTCTCCTATCAGGTGGTGGACGGCGGGGATGCCCTCCGAGGTCGCAGGCACCTTCACCATGACGTTAGGGCGGTCCAGCGCCGCGAACAGACTCCTCCCCTCGGACACCATGGCGTCGGTGTCGTGGGCGAGGTGGGGGCTGACCTCCAGGGATGCGTACCCGTCTACGCCGTCGGTGCCTTCGTAGACCGGACGCAGCAGGTCTGAGGCCGCTCGAATGTCGTCGATCACGAGGCTTTCGTACACCTCTTTCGTGCTCTTCCCTTCGCCGACCAACTCCTCGAAGGCATCGTCGTAGTCGCCGCTCTCCGCGATGGCCTTTTGGAATATCGTCGGGTTGGAGGTCAGGCCCGTGACACCCAGGTCGATGAGCCGCTTGAGCTCGCCGGACCCAAAGAGGCCGCGGCGGATATTGTCGTACCACACGGACTGGCCGTGCTCCTGGACCTCACGAACGGTGCTGGACATCTCGTACCTATTGCCGTCTTTTTCCATACCCCGTATCCCAGTTTATCACCGATACAGACGCGCGCGCAGGGGCCCCTGGGATGCAGCACGGCCTTTCGGCTATCGGTAGCCGCTACAGTTGTTCTGTAGTTCGACAAGCTCACCACGAGCGGAATTTTGTTCCCGTTCACTCTGAGCTTGTCGAAGGGTCTCACTGGTAAGAGACAACCGAAAAGCCCTTGGAATGCAGGACGTGGCCTTGAGCCCTGAGAGGTCTTCGGGCCGGTCGCGGATAAAAAGGGGGGCGATCCTAGTCACATGCTTTCTTTAGGATGCGGTCAACGGCCCGCGCGGTGCGCTGGAATAGGTCGGCGCGCGGGCGCTACGTCAGGTCGACCAGTGGGTCGCCGTCGAGTACCCGCTGGCCCGATTCCACGTGGACGGCCTGCACGATGCCGGACCACTCTGCGCGGAGGGTCTGCTGCATCTTCATCGCCTCAAGCACGCAGATCTCGTCTCCCGTGACCACCTGGTCGCCTACCTTCACGGCCACCGAGAGGATGACGCCCGGCATCGGGGATCTGAACGTCTTGATCGCCGCCGGGGGCCTGACGCTGACCGGCGGAGAAGGAGCGGCGGCAGGTACTTCGGCTGTTTCAGGCTGTGCCGAGGGGCCGGACTCCGTGTCTCCAGCGGTGATGGATATGTGGACCCGGACCTCGTCACCGTCAACGAGCGCCACCACAGGGTCCGCGTGGAAGTCTTCCACCTTGACGGTGAACCACTGGCCCTTGACCTTTACTCGAAGTGTCGTTGACATTAGCGGGCTACAGCAGCGAAATGAAAACGCCGGCGACGACGGCCGAACCTATCACGCCGGCGACGTTGGGCCCCATCGCATGGGCCAGCAGGAACGACCTGGGGTTCGCCTCCTGCCCGACGTCGTGGGATATCCTCGCGGCCATGGGTACGGCCGATACTCCCGCGGAGCCGATCAGCGGATTCACCTTCTGTCTTAGGACAAGGTTCATCAGCTTCGCGAGGATCAGGCCGCCCATCGTGCCACATGCGAACGCCACCATGCCCAGCGCGAAGATGACGATGGTGTTGACTTTGAACATGGTTTCGGCCGAGAGTTGGGTCCCCACCGTGACCATCAAGAAGATCGTGGCCATGTTCAGCAACTCGTTGGAGGCCGCATCGGCGAGCCGGGGCACGACGCCGCTCTCCCGGAACAGGTTCCCCATCATGAACATCGTGATCAGGGGGGCGGATTTAGGGACGACGAGTACGATGACGATCATCGCCAGGACGGGGAAGATTAGTTTCTCGGTGCGGGATACATCCCTGGGAGCGCTCATCACGATCTCGCGCTCCCGCTTCGTCGTGAGCAGCTTCATTAGCGGAGGCTGTATGAATACCACGCTTGCCATGTACGTATACGCCACAACGGCAGTGACTCCAAGCAACTGGGGTGCGAGCATGCCGGACAGAAAGATCGTGGTCGGGCCGTCCGCCCCGCCGATGATTCCGATTACCGCCGCCTCTTGGATCGTGAATCCTGTGTCCAGGACCGCCGCGACGGATAGCGCGCCCCAGAACGCGACGAAGATTCCGACCTGCGCCGCGGCCCCCAGTAGCAGCGTCTTGGGATTGGCGATTACCGGGCTGAAGTCGGTCATCGCGCCTAGCCCCAGGAAGATTATCGGCGGCAGGATGTCCCAGAACGTCAGGCCGTAGTAAAGGACGATGCCGAAGATCCCGGACTCCTGGTTCGCGTCCGAGCCCGCGACAAAGTCGGTCATGCCGGTAAAGGGCAGATTTGCGATGATTACCCCCAGGCCGATGGGCAGAAGCACGTAGGGCTCCCGGCCTTTGGTCACGGCAACAAAGATGAATGCCAGCCCTGCCGCCAGCATCAGGCCGGCGCGCCAATCCATGTTGGCGACGCCGGACGAACGCATGAAATCGATTATCTCTGTCAATATCGCTTCCCTATTTCGAGTGAGATTCGCCGCGCGTACTGGGCCACACCCTAACCGGTTGAGCGCGCTCCTGAGTCTCCGTCTCTTTCCAGCAAAGCGCTGACCGCTATTACCGCCGCGAGGGCCTTGTCGCGAGATTCGGCTGCCGCGGCGGCTACACGCATCGAAGTGCGCCTGGACTGGTAGGATATCGCCAGCCCCATGACTTGAATGAGCACCATGATAAGTAGCAGAAGGCCGAAGGCGGCTGCCATGCCGATGGCGGTCAATGTCAGGGCCTGTCTTACTAGATCGGAATCGAGATTCATGTTTCCCGCCCTACGCGAAGTAGCAACGTTCAAGATTGTACAACACGGTCGAGCTACCAGGATAGGTGCCCGTAGAAGTCAGGTAGTCATCTGGAGCGGAATATGGACATTCGTTCGGCCTTGGGTCAGTCGAAGGACTCATCCTGGCTGGGTGTGAAACGACCCGGCGCGCCGGGTCGCCTCCGTTGGCGCGCCAGCCACTGAGCCTATATAATACCCGCTGGACTGAGGAGCAAGGGCGATGTCGGACAGGATCGACCTCAACTGCGATATGGGCGAGAGCTTCGGGAATTACCGCTTGGGCCTCGACGAAGAGGTCATAAAGCATATAAGCTCCGCCAATATCGCCTGCGGGTTCCACGCGGGAGACCCCATGTGGATGCGCCGCACTGTGCGGCTGGCCCAGGACCATGGCGTCGCGATCGGCGCGCATCCTAGCTACCCGGACCTGGCTGGCTTCGGCCGGCGGGACATCGCCGCCACACCCCAAGAGGTAAAGGACGACCTGGTCTATCAGATTGGCGCATTGCAGGCGTTTACCGAGTCCAAGCGGCTCCAGCACATCAAGCCCCATGGGGCCATGTACAACCGTGCGGTCAATGACGAGCAGCTCGCCCGAGCGATATGCGAGGCGGTCCTTGAGGTCGACCCCGGCATGGTGCTGGTGGCGCTGGCTGGCTCCCGCTGGGTGTCCTTAGCCAGCGAGATGGGCCTCCGCGTCGCGCCCGAGATATTCGCGGACCGGGCGCTCAACGCCGATGGCAGCCTGGTCTCCAGGGCACTGCCCGGCGCTGTGCTCCATGATGTCGACGAGGTGGTAGAGAGGAGCGTCTCCATGGTGGTGGAGGGCAGCGCAAGGGCGATCACCGGAGAAAAGATCGACGTCCAGGCCGCCAGCCTGTGTATTCACGGCGACACACCCGGCGCCGTCGAGATGGCGGCGGCTGTCCGCAAGAGGCTCGAGGCCGAGGGCGTCTCCGTGGTGCCTATGGACGAGCTGGTTTGAGTCTCACCGTTCATGACTCAATAAACCCGGCCGCCCGGTGGTGAGCTAAATGTACGAGACACCGTTGTTCCTGCCCGCGGGCGACCAGGCGTTGGTCGTCGAGTTGGGCGACGCGATCGACGAGGCCGTCAATCGCCGGGTTCACGACCTGGCACAGCGCGTCGAGGCCGTCGAGGTCGCGGGGGTCGTGGACCTGATACCGGCCTACCGGTCCCTGTTGGTGCAGTATGACGCCACCACGACGTCCCTCGCCGCTCTCCAGGCCACGCTACTCAAGCTCTGCAGCGACCCGGGCGGGCAAGTCCAAGATAGGTCCCGCGTCGTTCATATCCCCACGCTCTACGGTGGCGAGCATGGTCCCGACCTGCCGTTCGTCGCCGAGCAGTGCGGCATGACGACAGACGAGGTCGTCAGGGTACACTCTGATACGGAGTATCTCGTTCACATGATGGGATTCACGCCGGGGTTCCCCTATCTGGGCGGCCTGGATGAGAGACTGGCCACACCAAGGCTGCCGACCCCTAGGCAGGAGATACCGGCGGGGTCGGTAGGGATCGCCGAAAGCCAGACAGGTGTCTACCCATTCGCGAGCCCCGGTGGATGGCGGCTGATCGGCCGCACACCGGTGACCATGTTCGATCCTGTTAGAGAGCCTCCGTCCCTGCTGGCCGCCGGGGACTACGTCCGGTTCACGCCCCTGCAAAGCGAGAAGGACTACGCAGAGGTCCGCGGGCGGGTCGAGAGCGGCGAGTTTCAAGCGACGGTGACGGCGAAGCAGTGAGTATTCCGACTCTTGAGATAGCCGAGGCCGGGATGCTCACCACGGTGCAGGACCGTGGCCGGTACGGCTTCCAGAGATTCGGCGTCCCCGTCTCCGGCGCCCTGGACGAGTTCGCCCTGCGGTTCGCCAACGCACTGGTGGGGAACGACGACGGTGCGGCCGGCCTCGAAATGACCGTCGTGGGCCCCGTGGCCAGGTTCCTCGCGGACACCTGGATCGCCGTGACCGGCGCGGACCTGTCGCCAAGGCTCGACGGTGAGCCGCTGCCGCATTGGCAGGCGACCAAGGTATCTGAGGGCGACGAGCTGACATTCCACGGCATGCGCGACGGCATGCGCGCCTACCTGGCGGTCGCCGGGGGTATCGACGTTCCGGTGGTGATGGGGAGCCGGTCGACCAACTTGAAAGCGCGATTCGGAGGATACGAGGGGCGGCGTCTTGAAAGGGGGGACGTGCTCTCCGCGTTGCCCCCCCCCGGTGAGGACGGCTTCGTGCCGCGCGGGCTGCCCGGCGGCTACATCGTCCCAACCTACGGCGAGAGCCACGAGATCCGGGTTATCATGGGCCCCCAGAGCGAGGCGTTCGGGTCGGAGGCCATCGCGACTCTACTCGAGTCGACCTATGAGATTTCCCTGGATTCGGACCGGATGGGCTACCGGCTGGAGGGGCCGGCCATCAACCACAAGCTGGGGCCCGACATCGTCTCCTTCGGCAATCCTCCCGGCGCGATCCAGGTCCCAGGTGACGGGGTCCCGACCATCCTGCTTGCAGATCGCGGGACCACTGGAGGTTACGCGAAGATCGCCACCGTTATCACCGCCGACCTGGGCAGGCTCGCACAGGCGGTGCCGGGTCAGACGGTGGTCTTCAAGGAGGTGGACGTCGAGGAGGGGCACCGGCTCATATGGGAGAACGAGGCCATCCTGGCCGCCATAGCTAGCGGCCCCCCGGCGGCCGAAAACAGCCTTCCCATCCTGAGTGTGGTGGTCGATGGCGAGGCCTATGAGGTCGTCGATGAGGAGGCCACGCCCGTAGCGAGCTCCGAGGCCGGCGACCCAGAGTCCGTCACGCGCCACTCGGCTCACGCGGAAGTGGGCGGCCAGACATACGACTTCGAGGTCGAGATCAGGCGGGACGGCGAATCCCGGAAATGATCGAGTGGCTCCACGACCTCTCCGAATGGGTGGTCGGTTTCGCCGGCAGCGACTGGGCGGTCCTCGCCCTCGCCGTAACGGCGTTCGCCGAGTCGATATTCTTCCCGATATTGCCCGACCCGTTGCTGGTGGCCGTCGCCCTCGCCCGGCAGGACCTGGCGATCTGGCTCGCGCTGCTCGTGACCGTGAGCTCCGTCGCGGGGGCCGTCGTCGGTCACTGGATCGGCGGAAAGTTTGGGAGGCCGGTCCTGTTGCGGCTGTTCTCAGAGGAGGTGGTGGAGAAGACCGAGCACTTGCTGGAGAGGTACGGCGTGTGGGCTACCGTGCTGGCCGCCTTCACACCGATCCCATACAAGGTGTTCGCCATCGCGGCCGGCGTGCTGAGGTTGGATAGGCGCATCTTCGTGCTGGCGTCGCTGGTTGGGAGAGGGTTGCGCTTCGTCACGATCGGCGTGCTGGTGATGGTATTCGGCCAGGAGATCGAGAGGTTCGTGGCGGAGAATTTCGAGCTGGTGACCGTGGCCGTGGGGCTGGTATCGGTCGCCGGACTGGGCGCATGGGCGATCATGCACAGGCGTCGGGCGAAAGGCGCCGCGTAGTAGCCCGGCGGATCGGGTCATAGACGGGCCCGGCCTATTGTTGATCTGGGCCGCCCTCCTGGCAAGAGGTCAGAGGGATGTGCCACCAGACAGAAGAACACCTAAGGATGGCGGGTGGGAAGAAGCCACCGTGCCTCATTGAGATAGTTACCAAGCAACGGAGGTCAGAGTGGTTATCGACTCGCACGCCTACTGCTTCGAGCCGGCCGACAGCCCGAGAGGATACGAAAGCGCCGACGAGCATCTGCGGTGGGTGCAGGCGGGCTACGCGGGTCATCACCAGCCGGCGTTCCGCCTGCGGGACCGCGCCCCGTCCCCGTCCCGGGTGCTGGCGCCAAAGGACTCTAACGACCTGTCACTCCTTCCGGACGTGAATTTCCACGTCGATCACGCCGCCGGCCGCGTGGTCTGGGAATACGAGGGAGAGGAGCACACAAAGCACTTCTATCCGCCCAACCTGCGAAACTGCGAGTTCACGCCGCAGAGCCTGATCGGCGAGATGGACTACGCGGGCGTCGACGTTGTGCTGTTGCACACCAATCCAATGCTGGGCCGCGACAGCGCCTATCTGGCCGAGTGTGTCAGGCTGGCGCCCGGCCGAATCCGGTCCATGGCCCCTGTGGACGAGTGGCGGATACGAGACGAAATGGACGCCGTCATCGACGAGCTGGCGACGGCGATTACCCAGCACGGACTGCACGCCATAAAGTTCAATCCGATGGGCTATTCGGTGAGCGACGAACCCTGGGACGACGGCTTCTACCGGCCTTTCTGGGAGGCGGCGACATCCCTCGGCGTCCCGGTGTTCTTCACCCTCGGCCAGGGGCCGGAGTCCCGCACCGCCTCGACTCCTACTATAGTCGAGGAGAGGCAGGGCTACCTGAACGAGCTGAAAATTCTCAAGCGTTGGATGGAGCGCTACCCCGATACGGTGTGCAGCCTGACCCACGGCTTTCCCTGGCGGGTGTTCCTGGACGGCGACCGGATCACGCTGCCGGAGGAGATATGGGAGCCGTTCGCGGGCGAGAACTGCAACCTGGAGGTATGCTTCCCGGTCCGCGTCGGCGACCTCTTCGACTTTCCGTATCGAGAGGTGTGGCCGACCTTCGAGGAGATGGCCGGCCGCATCGGCGCCGATCATCTGCTGTGGGGGACGGATATGCCGTTCCAGAACCGCTTTTGCACCTATCGCCAGTCGCGCCATTGGATCGAGAAATACTGCGAATTTCTCAGCGAGGACGATCTGGCGATGATAATGGGAGGCACGGCGGCCCGAATCCTGGGCCTGTGACAGCGCCTCGTATCCCCACCAGGCCGGAGACGTTCTTGAAAAAGGCCGACCCTCGACAAGATAGAGAAGGCAGGGGTTATCTCCGCGGACGAGTTCCGGACCCGCATGGCCGAGCTATGCCTCAAGAGCGGTATGGTGGTATTTCCTCGCAAGTCCCGGGACCGGCACATCCTTCTGAAAAGCGTGATCCTGATCCTCGATGCGGGCAGGGAATACACGGAGCCGGAGATCGCCGACCGGCTGGCGTTCTGGCTCGTGGACATCGGCCGGTCCATCGAGTTCGACCACGTTTCGCTCGGGCGAGAGCTTGTGGACGCGCGGTACCTGGAGCGGGAGGCCGACGGCTCGATACCGTGTCGCCGATCTAGGGACGGCACGCGACCTGTTTGTACCCGACGTCGAGGCGTTCCACGCGGACCTGTCTGTAGAGATTATAGTCGATGGCGCCCATCACTGGCGCCGGGCCTGGTTGAAGAGTTTTGCCAAGGAGTTGCTCTAGAGGGCTGTCGCCCGGCTAGTTCAGCTCTCGGATTCGCCTCTGGGTTGTGAGCACGACCATCGAGGTGACCAGAAGCCCCGTCGCCAACAGCCCCATGGTGGGCCGGGCCCCCAGGGCGTCGAATGCGAAAGCCACCAGGAGAACGCTGAAGGGCAGTAGTGCGGCATTCATTGTAAAGATGCTTGTTGTGCGCCCCCGAAACCGGTCCTCGACGTTCTCCAGTACCAGCGTCTGGCTCAGCGTTAGATGAACCGCATTCCCGAACCCAAACACCACCAGCACGGCAGCCCCCGCGGTGTACAGTGGCACAGACGCCACCAACAGCAGCGCTGTCCCAGACGCGAATGAGCCCATGATCAGTATTAGACCGCGCCACTTCCCTCCTAGAGAGGCGACGACCAGGGAGCCGGTCAGGGCGCCCAGGCCCATCAGGCTAATGAGCAGCCCATAGGCCTCCGACTCCTGGTGGTAAACGTCCACGACCACGACGGGCAGCAGGAAGCCGAACGGGTTCGCAAGGTGGTTGATCACTAGCCCGTAGGCGAGCAAGGCGAGCAGCAGCGGGTTGAGCCAGACATTGCTCAGCCCTTCCAAGATCCCGCTCATCATGTTGGTTGTCGCGGGAGAGACCGTCGGATCGACCAGGTCCTTGGGCCTGGGTATGGAGATCGTGAGCGCCATCGATAGGAACGCCATTGCTGTGATGGCATAGTACACGCCGCCCGGCCCAACGATGCCGTAGAGCACCCCTCCGACGGCGGGTGCGACCAGGGCCGCCGTGCTCAGGGCCGCCGTGTTGAGAGCGATCGCGTTGCCAAGCTTCTCCTGGCCGACGATCTGGGGAGTGATCGCGTGCAGCGCCGGGTTCACGAAGGCCACGAAGACCCCCTGGAGAACCGACACCACCAGGAGAAGTTCCCAGATCACGAATCCCATGGTGATCGAAATAGCGCCTACGAGCCTTGTCACGGCGATGGCGCCGTGCCCTATCTGAATCAGGCTCTTTCGATCCATCCGGTCGGCGATGGCGCCCCCGAATAGGGCGAACGCGCCCAGAGGCAGGTTCCCGCCTGCGCTGACCAGGCCCAGGATCGTGGATGACTCGGTGATGTCGTAGACGAGGAGCCCACGGGCCACGGACTGCATGTAGAAGCCGCCCCACAATAGCACCATGCTGAGCCACAGACGCAGGAAGTCGTAGTTCGCCAGGGAACTGAATGTGTGCCGCCAGCCGTAGATCGGTGATCTCCTCGTGTGCGTCTTCCCACGGTCCTGCCCTACGCCTGGGCCTTGGGCGTGCGGAGTGTACATCTATATAGCATGGGTGACAAATTTCACCGGAGATTCCGACCAGGCAGGCCATACGATCGCAAGAGATACTGACCACAGCCTGGTACCCGAGCCCTGTCTTACGCAGCGCGTCCACCCTCACAAAATAGCGCTCAAGGATGCTTCGGGGCCAGCCTCTCCTGTTCATGTAGTCCCGTTGCTAGGGGGCACGCACCTCACTCCCTCGCAGGTTCGGCAGACCTTCCCGGTAAGTGCGCAGGTCATATCCATGACCTCTCGGACATCCACATTCAAGGGTTCCT
>CAZJDV010000001.1:48031-91698 GCA_964544865.1 uncultured Dehalococcoidia bacterium | reverse complement strand
AGCATTTTCAGTGCTGTGCTCTACCGACTGAGCTACCTCGGCGCATGCCTTATGGTATGCCGCGTGCGCGGCGACTGTCAAGGCGTAGGCGCGCGCGCAGGTCGCCGCCGATCGTCCCTCTCCGTGTGATAATTGACGCTGTGAGGGCTCCGAGGGAGGGATCGGACGGTGCGTTTTCCCTCGGGTGTATCGCACATATGTGATGGACGCATGCCCTTGTCTGGCGGTCTGCGGGACGGGGCCGTTGAGATGTGATTGCAGGCAGGTCCTTCGACAGGCTCAGGACGAACGTATGTCTTACCGCCGCCCGTCGCTCGGTGGACTCGGTGCTGGTCACCGGCGGGCGCACGGCGGTGCGCCCCTGCGGTCTTATCCCTCCCGCATCCACTCCCCGGCAAGGCCCGGGTAGCCGGCGCTCATGCGGGACAGCGTCTCGTCGTCGAGGAACGCGAATGTACCGACCGCCTCTGCGGCGACGCTGCCGTCCGGCAGCTCGACCCAGCCTCGGGACTCAAGGAATCGGCGCAGCACTCGGCCCTTCTCCGCGACCGCGGTGACCGTCTGGCCGACCAGGACCGGCTGCCTATACCGGATGTCCAGTCGCGCGGTCATCGTCCAGCGGTCCTCCAGGAGCGAGACCCTGCTCATGACCTCGTCCAGCAGCGCGCTGATCACGCCGCCGTGCACAAGGCCGGGGAAGCCCTGGTGCTCCTCCCTGCCCTGGAACGACGTGGTGACGGTGTCGCCGGAGCGCTCGAACCGGAGCCGGAGGCCCGACCGGTTGCGGGGCCCGCATGCGAAGCAGAGGCCGTAGTCTGTCTCGTCATTCAGGGAGAGACTGGGTCGCGTTTCGTCCATTCCTAATCCTTCGCGCGTTGGCACCGCAGCCCCTATCGGTGAACGCGAGACCGCCGGCCTACCCGGTCGGCCATTCAAGGGCCGAGCTGCAATCGGTTAGGTCGCACGCAACTGGGATCTGTAAAGGTGTCGGAGACGAGTGCCTGCGTCTCTGGCAGGGCCCGGCCGGCTACCACGCCGGGCTTGGATCTCGACAAGTTAGAGGGCGCCCTCAGGCATCATCGCTAATATTGAGGTCCACGATGCGGAGGTGCCACCTTCCGGGCCACCGGTTCCAAAAACCGCCGCCGACGCCTGTCGTGCTCTCGTCGCTCGTTCGCCCACCGATGTACACCACGAACTACGTGGCCGGCACCGTAGAGCTCGGCTTGGGGCCGAAGTACTTGAGGTCGACCTGGGCGGTTTCGATAACTGGGCCACCATCGGTCTGCTTGTAGATGAGGTTCTTCAGCCAGTTGTCGTTGTCGATCTTGGGATAGTCCGCCCTGAAGAACGCCCCTCGGCTCTCTTTCCTCTCGATGCCCCCCATCAGCATCAGCTCCGAGGCGAGGAGCATATTGGGTACCTCGACCGCGCTGGTCCACTCGAAACCGTCCCTTGGCCTGGCCTCGAACGCGGAGCTTTCGGCCCTCAGCCGCTCTATCTCCCTGATCTCTCTGATCCGCTCCAGACCTGCTTTCATCCCATCCTCGTCCTTGATGATCCAGGCGTGGCTTTTCATGGCGGCCCTTATCTGGGCTTTGATCTCGTCGGGGCTCACCCCCGCCGACTTCTCCACGAGGCCGGTCGTCCACTGCATGCTGGCCTGGACGGCGCCGTCGTCCAGGGCGACGGCGCCAATCTCTTTGGAGCTTTGAGCGGCGACGAGGCCGCCTATGCGTCCGAATACCAGGGTGATCATCGAGGTGTACCCCTCGGGTCTCGCGTGTCCGTAAACCCCGCCCGCAACGGCGCCCGCGGCGTACAGCCCTGGGAGGCTGGTCTCGCATCTCTCGTTGACCCTGACGCCTCCGGTCGCGGTGTGAGCGAGAGGAGAAGTCTCGAATGGCTCCTTCGTGTAGTCGACTCCTTTCGTCTCATGGCCCGGATAGACACTGCCCCTGTTGCGAAGGTTTTCCTCGAACCTGGACAGGTGCCTGGCCGCCCACTCGCCCTGCCGATCCAGGTTGCTCATGTCGATCAGGATCGTGCCCCGCTCGGTGGCTCTACCCTCCTTGATCTCCGTCCCCACCGCGAAGATCAGGGCCTCCTTCGATACGCCCTGCGTGCTCGGGATCCCGTAGTTTTTCAGGAAGCTCTCGCCCTTCGCGTTGAGGAAGACCGATCCGGGGGGATAGCCTGTAGATGTGGCGACGAACTGGGTATTCTCCATGTCGATAAGCTCTGCGCCGGCCCTGTAAGCGGCGGCCTGCCCATCCCCGGTCTCCTGCGGCGACACCGTGGTGTGGGAGTAGACCTGGCTATAGGTGCCGGTAGCCAGGACCGTCGCCTTGGCCCTGAATACAACGAGCTTGTTCGCATTGCAGTCGATCGCGGTGGCGCCCACCACGCGGCCGTCCGTCACCAATAGATCGACCAGCGCCACGTCATCCATGACCCGGATGGACCTCTTGGCCATCTCTCCCATGAGAACGTCCATCAACGCGATTCCTGGAGGGTAGCCGTGGTCGTGGTGGCTGGTACCGGTGGGCTTGAACGCGAAATTCCTGGGGTGGGTGTGCTCGGCGGACCGGTTGATGGCGATGCTGCCGTCCTCGTTCCGCTCGAAGTCTATACCCCAATCCTGCAGCTCGACGATTCTGTTCGGCGACTCCTCGGCCAGGACCTTCACCATCTCCTGGTTTCCCAGGAACCCGCCGTGGGCCAGAAGGTCTTTTATCGCCAGATCGGTCGTGTCTTCCGGCACACCCCAGGGGCCGACGGCCGCGCTGGTCCCCACGTTCAAGGTACAGCCGCTGTGTCCGAGCCTGCCTTTGACGATCATCAAGACGTCGACGCCCTGGTCGTAGGCCTCTATCGCGGCCCTGCAACCGGCGCCTCCGCCGCCGACAATGAGCACCCCAGTGTCAATTACGTCGTACATGAATTGTATCACCTCCAAACTAGATTTTTTTGTGAAACTTCGTGTTCGCAACCTTCACCTCAACTTTCAGATGTCTCGATAGTTGCGACGGGAACTCGAACGCTGCGGCATTATCGCCCAGTGCGGTCCCCAGTCTCCCACGCCCGCCGGCTGCGAGGACGACACACTGCCGACGATTCCCAGTCTAGCATGCCATCGGGTCGCCTCGTCATTAGATCGCTGGCAATTCGGTGGCATTCACATTCAGGAATCGAGGGCCGAAGTAGACGGGCTGAGTCAGGACCGTATACTGATTCATGTCGTTCCATTCGTCCGGATAGAGCCTGTACAGATCCGCAACAACCCTGGGCCAGCCCACCGACCCACCGCATCTGGCCCGCAATGCCACCTGTCTGATGAGGTACAGGATGAGCCCCCCGCACAGGGCGACAGCCGGAATCATAGCGAGGACTTCATCGGTATGTGCCAGTGTTTTCTTGACGCCCAGACTAAAGAAGATCGCTCCGATGATCATCGGCATACGAATAAACGTGTACGCGTGCTGCGCTATCCGTACCTGGGCGGTGCCGCTCGCGGTACTCAGATGGCGCTCAACAGCGAGGGCGTTAACATCGAAGTAGGTCCACCACATCGCAATGATAATCCCGAGTCCTACCATGGCCGGTATAACAACCATGCTGTCGACCGTCAGATCGGATGCGCCTATGCCGATCGAGATCACGGCTTCACCCAGAGCGATGTTGAAGAGCAGTCCGTGGCGCTCCGAGAAGTGATGCGGTGAAACTCTCCAACCGGACAAATCCATCACGAGAAACCAGCCATACTCAAATAGAAGTGACGCCGCTCATCAGGCTTCCAAAGGACGCCATCCGGACACGGCCCCTACCAGGACAATTGTGGGTCCGGGGATGGCTCCCCGCGCCATGATCAGGATGGCGCGGAACATGCCGTCCATCTTTCGGGCGGCAATTCCGAACAGCACCAGCTGGAAAAAACGCACAAATGCGTATGCCGCTGCGAATAGGACTGCGGTGTGACCGAATGCGCCAGGAACGGCGAGCGCACCAGCCATCATTCCACCCATGACGGCAAGCATCGCTATCCGCACAGCTTCCTCGTCGAGGTCAATCGCGGTGCCAAGCCAGGCATATGATTGCCATGCCAGCCATAATGCCACGATGAGGAGAAGGCCTTGTCCCAGGCCAACCCAACTCAGCTCACTCGCAAGAAGTTGGATGACCTGCGTGAACGCGAAGAAGAAGAAGACGAGATCGAAGAACAGTTCGAACGGTTTGACGGAGCGGCCAGCCGAGTCCGAGTCGGGGGCGTCTGTGGGCGACTCTACATTGTTCTTGTTCATCAGCTAGTCCGGAAAAGTGATCGGCAAGAGTCATTCATGAACCGGCTGACCTAGGAAATGCGCTCTCAACACCACTACCGGCCCGTAAACTTGATCCTCGGGTCCACTCCCGCGAGGAGGATGTCGGATACCAGCGTCCCCATGACCGTGAGGATACCCGTCAACAGGATTATGAAGCCGGCCAGAAACACGTCCTCCGTCTGGATACCCTCCAGGAGCAGCGGCCCCAGCGTCGGCAGACTCAGGACCACGGACACTATGATGCTGCCGCTGACGAGGGCCGGCAGCAGATAGCCGACGGTGCTGACCAGCGGGTTGATCGCCACCCTAACCGGATACTTGAGGATCACCCTGACCGGGTTCATTCCTTTGGCCATTGCCGTGACAACGTAGGGTTTGCCCAGCTCGTCGAGCAGGTTGTTGCGCATGATACGGACCAGGCTGGCAGTCCCGGAGGTGCCCAGCACGATAGCGGGAATCCACAGGTGATTCACGAGATCGATGATCCTGCCGGTGTTCCATGGGGCGTTGGCGTAATCCGCGGAGTTCAGCCCCCCGACGCTCATGTTGAAGTACGCGAACGCGATGTACATGAGGACCAGCCCCAGCAAGAAGTCGGGCACGGCCAGGCCGCTGAAGCCCAGGAATGTGAAGACGTAGTCGCCGACAGAGTGCTGTCGCACGGCCGAGTAGATTCCGACGGGTATTGCGAACGTCCAGGTCACAACTATGGTGAAGCCGGTCAGAGCGATGGTCATCCACAGCCGATTGCCGATCAGCTCCTTGACGGCCATGTCCACATCTCGCCGGTACTGAAACGAACGCCCCAGGTCGCCCTGCATCAGGTTCCACATCCACATGCCATACCGTACATACTGCCGGCGGTCCAGTCCCAGGTAGGCACGAAGAAGCTGCACCGTATCCGGGTCGGGCTCCTCGGCTCTGCTCATCGTGATCTCTATGAAGCGGTCGACCTGGTCGCCCGCGGGCAGCTCGATGATCACGAACGCGAGTACCGAAATCACCCAGATCGTGAATCCGGCCAGGATGAGACGCCTTACAATGTACTCCAGCATCGCTTCGTTCCTTTAACCAACGGCCTTGGACCGCGTATTAGAGGCGCCGGCCGGCCCATGGTCGAGCATGACGCACTATATATTCGCCCGCCGTCTCCGTCAAGCACGGGAACGCGGCGCGGCGGGCGTCGGTCTAGCCATTGGGCTGCCTCGCTCACCAGTCGAATTCGAAAGCCGCCCGCATGACGTAGGTGAAGCAGTGGACATGCCCGATACGCCGGTGGTAGTTGTCCCAGCCGTCGATCTCCTGGAGCACGCCCGGGAGCTCGAGCAGCGCGCCGGCCTGGAGGACATCGTTTCCGTTCCCGTCGGTCGGGCCGTAGGTGCGCGATAGGTACGCGCGGCCGCCTGCGACCTGCAGATTGGCGAGGGCCGGAGCGAATGCGAACGCGGAATCGACCGCGGATCCGTCGACGTCGAACGAGCCCATGAATATTGCGGGAACACGTATGACGTGTACGTTCTCGCCGACCCCGGCCAGCACCTCATCGACCGCCTCGCGGATGCTGGCGCCCGCGTGGTGATTCAGCTCCCACAGCAGGCCGTCGTTCCTCACCTCGCTGACGCTTATGATCGACGGGACTTCGTTTCCGACGCCGTCCAGCCAGAACCGGGCATCTTCGACGACTAGGTACCTGCTCATGCTGTCCGGGACATCGAACCACTCGGCCCGCGGCGGAATGCTGATGGAGTCTAGCAGGCCGCCGACGGAGTTGGCCGACCTCATCGGGCCCTCGTATCCGGCGTTCGCCACCCCCGGTCGATGTCCAGGAATCAGCCACCCCGGCCGCTGATCCTCGCCACCTGTCCAGCCCCTTTCCCCTCGTAGATGCGGACGTAGCGCGCGTACTCCCAGTCCGGCTGTCGAAAGTCAGTCCCGGATTTGTCCACGAGGCGGGTGGCCGAGCTGGCGTCGCCGGCGATCAGGCCCATCCCGGCGCTGGTTCTGCCCTCGGCGAAGAAAACGGCGTCGTCTTCAAGGGGGGCGATCAGCTTCATCGCAAGCTCCGGGTCGGCCGCCACGACGGACCAGCGGTCGCCGTCGGGCACGAAGGCGATGATCTCGTCCACGTGGCCGACGGTGAGCCAATCGGTGTTGATCATTATTGGCGCCTGGATTTGCTGGTCCTGGAAAAACCTGAACAGCCGCGGCCCCATGGTATCGCCCACGACGATTCGTCCCAGGGGCCAGTCGGCCGTGGGGGGCGCCAGCTCGATATTCCCGCCGGAGTCGCCAGAGTTGAGTCCATCGATCAGGTGCGTGTTCTGGAACCGGAACAGCCCGACGTCTTTCCCCAGCAGGTTATCTTGCGGCCAGGTGGGGGTGTTGTCCCTCATGCCGTCGGTCGTCAACTTGGACCTGGGCAGCCGGAGCACGATGTGGTCCTGGGTCCACTGGTCTCCGCCCGTGTAGTACGGCTGGAGCACGACGGTGTCCTGGTTGGCCGCGCGGAAATCGTCCAGGCTGGAGTCCCGTCCCCACATCTCCAGGGCATCCTGGGTATTGGGCAGCACCACGAAGGGAGCGACTCTGAGGCGGACCTTATCGGCGCCGACGAGCTGCCCATCGGCGGCGATAACCTCCAGCTCCAGGTCGAGCAGGCCGTCGTAGCCATCGGCGAAGGCCCCCCCGTAGGCCCTCGGCTCGGTGTACCGGAAGAAGAGGCCCTCCACGCCAAGAGTGGAGTTGCCCCTAATGTTGACGCGGGACGTGACGTCGGCCGCGAGGTCAACCTCGCCTGGGCCACCCCAGAACACGGTCTGACCCGGCTTGATCTCATCGAACAGGTGAACGCTCCTCACCTGGTCGAGGCGGGGAGTGCGCAGCTCGGCGAGGCGCACGTCGGCCTCGTCTTCGAGGTCGTCCACCGCGCCGTCCCGGTCGCTGTCTACGTCTAGGTCCACTCGCACCACGGAGAGTCTCACCCTGTCTTCTACGACGGTGGCGCCCGCCGCCAGAGATAGAGTCAGCTCCACCTCTCGCGAGCCCGCGGTGACCGCCACTCCCTCGACGAACAGTCTTTCCGGGGCGTCCGTGGGGCCGAACGATGCGGGTAACTTCACCTCGATGTCTTTCTCGACGGACCGCCAGAGCCTTACCTTGCCCGCGGCCCGGGTGGCCGACAGGGTTATCCGGCCCCCAAGGGGGAGGAGTCCGCCCCCAGTGTGATCTCGCGAAGGCCGCCGCCGGGTGCGGCCAAGGGGATGAAGCCGCCCACTGTCTCCTCGTCCATTTCAGAAACGCCAGCGATGCCGAGGTCAAGCTCAACGACGGCGATCTCCAACGCGTCGGTTACCGGCGGACCGGACCCGTGGGAGTACATGACGGAGACCGTGGCGACGCCGACCCTCCCGCCCCTGACCGTGGAATCGGCGTCGCCGGGACCGGCTATGCTGACGACCGCAGGGTCGCTGCTCGACCATGTGCAGGCGCCGGGGAGCGGACCGCCGCTGCCGTGATAGATGCCGTGCCGCCCATCACCAGGGCGGTTGGGCCGGAGGTCAGTGCGACCGAGGGCGCCGCGGAGGCGGACTCGGTATCTGCGTCCACGCAGGGGGGAGCGGGCGTCACCGCGGGCGTTGATAGGCAGGCCCCGAGCGCCAGTGCGGCGGCCAAGACGGCCAGGGCGATCTGATCGAGTTTGAGCATGGACAATGTCAGCGCCGGCTATGGGATGCCGTTGCTTGCGGGCGCCCGTTGCTTCACTAACGGTCGACTATTCTGATGCGAGGGTCTACCGCCGCGAGCAAGAGGTCCGAGACCAGCGTGCCTATCACGGTTAGCACGCCGGCCATCAGAATGATGAAACCGGCCAGGTAAGGGTCCTGGGTCACGATGGCGTCGAGCAGCACCGGCCCCAGCGTGGGCAGGCTGAGCACCACCGAGACGATGATACTGCCGCTGATCAGCGACGGCATCAGCCAGCCGACGGTGCTCACAAGGGGGTTTATGGCCACTCGAACAGGGTACTTGACGATGACCTTGATGGGGTGCACGCCCTTGGCCCTGGCGGTCACGACGTAGGGTTTACTCAGCTCGTCCAGGAGGTTGTTGCGCATGATCCTGATCAGGCTCGCCGTCCCGGATGTGCCCAGGACGATGGCGGGAATCCAGAGGTGATTGAGCAGGTCCCACGCCTTGGCGAGCGACCAGGGCGCCGCATCGTAGTCCGCCGAGAACAGGCCACCCACGCTCTGGTCGAAGTAGGCGAAGGCTACATACATCAGCACCAGGCCCAGCAGGAAGTCCGGTATCGCCAGGCCGCTGAATCCCACGAAGGTGAACACGTAGTCGCCGATGGAGTGCTGCCTGACGGCGGAGTAGATTCCAACAGGGATGGCGAACGTCCAGGTCACCATAATGGTGAAGCCGGTTAGCACCACAGTCAGCCATATCCGGTCGCCGATGACCTCTTTGATCAGACGCTGCTGGAATATCGAGTCGCACGGGTGATGCCACAGCGACAGGCCCAGGTCTCCCCGCAGCAGGTTGCCCATCCATTTCAGGTATCGGATGTGCTGAGGACGGTCCATGCCGAAGTATTCGCGCCAGTACTGCGCGATCTCCATGTTGGTCGCGCCGCCACTCTGCATGAACTGATCGATAGCCTTGTCGACGTTGTCGCCCTCGGGCAGCTCAATGATGATGAAGGAGAGCACGGAGATCGCCCAGACCGTGAAAACGGCCATCAGCAATCGGCGCGATATGTAGGCCAGCAACGGTTACCTCCTCGACGGCCACGGCTTGGAAGCGTGACTAACCGGGCTATGTCGCTACTCGGAAGTATATTTGATTCGAGGGTCCACCACGGCGAGGAGGATGTCCGATACCAGGGTCCCGATCACGGTCAGGGTCCCCAGCATAAGGATGATCGGGCCTGCCGTGTAGGTGTCTTCCTGCTGTATGGCCGAAAGCAGGACAGGGCCCAGCGTCGGCAGGCTAAGCACGACCGAGACAATGACGCTGCCGCCCACCAGGGAGGGTAGAAGATAGCCCACGGTGCTGATCAGCGGGTTTATGGCCACGCGGACAGGGTACTTGATGATGAGTTTCCAGGAGGCCACGCCCTTGGCTCTTGCCGTCACGACGTATGGCTTGCTCAGCTCATCCAGAAGGTTGTTGCGAAGCACGCGTATCAGGCCGGCGGTCCCCGAGGTGCCAAGTACGATAGCGGGTATCCAGAGGTGGTCCAACATGTCTTTCGCCTTGGCGACGCTCCACGGCTCATTGAGAAAATCGGCGGAGAACAGCCCGCCCACGCTCTGATCGAAGTAGGCGAAGGCGATGTACATGAGCACGAGTCCCAGCAGGAAATCGGGCACGGCTAGCCCCGTAAAGCCGATGAAGGTAAAGACGTAGTCACCGACAGAATGCTGTCTGACCGCCGAGTAGATACCCACAGGGATGGCGAACGACCAAGTGACCAAGACTGTGAAGCCGGTAAAAACTACGGTGGTCCATAACCGGTCGCCGATAATGTCCTTGACCGGTCTCTGGTTCCCAAGCCCTCCATAGGGGACCATGGACTGGCCCAAGTCTCCGTGCAGCAGGGCCCACATCCACTTGCCGTATCGGACGTGCTTTGGCTGGTCGAGCCCGAGGCGGAGGCGCAGTTCCTCGAGCATCTCAATTGCAATGCCTTCGCCGTGAGTGCGCGTGGTTCTGTCGAACAACCTGTCGATCGTATCGCCCGGGGGCAGCTCGATGATGACGAACGCGGCGATGGAGATTATCCACACGGTGAAGACGGCCAGCAGAAGACGCCGTGAAATGTAGGCGGCCATAGTCGATTAACCCCCCCGGGAGATTCCGTGGAACGTGCCAAGCCACTCGACCGGTACGGGTCGAGGCTGTGGTTCACCCTTTATAATACATGGGCCGAACGCCGTCAACTTGCGCAGGTCGCTAGTTCCCCGTGAATTTGATGCGCGGGTCCACCACGGCCAGCAGTATGTCCGAGATCAACGTGCCCACCACGGTGAGCATCCCCAGCATCAGTATGATGAAACCGGCCATCTGGCTGTCTTCGGTCAGTATCGCTTCGAGGAGCACGGGGCCCACCGTTGGCAGGCTGAGCACAACCGAGACGATGACGCTGCCACTCACCAGGGCTGGAAGCAGATAGCCGATGGTGCTGATCAGGGGGTTTATGGCGACGCGCACCGGGTACTTGACGATGAGCCTCAGCGGGTGGACTCCCTTGGCCCTGGCCGTAATCACGTAGGGCTTGCCCAGCTCATCGAGGAGGTTGTTGCGCATGACGCGGATCAGGCCGGCGGTCCCCGACGTCCCCAGCACCACGGCGGGAATCCACAGGTGCTTGAGAAGGTCGTATGCCTTGCCCATGCTCCACGGCTCGTTCTGGTAGTCGCCGGAGAAGAGACCCCCGACGCTCTGGTCGAAGTAGGCATAGGCCAAATACATTAACACCAGCCCCAGCAGGAAATCGGGTACCGCCAGTCCCGCGAACCCCAGAAATGTGGCGGCGTAGTCGCCGACGGAGTGCTTGCGCACAGCCGAATAGATACCCACAGGGATTGCAAACGTCCAGGTGACTATGACGGTGAATCCCGTTAGCGCGACCGTCAGCCAAATGCGGTCGCCGAGGACCTTCTTGACTGGCCGCTGGTTAGCGTATCCGCCGTAGGCCTTGAGGGAGAGGCCCAGGTCACCGTGGACCAGGTTCCATACCCATCTGGCATAGCGCTGGTGCATGGGCACGTCCAGACCGAAGTAGCGTCGCAGGGTTTCCGCCATACCGGGGTCATGATTGAAGCCTTCCTGCATCAATATTCGCACCGCATTGTCGGCCGCGTCGCCCTCTGGCAATTGGATGACGACGAAGGCGAGGACAGAAATCATCACAACCGTGAACATGGCCAGCACGAGGCGCCGGGCAATGTAGGCGACCACTCATCGACCTCCTGTATGGGAGCCACCTCGAGACCCTAGGGAGCGAGGTGTGCGCGTGGCAGCTACCGCGGCATTACGCTCATTTTTCTAGATAGGTCATAAACTGTGGGAAGGTCTGGCGGTCCTGGCGAACAAACACCAGTCTATGGATAGATCACACCTGTGTCAAACAGCCTAAGTCCTCGCTCAGTCGCTATCAAGCAGACGTGCGACCTCGGCGGTGATGGCCCGCTGCACGGCCGCTACGAACATGGCGGTGGTCGGCCCCACTACCCTGGTCTCGAACCCGTGGGAGCCGAAGCCAAAGATGATCTCCTCCTTGACGTACCTCTCCGGCCCGTCGAAGTAGTACGGCCTGGTTCCGTGCAGGTCCTTGGAGAGGCCCTCCCAGCTGTTGCTATAGATGACGGGATTGGCGAATACGGCCTGTGGTCGGTCGCTGTCCATGTCGGGGGCGACGTTTGCCACAGTGATCTCGCCCAGCCGCGCGAAGCTGGCCGGTCGGGGAGACCACAGCGCCATGCTGTAGGTGGGACCGGGGGCGACCCACTCGCGGAGCTGTCTCCTCAATTTCACGAACTCGTGCCATTTCACTAGCGGCGGGAAATGGTGCGGCGGCAGGAACGTATCGTCCTGATACCTAGTGCCATCCCCTTCGGCGCGGACATCGTTGAAGGCGACGAACCAGTTGGCGTATCCCTGGTTGGCTCGTGAGAACAGCATTAGGTCGCCGCCTCGGCCCTTGCCGGGGCTCATGGCGTCCACGATGACGACGTGGGGCATCCGCTCGCCGATCTGCCTGGCAAACTCCCTCGGAAAGATGTCCGGGGTCCATGCGCCCCGGATATCGAGCGCACCCTCTCCGAACCTCGCACTTCCAACGGTCAGCTGGGTCGACATGTGAGACGGTGCGCGGTCGTACCGCAGCGTAAAACCCTCTGTCAGGAAATCCTCGAGCGGCTCCACGGCCCATTGTCGACCGTACCTGTCGTTTCCAACCACTACGATATGCCTGCCGGAGGTCGCCCTGAGCTCTCGGAGGAACTTGAGCAGCCCGTAGGCCTCGTATGCCGTGCGCTTCGCCTGCACGAGATGCTCCTCGGTGAGCGATACCGGCTCGTCCCGTTGGGGCGGCAGCTCTTTCATCTTCTCGAACTTCTCAAACATCTCGCCATCCGACTCATCGATGTAGGGCAACGAGCGGTTCACGGCATTGTGTTTGGTGTACTCCATGATGAAGCGCTGAAGCTCCAGATCCCTTTGCAGTATGTTGTCCATCCGGAATCGCCCCGCCTGCGTCTCGTCGGACAGCCCTTCGAGCTTGTTCAGCAAGGGCCGGAAGTCCCCCGGCTGGGCCAGAAAATCGGCCAGCTTCGGGGTCAGACTCTTTCCAAAGATGTACCTGTCGCCGATCCAGTCTTTCAGCATCGTGAATCGGTGGATGAGCTCATCTCGAGACAGGCTCGTGAAGAACGGCTCGACTTGCTCGGGGTCGATCCGAAGCGCGATCGCATAGACGTCGAACACGGTGTCCACCGCGGCGGGCACGTCGCGCGCGGTCAGCACGAACGAGTAACGGCTGTAGACGGCTGTGCCGTCGACCGGGCGGGCGAACCTGAGTCCGGCATGGTAGGCCAGCAGCCGGTCTTTCGCGTCCAGGATCTGGTCAGGGAGTGCCTCTGCATCGTTCGCGCCTACGTGGCCGTCGAGGATCTCCCGGTACCAGTACTCGACCACGTCCTGCGAGTATTCGTCGAGGCCGCCCTGCCGCTCGAGCCGGTCGATACCGGCGGCGAATGCGACGGCCCCGAGGGGGGCGTCGACGCCCCCCGACGCGAGCGATTCGTCCGCTCTGTCACGGACCTTAGAGGGCAGCAGGGCCCGGCCTAGCAGGTATCTCCGCAGAACATCGTGTCCGGCTCCGAGACCCAGCGCCGCCTCGGCGATCTCCCTCGCCTGACCTGCCGCCGCACCGGGGGACGACGCATTGCGGCGCGACATGTTCAGGGCATGGTCCACGACTGCGCCAAAGTTGCGGGCGTTCGTGAGAAACCGCCGCCAGGCCGAGTCCGGCGGCTCGCCGGTCAGTGCCGCCAGGAGGGCATCGCCGGCGTTGCTGCCGCTGTGTAGCCGCTCCTCATATTTGAGCAGCCGCTCCAGCGACGGCCCTATTCCGGCCCACGAAATCTCGTCTGATCTTGCGGATGACATCGTCGCACCCCTGGTGAATCTTGTTGCGGACCGGTACCGGCGGCCTCGACCCCGCCCGTGTGCCACCTAATTAGCCGTAGATGATACCATGCTTCCGGATTACTGAATATCCAGGCCAGTAGAGGAGTGGCGAAGTGGTTGCTCAGAAAATGAAGGTGACGGTGGGAGGCGAGACGGTGCGGGAGGTCGACGTCGAGCGAGTTCCCCTGGACTACCCTGGCTTGCAGGGCAGGGCGGAGGCGTGCATGGGCCGGACGCAAAACGGGGAAATCTGGGCGGCGGTCGGGTTCAACACGAGTGGGGGATGGCCGGGAACCGGCGCCAACCCGGAGCGACTGTTTCGCTCGGTCGACGGCGGACGCACCTGGACCGGCCGGCCGCTGGAGCCAACCGGCGACGAGCGGTTGTGCGGGTTCACTGTGCTGGCCGACGATACGCTACTGCTGGCCGTCTGGGGCCTCGGCGACGTGAAGTTCCACCGTTCGACCGACCTTGGCGAGAGCTGGGGGTCGCCGGCCATTCTATATCCCGCGCCATTCGAGGCTATCGGTGAGGGTTTCTTGTCGCTGACCCAGCTCAGGAACGGCGCCGTGCTGTTTCCGGTGGCCCGCTACAACAGGAAGCCCGAGGGCGTGCCCAACGAGCATCCCCAGCACGTCTTTCGCTCCGACGATGGGGGAAGGACGTGGTACGGCGGACAAGATTCGGAGGATTCCGGTGTCGAGGCGGTGGGAGATGGGCCGGAGCGGCATTGGCCCGGCGTGGGCGGCACATTCCCCGGCTGTCTGGAAACCCACCTCCTGGAGTTGGCCTCCGGCAGGGTCCTGGCCGCCTTCCGATACTCCGGCTACCACCAGCCCTGGCACCGCGATAAGGTCGTCGAATGGGGCGGGGACCCCGAGGGCGACGGCAGCGGCCGGTTGTTCAAGCATGTGTTCCTCGGCGAATCGGACGACGGCGGCCACACGTGGAGTGGCCTGAGACCCGTGCTAGACTCGAATGGCACGCCGCTGCTCATGCTCGGCGAGTGCCACGGGCAGCTCGTACAGGTCCCGGATGGCAGGGTGGTCCTCGTGAACGACCGGCGCTATCCGTACGAGGAGGGCGATGTCCGGGCCCGTGTGAGCGACGACGAGGGCCGGACGTGGAGCCCGGAGATCTATCACGTGAGCTTGGGCCCGGGGTATCCCGCCAGCGTCGCCCTCGAGGACGGCGCCATCGTCACGGTAACGGGTAACTCACAGCTCGACGAGCGCGGGGTGTTGGGGGATCTGGCGGGAAGCGCCCAGGCGGTCCGATGGCGGCTGCCCGACGTGTAGCTGCCTGTCTTTCTCCAGGGCCGGATCTTTCGGTCCGCTCCTGGATACCTAAGTCAATGAAGCCGCATTCACCGCGACCTTGCGGAAGGCCTCGACGTACTGGTCGAGCAACTCCTGGGTGGGCCGGGGCATGCTGGGCAGCGTGATGCGGTCACGGGACGGGGCGTCGGTCACAGGCAGGGCGCCTGACCCGTAGCGGACGTGCTTCATGGACTCGGCGTTCGCGGGGTGCTCGAATGCCCAGTGCTTGCGCTCGGTGAACATGGGCTGCGCGTGGATCCCGCCGCGATGCCGCAGTGTGGCGCCTCCCTGGACCTTCGCGCCCTCGGCGCTCAGGGCCTCGACGAACCGGTCCACGGGCAGGCCGCCTAGCTGGCCCGGCTCGTAGATCACGAATCCGGGAAGGTAGTGGACCGCATCGACGTAGTCGGGGGCGGCCGGCGGCACGATCCCCGGTATCTCGCTGAGCTGGTCGAACAGGTACCGGACGCCGCCGCTGCGACTCGCGTTGCGGTCGTCCAGCTTGGACAGCGAGACCTCTCCCAGCGCCGCGTTGAGCGGGCTTATACGATGCTTATAGCCGTAGCCGGTGTTCTGGAACCGCTTGTCGTCGTCCAGGTCCTTGATACGCTCGTAGTGTCCCAGCAGGACGGCCCTGTCGTAGTATTCTCGCTCGTCGGTGACGAATAGCCCCCCTTCGCCGGAGGGCATTAGCTTAGAGGTCTGCATGGAGAACCCGGCAACGTCACCCAGCGACCCGATCTTCCTGCCACGATACGCCGAGCCGTGGGCATGTGAGGCGTCCTCGATCAGCTTGAGGCCGTGCTTCCTTGCCAGTGCGGTGAATGCGTCCATGTCACAGGGCATCCCTCCCCGGTGGCACAGCATGATGGCTCTGGTACGGGAGGTTATCTTGCGGTCGGCGTCCTCCGGGTCGAGGTTCAGGTACACCGGGTCCACGTCGGCGAACACGGGTATGGCGCCGACGGTGAGGATTGTCATGGCCGTGGCCCAGAAGGTCGTTGCTGGCGAGATGACCTCGTCTCCCGGTCCGAGCCCAAGGGCGAAGGTGCAGGCATGCAGGGAGGACGTGCCGTTGTTGTGCGCCAGGGCGAACTTGACGCCGACGTAACGGGCGAACTGCTCTTCCAGCCGGTTCGCCGTCGCGTTGCTCGACCACTCGCCGCTGAGCGCGACCTCCGCGACCGCATCGAGCTCCTCCTGCTCGACGACAGGCCAAAGTGATGCCTCGGTATGGTCCAGCGTGACGGCGGGATCGCCGCCGAACAGGGCTAGTCTGCTACTGCTTGCCATGGGTGTCCTTCCTTGCAGGGGCGCGGCCTAGCGGCCGTTCTTGATCTCCCGCAACGCAGCTACCACTATCCTAACACCGGCCGGTTATCCGCGATATGGCGATTGCGGCTGTGATGCAGGATTCCGATGGAACGTAGGATATCGAAGATTCGCCCTATGGCAGGAACTGTATAGACCCTTGCGGGTTCGGCTGACGCCGGTGTAGGCTTCATTCATGAACGAAGGCTTACCGAGCGGCGAGGGTGCAGAGGACTCACCTGGCGCCGCACACCCGAACGTCGGAGCCATGCCGTCTAATCGAAGCCCTGCCGGAGAGGGCGCCGGGTCGGACCCAGTGGAGAGCCGCGGAATGCGCCGACAAAGCGCCGGCGGCTGGATGCTCACGTTCAGCTCCCTGAGAAACAGCGGCTTCAGGCACCTGTGGATCGGGACCTTGTTCATGTGGTGCGCGGGCTCGTTCCAGGGTGTCGTGCAGGGCTATCTGGCGTACGATCTGACCGGCTCGGCCGGGCTGCTCGGGATCATCAGCCTGGGCTACGGCGTGCCCTTGTTCGGCCTGGCGCTATTTGGAGGCGCCGTTGCAGACCGTGTGGAGCGCAAGCGGCTGATCCAGCTGTTCCAGATCGCCGAGGCGGTGATCGCCCTGTCGCTGGCGGTCTCGGTGATGACGGAGACGATCACCTGGTATCACATCCTGGTGGCGTCGATAATCCATGGCGCGCTGTTCGCGTTTATGCTCCCCGCCCGGCAGGCTATCATCCCACGGCTGGTCGACCGAAGCCAGATCACGAACGCAATGGCGCTCAACAACGCCGGCATGGGCGCGACAACGCTGTCCGCTCCGGCGATCGCGGGATTCCTCTACGCGTCATTTGGCGCCGAAACCGTGTTCCTGGCGATGTTCGGATTCCAGGTCGTGGCCGCCATACTTATCAGCCTGGTACCGCCGACGGGCGGCGGTTCCGCCGGTGCCAAGTCAGCGCTTCTAAACGACATATGGGATGGGCTGCTGCACATCCGTGGCAACCGAATGGTGATGGTGCTCCTGCTATTGGCGCTGGCGTCGACGTTGATGGCCATGCCCCTCCAGCTCCTGTTGCCAGTGTTTGTCGTCGAGATCTACCAGAAAGAGGCCGATGCAATGGGACTGCTGGCGGCGGTAGCGGGCGCGGGCTCCCTGGGAGGGGCGCTGTTCGTGGCCCGGATCGGCAACTGGCGGCGCGGGCCGCTCCTGATCGCCGCGAGCTTCGTGATCGGGACGGTGCTCTTGCTGATGTCGGTCTTCCCTCACTATCTGGCCGCCGTGGGCCTGATGCTGTTTTTCGGCCTGGGCGGTGCGCCGAAGCGTACGCTGATCGATTCGCTGGCGATGGATTCGGTTGAGGACGAATACCGGGGCAGAGTCATGAGCGTGCTCATGATGACCATCGGCCTGGTGCCGCTGGGGGTCCTTCCCCTGGGCCTGGCCGCCGACGTCTGGGGCGCTCGGTCCGCTCTCGCGATCATGGCCGGCGTGACGCTGGCCGTGACGTCGCTTGTGACGTTGACCCAGAAGCGGCTGCGCGAGGCGGAGTGAGAGGGCGGGGTGTAGGGTACGGGGCAAAGGGTAAGAGGGTATAGCGGTAGGCCGAGCATTTATAACGGGGTAAGGGAGGAAACGACATGGGCGAGCTAGATGGCAATGTGGCCGTTATTACAGGCGCGGGCAGACGGCGCGGTATCGGGTACTCCGTGACGATGGCCCTGGCCGGCCTGGGCGCAGACGTGGTGGTGACCGGGACCGGCAGGGACCCGGCGACGTACCCTCCCGACGAGAGGGAGATGGGCTGGAGGGACATCGAGAGCACGGCCGACGACGTTCGCGCCGCCGGTCGCCGCGCGCTTCCCATCGTCCTCGACGTCACCGACGAGCGGCAGGTGGACGCGATGATGGAGCGCACCCTGGAGGAGTTCGGCAGAGTGGATATCCTCATCAATAACGCCGCCGTGGCCATCGGGCCGGACCGGGCCCCCATCGCCGACGTGGAGCCCGACATTTTCCAACGGGTCTTGGATGTGAAGGTCCGGGGGATGTATCTGTGCAGCCGGGCCGTGGTCAGGGTCCTGCAGGAGCGGGACGAGGGCGGCAAGATCGTGAGTGTCGCGTCGTCGGCGGGCAAGAGGGGATCGGCGAACACGCTGGCGTACAACGCCGCGAACTTCGCCGTCGTGGGCATGACCCAGTCCCTGGCGAGGGAGCTAGGGCCGCATAAGATCAACGTGAACTGCGTCTGTCCCGCGGCGGTCGACACCGCCCGCATGGACCGGTTCGGCAGGGGCGACGAGTGGGCGGAGAAAGCCGCCGCTCATCCCATCGGACGGGCCGGCACGCCCGAGGAGGTGGGCGCGTTCATGGCGTATCTCTGCACGGAGGCGGCCTCCTGGATCCACGGCCAGTCCATCAACATAGATGGCGGCACGGTCATGGAGCACTGAGGAGGACCCGGTTACCGCGACCCCAGGCGTGAGATGTTTGTGTGCTCCCCTCGCACGTTGGACGGGCGCTGGTCCGGGTCTACCGGCCAGGGCAGCACGCCGCAGCGCTCCGCCCAGTCCTTATACGTCGTAGCCATCTCGCCGACCCTCGCCGGATCGCCGCCGGCCAGGTCGTTGAGCTCGGTTCTGTCTTCGTCCATGTTGTAGAGCTCCCACTTCCCCGGGTGCTCGCCCACCAACTTCCAAGGGCCGACCCGCACCGCGCGGTTGCCCTCGTGCTCCCAGACGATGGGCCGCTCCCGCCGCCTGCCCTCGATGGCGGGCATCAGGCTCTCGCCCTCCAGGGGCGTGATAGGGCTGCCGTTCAGCTCGGACGGATACGGTGCGCCTGCCGCCTCGATGCAGGTCGCCGCCACGTCGATCAGGTGGGCGGGGCTGTGAACGATGCCGCTCTCGGGAATCTTCGCAGGCCAGTTGACGATGAAGGGGGTCGAGATACCACCCTCGTGGACCCAGTGCTTGAACAGGCGGAACGGCACGTTACTGGCGTTGGCCCAGGGCAGGTCGTAGCTCATGAACGTGTCCGCGGGACCGGGGCGAAGGCTGGTGTTGTTCCCCAGCCGCATGGGTCTGCCGTCCACGGTGGGCATGCCGTAAAGAGAGGGCCGTGAGGAGCCGCCGTCCTCTCGAAGGAGCTCGGCGCAACCCCCGTTGTCCGAGAGGAACATCACAAGGGTGTTCTCCTCCTGCCCCAGCTCACGGACCCTGGACATGACGCGGCCTACACCCTGGTCCATCCTGTCGATTTGGGCAGCGTAGACGGCCATCCGCAGGTCCTCCCAGTCCTGGTTGGGCGCGTTCTCCCAGGGCGGCGCGTCGGCGTCGCGGGGCGAGATGTCCCACTTATTGTCGAGCAGCCCCATCCCCTTCATCTGCTCGTGCCGGTTGGTCCTCAGCCGGTCCCACCCTTCCCGATAGGCGCCCTGATACCGGGCGACATCCTCTTCGAGGGCGTGCAGGGGCCAGTGCGGGGCGGTATAGGAAAGGTAGAGGAGAACGGCTTTTCCTTGGCCGCGTTCTCGCCGATCATGCGGATCGCGTTGTCGCTTATCTGGTCAGTCAGGTAGAAGTCGGTCGACTCGGTGGTGATCAGGTTGTCGTCCCGCATCAACGTGGACGGATTGAAGTACGATCCCGCGCCGCCGAGGATGCCGAAATAGCGGTCGAACCCGCGTTGCGTCGGCGTCGGGTTGGCGGGCCCCCCACGTCCCAGTCGCCCGGGTCCGTCGATCGATAGTCGCCGCCGGCGTGCCATTTGCCGGACATCATCGTGGCGTAGCCGTGGGGACGCAGTACCTCGGCGATGGTGGCGCAGCTCCGGTTCAGGTAGCCCTGGTAGCTGGGCGCACCCAGGTCGGCGGTCATGTGCCCGATGCCGGCCTGATGCGGGTTCAGCCCCGTCAACAGCGCGGCGCGAGACGGGCAGCAGCGGGCCGAGTTGTACATCTGGGTGAACCGCAGGCCGGTCGCGCCCAGCCGGTCCAGGTTCGGGGTGCGGACCTCCGAGCCGTAGCACCCGATGTCGGAGAAGCCCATGTCGTCCACCAGAATCAGGATGATATTCGGACGAGGTTTAGAGCTCGTAGTCATTCGTACTCCTTTGGCTGGCTATCGCCTTGTCAATTGCTCATTCCGATTGTAGCAAAGCAGAATCCGCTCTGGATTCGCCGCGCAGGGCGGACAGCGTCATCGCAGCTAGCACCAGCGCCACGGCCAGCAGGTACGCCCAGCGGAGTCCGGTCATGAACGCCAGCCTGACGCCCTCGCCGCCGCCGTTGCCAACGCCCGCCAGGGTAGGCTCGTAGCCCAGGGAGCCCATCGCGACGGCGATAATGGTCGTGGCGATGGCGACCCCGGTGACGTTGGCCGACGTCCGGGTAACGCTCAGCAGGGCCGATACGATGCCGTACTTTTCCCTGCCCAGCGAGCTCATGACGGCGCTGGTGTTCGTCGAGGAGAATATACCCGATCCCGAGCCCGACAGGACCATCCCGAAGATCACTAGGGCCGGAGAGGAGTCGACCGTGAGCCGGGAGAAAGTGAACATCGCCGCCGCGGTGAGCGCCATGCCGCCGACCGCCAGCCAGCGGGTGCCGACCCTGTCGGAGAGGCGGCCGCTTATGGGTCCCACGATAGCCATGCAGATGGAGCTCGGGACCACCATCAGGCCCGCCCTGCTGGCCGGATAGCCCAGGACCTGCATCAGGTAGAAGGGCATCAGGAAAAATACCGACGAGCTGCCCAGAAACGAAAGAAAACGGGCGGACACGCCCATCGAGAACAGCTTGCTCCGGAAGAGGCTCAGGTCGAGCATCGGATCGCTCGCGCCGCGCTCCCATCGGACGAACGCCACAGATAGCAGCGCGGCGATGCCGAACGCCGCGACGACGAACGGCGAGCTCCAGCCCAGCCGGTAGCCGTTCGTTATGCCGAGCAGGAACGTGACGAGGGCCCCGGACGACATGCCGGCTCCAGGCCAGTCGAACTTGACGCCGGGGGAGCCGGTGCTCCGGGCGGGCGCCTCCCGCCTGAGCACCGCGAGTCCCGCCGCCACGGCTATGAGCCCCATGGGGATGCCCGCGTAGAAGACCGCCCGCCAGCCGAATCTGCTTGTCAGGAGGCCGCCGATGATGGGGCCGCTGATCGAACCGGTGCCAATGACGGTCATATGCAGGCCCACGGCCCTCCCGCGCTCGCGGTCGGGGAAGGCGCTGACTATCATGGCCATGCCGTTGGCCTGTATCGCGGCGGCGCCGGCGCCTTGCAGCACCTTGGCCGCTATCAGCACCGGCAGCGTCTGTGCCGCTCCTCCCATGGCCGCCAGGCCCATGAACACCAGCAGGCCGGCCAGGTACACCCGCGTCCGACCCACCATATCCGATACGCGGCCGATCGGCAGCAGAAGGGCGCTGGTGCTCAGCACGTAGCCAAGCGTCACCCACTGGACCGCCGGTATGTACGCATCGAACTGATCGGCGATCCGCGGGAGGGCGATGTTCACCCCGGACTGGTCCATCACCGTGACGAACATGCCCGTGGCGACAGCGCCGTAGACCCACCACTTGTAATAGGGGCTGGCGGTCAACCGCCGCGATGGACCGACCGCCGGGATCATCCCCATCGTGCCGGTGTTTGCGTATCGTAGATCAGCCGGTTTATCTCCAACGCCACATTTGCCAGCCAGCCCGCGCTTTTGACCTGGGACTGGCCCATGACTATAATCCTTACTGGAGCGTTGACGCAAGCCGCTAACGGCTAATCAATGGAGAGGCACTTTCATGGCAAAGACATATCGGGCGGCACTGATCGGTTGCAGTCGAATGGGAGCCTTCATCGACAACGAATCCGGAGCGCCTGCGGGGACCCGGCCCCCCAAGTCCCATGCGGCCGGGTTCGAGGCGTGCGACAGGACGGAGATGGTCGCGTGCTCCGACCTTCGCGTGGACGTCATGGAGCAGGTCGGCATCCGCTACGGCGTGCCAAAGGACAAGCAGTACACGGACTACCGCGAGATGATAGCGAAGGAGAGGCCGGACATCATCGGCGTCGCCACTCAGCCCGAGCCGAGAACGGAGATCGTGGTCCACGCCGCCTCCAACGGGGTCAAGGCCATCTACGCCGAGAAGGCGATGGCGTCGTCGATGCAGGACGCAGACGCGATGGTGGAGGCGGTGGAGCGCAACGGTGTGCATTTCGCCTTGGGCACACACCGGCGCTGGGACTCCGGGTACGACAAGATGATCGAGGTGATCGAGAGCGGCGATTTGGGCCGGCTCAAGACGTTGACCTGCTACGACACCGGAACTTTGTTCAACACGGCCAGCCACTACTTCGACTTGCTGATGCGCCTCAACGGTGACCGGCCGGTCGCATGGGTCCAGGGCAGTCTGCCCGACGGCGGCGAGAATATCGACGGTGACCTGATAACCGGCGACCCGCGGGCTCACGGGATCATTCAGTTCGAGGATGGAGTTACCGCTTATGCTCAGCTCTCCAATCGCAGGGGTGAGCACGAGGCGGTGTGCGAAAACGGAGTTGTGACCGCGCTGAACTCCGGCAGCGAGTTCGCCATCCGGCGCGAAGGACCGCCGGGGAGGCGTGGGCGCTCGGCTCTCGTGCCCGGAGTGTTTCCCGAATACGAGCTACCCAGCGCGACGTTGCGGCTGATCGAGGACCTGGTCCACTCCCTGGACACGGGTGAGCCTCCTCGCGGCGGCGTTCGTGTGGCCCGCGCCAGCACGGAGCTGCTCTTCGCGTTCGTCGAGTCGCACCGTCGCGGCGGCAGCCGCGTGGACCTGCCGCTGGTCGACAGCAGGCTCAGGCTCCAGCGCGGCGGCGCTCCCAAGCAACCGAAATTCCAGCCGTAGAGGCGCGAACGCGGAACCGCCTCTGGGCCATGGCTACGCTCCGGGAAGCTCCAGGTCGGCCCACACGCCCAGGTGGTCCGACGGCCAGAGGCTCGGGTCGTTTTGGCCGGGCCGGTCGAAGCAGACTCCCGCGTCACGCACCGCCGCCGGCCCGTCCACCCAGATGTAGTCGATGCAGCGCGTCAATAGCTCCCAGCCGGGAGGACGCTCCTCCGGTAGTGTGAGCAATGTGGAGGCGGTGGGACGCGACTGGACGCTCTGGAAACGTTTCGCCATCTCCCGTATGGAAGGCGACTCCAGCACTGCGTTGAAATCGCCGCATACGACTCGGACCTCGACGTCGTCTCGGGAGTCGATCCACCGGAGGAGCCGTTGCACCTGGAGGCGGCGTACCAGCTCTTCGCCGTCTCCCGCCTGCAGATGGGACACGTACACGTCCATCCGCGTCCCGCCAATGGCGATGCGAGCGACCTGCGTGACGCGATCGCGGGACCGGTAGTCCAGGTTGGCCGACTCGATGACCGGAAAGCGGGTCAGCAATGCCTGCCCTCCGATCTCGGATAGCGAGTTCACCTGCGAATGTTGGAGCAGCGTGTAGCTGAGCTCAAGGCCCTCCCGGGCCGTCCGCTGGAGCCAACGGGCGGTCTCGAGCTGGATGTCGATCTCGTTTAGCGCCAGGATGTCAGGTCTGAGCTTTCCGAGCTGCTCGACGACCAACTCGCGCCGCTCCAGCCAGCGGTTCATGCCCTTCTGGTGGTTAAGCAGGGCGACCCTGAATTGTATTGTTGTCCTTGCAGGCCTTGAAAAGCCTTCTCGGCCATGACGCCCACGCATTTTCTTGATAGAAGATGGAAGAATATCTATGTGACGGACACCCTCACACGCCCGGCAAAGGACCTTGGGCCCGCTGCACATTCCCTTTCTAGCAGGCTGCTTGTCTGCAGCATCATCGGGTTATTCTCGCTCGATGGCATCATAGCTATCACCCTATTGACTTCGCGGCCCCGTTCGTGTAAATCATCCGCGACAGCTCCGTGCAACGAAGCCCAGCCACAGACCGTACTGAGAGAGACGAGGTTCACTCGGCGGGCTCTTGCAGAAAGCATCGTGCGAGGAGATGGGCACAATGAATAAGGAAGGGACCGGTTCGCGGGTGGTTGTGGTCGGCGCAGGGATGGCGGGCCTGGTGGCGGCGGTAAGGGCCCAGCAGCTTGGCGCGGAGGTGATGCTGCTCGAAAAGGGGGAGGCCGTCGGCGGCACGATGACGATGTCGGGCGGAGGCATCTGGTGCTTCCAGACGTATGAGGGTCTGAGACGTGTAGTGCCCCGCGGAGACGCCGATCTTTGCCGTACCCTGGTGGAGGACTTCCCAGGGGCCGTCGAGTGGCTCGAGGCCCTGGACGCGCCGGTGGCCGCCACGTCGGCCGCGCCTCACAAGGGATTCGACCGATGGGCCCTCAACATGGACCCGGGCACATCCCACTTCGCCGCTCACATGCGCCGCGTTTTTCAAAAGAGGGGTGGCGTCCTGCTGCTCAACACGTCTGCGATGACGCTCGAGTTGGGCGGCGCTGGGGAGGTCACCGGTATCGTGGCGCGCACGTTGGAAGGTGTGAGGACGATAGAAGCCGGAGCCGTCATCCTCGCCACGGGCGGTTTTCAGGGCAATCCAGAACTCATGTCCCGCTATTTCGGCCAGTGGGCCGACCGATTGATTCTCCGCGCCAATCCGCGGAGCACGGGGGACGGATTGATACTTGGCACGGAGATTGGTGCGGCGACGAGCCACTCCATGTCCAGCTTCTATGGCCACCTGCTGCCGGGCCCTCCCGCCCAGGTTCCCACTGACGACTTTGTTGCCTACACCCAATACTTCAGCGACGAGGCGGTGCTGGTCAACCTGCGGGGCGAGAGATTCGTCGACGAGTCCCAGGGCGACGAGAAGAACGCCCAGGCCGTCGCCCGCGAGCCTGAGGCGCTTGCCTTCATCATCTATGACGACTACGTTTATAAGAATCATGCCGTTCGAAAGCTGGGCGGCGGCCGGGTCACGGATACATTCTACGGATCAAAGGTCCTCGGTGCGCCGGCCGTGGTAGCCCAGACGATTGGGGAGCTGGCCGGCGAGATGCGGGAGCTCGGCGTCTATGAGCAGGGCGTGCTTGCCACGCTGCGAGAGTTCAACGAGGCCGCCGAGTCCGGCCAGGCCGCTCATCTGCGAATTCCGCGTCAGGAAAAGGCGAACCCTGTCGTGAAACCGCCGTTCTACGCGCTATGCCTGACGCCCGGGGTGACCTTCACCCTGGGGGGCCTGCGCATTGACGCTGACGCCAGGGTCATCGACCGCCGCGGCCTGCCTATCGAGGGCCTGTACGCGGCTGGGGCGGACGGCGGAGGTGTGTATAACGAGCAGTACGGCGGCTCCCTGTGCCTCGGCCTGGTATTCGGCAGACGAGCGGCCCTGCACGCGGCGGGCGTGGCGGCGCCGGAGTCTACTCAGCGTCATTGACCTGGTCCCAGAACCGACCGTAGATAACGGGGTAAGCCAATCCTGAGCGGCCCCCGTACGCCTCTCCGTCTCTCAGCGCCTCATAAATCCTCTGCTTCCCCGTCTGCCGCCGTCGCGCGTCTGCTCCTCGACATAGTGGTCAAAGCCGCGTATCAAGTTGTCGACTACTGGCTGTACAACGTGGTGCCCCGCACGCGAGGCCGCCTGCGCGCGGCCCAGGCCGTACCATATCGCCGCGGTCTCGGCATCGGCTGCCTGGTCTCCTTTGGCGGCCAGGGCCCGCTCTAAGTGGGCAAGGGCATCCTCCCAGACGTAGGCGGCCAGAGCCTGCTCACCGGCCAGTAACGAGTAGCGCACGAGCCTGTCGCTGCCGAGCACCGCCTCAGCCTGGCCGAAGTGATGCGCCAGATCGGCGGCGTTGGCCGCGGCAGTATCACCGTACACCTCCTCAAGCGTCTCGGCGATTCGGGCGTGCAGCCGTACCCGCCGGGTGAGCAAAAGCTCCTCGGCCAATGTATCGTGTATCAGCGCGTGGGCGAACCGGTACCTGCCCATCGCGTCCGGAATCTCCTCTATCACCTCCGCCGACAGCGCCTCCTCCAGAATTTCAAGCAACGCATCTTCAGACAGAGCCTGCCCTGAGCTTGCCGAAGGGTCGATCAGCCGGCCAAGCACATCCAGGCTGAACTCCCTGCCAATCACCGAGGCGATAGCCAGGGCATCGTTGCACCGCTCCAACAGCCGGTTAAGGCGCTGGCCCATCACCTCGCGAACCCCTTCCGGCATTTTGACTCCACGGGGGCCGCCGACATCCTCCGCCGTCAACTTTCCCTGGTCCACCAGGAGCCTGACCACGTCTCTCATGAAGAAGGGGTTGCCCTCGGTATTGGATTGTATGGTCTCCGTCAGGCTCCGGGATGGTCTGATGCCGGACATGGTCTCGATAAATTGCCCGGTATCCTCATATTCCAGGCTTCGCAGCAGCACCCGCTGGAAAAACGGCGCACGGGAGAGCTGCGCAAGGGTCTCAAATAGCGAGTGCCGGCGGGACAGCTCCATGTCCCGGTAAGTGCCGATCACGAGAATCCGGCTATCGCCAAGCTGCCGCGCAAGGAACTGCAACAGTAGGAGCGACGACGAGTCCGCCTAGTGGAGGTCGTCCATCACCAACATCAAGGGCTGGGCCTCGGACATGCGGTGCAACAAGCCGGCGATGGAGTCGAAGAGGCGGAAGCGGGCCTGCTCGGGGTGCAGGGCCGGCGCGGGCTCCAGGTCGGGCAGCTTGGCCCGGACCTCAGGCACGATAGCCAAGATGTCGTGCCCGCCGGAGCCCATCTGGGTGCGCAGTTGCTCCGGCTCGCTGTCGTTGACGTACGAGCGGACAGGCTGGACCCACGGCCAGTATGGAGGCGCCCCTTCCTCTTCGTAGCACCATCCCCAAAGGGTGCGCGCGCCGCGTTGCTCGGCGCTGGCGGCCAGCTCCTAGGCGGTCCGCGTCTTGCCGATGCCGGGCTGGCCCGCCAGCATCGCCAGCCTGCCGTGGCCTGAAAGCGCCTCTTCCAGAGCGGCCTCCAGGTCGGCGATCTCGCGGTGACGGCGAACGAAAATGTTATCGGAGCGATTCATTCACTCGGTTTCCACCAAGTCCACCGGCGTGCGGACTCGGAAGCTTAGGTACGCTATGCGCGCGGGCAGACGCACGCCGATTCTGGCTCGGATATCTACGGGTATATCGAGAAATCGTAGCCCTCCTTTACGATGCAGTCCAGAAGGGCGGGCTGTCCGGTTTTCGTGATCTCGATGGCGTCCTTCAACGAGGGCAGGAAATCGTCGACCCTCTCGACTCGGCGGCCCCACGCGCCCAGGGCCTCGGCGATCTTGGCGTAGTCGCCGCCCTGGTCCAGGGAGCTGTATTTCTCGGCGGAGTACGGCATGTGGCCGCGCTCGATGGCCATGATGCCGTTGTTGAAAACGATGGTCAGGATGCCGATGCGGTTCCTCGCAGCGGTCTCGATATCCATGCCGACCATCCCGATGGCAGCGTCGCCCATCATGTTGATGCACAACTTATCGGGCTCGGCCAACTTCGCTCCCATCATGATGCCCAGTCCGTACCCGAGCTGGGTGGACTTGCCCCATCCCATGTACGTGCGAGGGGCCACGCTCTCCCAGAAGGGCACCACCTGGTCCCTCGGGCTGCCCGCGTCGTGGGTTACGATGGTGTTGGCGCGGTCGACGTGGTGCATCAGGTCCCAAATGATTCGGTACTGGTTGATGGGCTCCTCGTCGGACGTGAGCTGCGGCATCCACTCGTCCAGCCATTTCTTCTTGACGGCCTGGACCTCGGGGCCGGCGTCGCGGGTGTCGCGGTGACCGCGGCCGTTGGTCTGGTCCTTGATCTCGTCGATGAGTGCCTGGAGAACCAATCTGGCGTCGCCGATCAGGGAGTGGCCGGCCCTGTAGTCCTTGTTGACGTCGGCGGGGTCATTGGTGGAATGGATGATGACCGGACCCGGGGGGATTGTCTTTCCGTAGTTGGTGCGTGTAAAACTGGTGCCGATACCAAAGACGACGTCGGCCTTCCCCAGGAAGTGGGAGATCTGCTTGGTCGTCGACACCGCCGACGCGCCGAGGGCCAGCGGATGGCCCTCGGGGAAGGCGCTCTTGCCCGGCAGGGTCGTCATCACCGGCGCCTGAAGCAACTCCGCGAGCTCCTGGAGCTCGTCCCAGGTCTCGGCGTACAGGCACCCCTGGCCGGCCTGAATGACCAGGTTCTCAGCATTGAGGAGCAGGGTTGCGATGTCTCGGGCCTCCGCCGGGTCGGGGCCGAACTTGTTGCCGGCCACGGGGGTGTAGTCGAGCTCGCCCTCGAACTCGGCAGGAAACACGTCCTTGGGCACCTCCAGCAGGACAGGCCCCCCCTTTCCAGTGCGGAGAAGGTAGAACGCGCGGCGCATCAGCTCCGGGATGCGTTCCACATAGTTGGTCTGGGCGGCCCACTTGGTGACGTGGCGGTAGTTCTCGACGGAGCTGAAGTCCGGCGAGATATAAGCGCGGGTCGTCTCGGAGCCGCCGGGAAGCAGCAAGATGGGCACGTTGTCCGAGAAGGCCTGCGCCGCACCGGGGAAGGCGTTTTCGGAGCCCGGTCCGCGCTGCATGGCGAAGACGCCGATTCGCTTGCCGTTCGTGGTCCGGCTGAAGCCGTCGGCGATAGCCATTCCCACGCGCTCCTGGCGGCAAAGCACCGGCCTTATGCCGACCTTGGCGACGGCGTCGATCAACTCCTGGGCCGGGAACACCGCGAGGAACTCGGTGCCCTCGCGCCTCAGTATTTCAGCGACAACGTCGGCTCCCTGCATTGTCTATCCCTCCCGGGGTCGTCGGCGAGTGTGGGCGTGGACCGGCCACGCCTTGCGAGCAATCGATGAGAAGCATACCACCTCACGTAGGCGCAGGCAATGAAGGTTCGGGGAGTGCTCGGTAGTTTACGATCGTGGCTCGATGGTGACTCTCTAGCTGCCCCGACTGAAACCTCTGACTGAACCCAGGCGTGAGTCCCTGCCATCAAACGCTATGGGCGCCGTGGCGGGTCCAGATTAAACGAACGAGCGACAGCGATTCCTCTGCGAATCCTGACCGGAGTGTTCCTAGCCGGGATATATCCCCCCGGCATGAAGCTGGCGACCACCTGGACGCGCCGCCACCAGGGCATCGCGATCGGCCTGATCATGGGCGCGCTGACCGTGGGTTTGGCGTCGCCGCATCTGGTGCGCTCGCTCGCCGCCGTACCCTGGCGGCAGGCGGTGATCCTTCGTCAGTACTGGCGGTCATTGGTGGGGTGATCGTGCTGGCGGTGGTGCGGGAGGGCCCTTCGACGCCGCTGCCCCGCGATTCGAGCCCAGGCTGGCATTTCGGATCCTGGTGCAGCAAAGCGTCGGACTGGCGAATCTCGGGTACCTGGGCCACATGTGGGAGCTCTACGCGATGTGGACGCGGGTGCCCGTCTTCTTGCTTGAGGCGCTGGAGCTTCGTGGAGAATCGGCATCGGTCGTGGGCGTTATCGCCTTCAGCGTGATCGCCGTCGGCGGCGCAGGCAGCATCGCGGGAGGCGTCCTGGCCGACCGACTGGGCCGCACCGCCGTTACATCTGGCGCTATGGTCTTGAGTGGGGGGATGGCTGTCCTGGCGGCGGCGCTGTTCGACGCTCCGCTGGTCCTGCTTACGCCGATACTGCTCGTATGAGGTGTCACGGTGGTGGCCGACTCGGCCCAGTTCTCGGCGGCGCTCACCGAGCTCAGCCCGCGGGAGTACGTCGGGACGGCCTTGACCATGCAGACGGCGACGGGGTTCTTGCTGACCCTGTTCTCGGTTCAGCTCGTGCCGCTGTTCGTGGACGCCCAAGGATGGTCCCTGGCGTTTGGAACGCTGGCGCTTGGTCCCGTAGTGGGGGTCTGAGCCATGCTTCGCCTGCGGAGCCTCCCGGAGTCTTTCGCCCTGGCCGGCGGCAAGCGCTGACGCCCCCGTCAACCGTCCATCCGCAGGACCACGCCGAGCATCTCGTCCGGCTCGCCGATGTGGGCCGCGATCTCTCGCTCCACGTCCTTTAGTGCTATTGTGTGGGTGGTCAGGGCGTCGACATCGAGCTTTCCTTCCTGGATCAGGCGCATGGCGAGCTCCGGATTGGTCCTGGAGGTCCAGCGCATGAACACGGACGAGTAGGGCGGACCGTGCTCCCAGGCCTCGTCGTGGTAGCCCGGTCCCGTGCGCGACGCCCGCCTGACGTCGATGTTGGTCAGACCTCCCTCATAGTGAAAGGTGGTGCCGCCGACCACCACGACGATGCCCATCGGATGGCCGTCCGGGGAGACCTTCATGCTGCGGGTCAGTCGGCGAAAGGCCTCGGTCCCATCTTCACCGAACGCCATGACGCCCCTGTCGAGCCCGTTTCCCAGGGTAAACGCGTCGGTGGCCTTGACTTCGTCTTCGGCCCCGACAAGGGCCGTCGCGTCTATTCCCCAGCCCCTGGCGATCTGGTTCCTGCGCTCGATCAGGTCCCAGCCGATGACGAAGCAGCCGGCAAGCTGATGTATCCGGGCGGTGAGCTGGCCCAGCAGTCCAAGCCCGGCCACGGCGCAGTACTCCCCGAACTCCGGCTCTCCGCGGCGCAGCGCATAGATCGCCGTGGCGGACAGCATCGCATAGGCCCCTGGTCGAATGTGACGCCGTCCGGGAGTCTGACGCACAGGTTGTGTGGCACCACCGCGTAGTCCGTGTGCAGCGCGTACCTGGCCCCGACGCACGCGACCCGGTCGCCCGGTGCGAAATCGCCCACCCATTGTCCAAGCTCCAGCACGATGCCCGAGTTCGAGTAGCCGAAGGTTCTCGGCGACACATCGGGAGCCGAATCCCCGGCCCGCCGGGCGAACGCGCGCCAGCCGCCAAGCTCCGTTCCCGTGCTGATGAGAGACCTTCGCACTTCCAAGAGCACGGCCCCGGCTCGCACAGGGGGGATGTCTTGCTCGACTAGAGTGATCCGGCCGTCGCCGGTCACTGCGGCGATGATGCGCTTGCTGACCATGTCGTGTCTCCTGAGAATCGTCGCTAACCAAGGACGCGCTGGGTTGCACGCCTCGTTCACGATAGTACACTCGATGGCAGCTCTTGGTACAGATGTACCTCCATACGGAGGGCTGACCCTGATAGAGTGGGGTACCACGCCAATGTGCAACGCTGTCTGGACGTCGGGACAGCCGCGATCGTATTTGCCAGCACTGCCCGAATGACAGTAGTATTGCCGAATCGGAGGCGAGGGTGAGCTCGACCGAGCAAACGCGGGATAGCACCGGAGAGCAGGCCGAGGCAAAGGGACTGAAGGGCCTGTCGGCGGCCCGGCGGAGAGCCATCCACGGATGGTGCATTTATGACTGGGCCAACTCGTCGTTCGCGACTAGCGCCGGGTCGGCGATTCTCCCGGTGTACTTCGTCACGCTCTTTCGCGACGCCTTCGGGACGGAGACATCCATCTTCGGTTTCGTGTTGACGGGCAGCTCGATGTGGAGTATCGGAGTGGCGTTGTCGACCGCAATCGTCGCCTTGAGCAGCCCGGTCCTCGGAGTGATCGCGGACCGCACTCAGATCAAGAAGACCCTGCTCTGGACCTATACCGCCGCCGGGGCGTTCTTTACATTCTTGATTTTATTCTCGGCTTACAGCGGAGCGGCCTGGGCGTGGGTGCTCGGGTGTTTCATCATCGCCAATATCGGGTTCGCCGGCGGGACCGTGTTCTATAACTCCCTTCTGCCGAACTTGGCTCCCAGGAACCTGTTAGATGAGGTCAGCAGCCGGGGGTTCGCCTACGGGTACATCGGTGGCGGCCTGCTCCTGGCGGTGCACCTGGCGATAATCCTCGCATTCAGGAATTCCGGCAATCTCGATCTCGTGACCCGGCTAACCGTCGCCTCGGTGGCTTTCTGGTGGTTTGGCTGGGCGATCTGGACCTTCGTGACCGTGCCGGAGCCCGATATCGCTAACCCTGTTAAGGGTCTCAACGTCCAAAAAGCAGCCAGGATGGCCTTCGCGGAGCTGGGACGGACTTTCCGAGAGATGACCCGCTTTTGGATTCTCGTCCTGTACCTGGTGGCATACTTGCTGTTCAACGATGGAATCCAGACTGTCCTCAGCGTGGCAGGGGCGTTTGGCTCGGATACTCTTGGGATCACGCTGGTGTTCAACATGGCGACCATTCTGCTGGTGCAGTTCGTCGCCGCCCCAGGGGCGCTGCTCTTTAGCTGGATCGCCGGGCGGACGAACACTAAGAGGGCGCTGAGTATGGCCCTGGCAGGGTGGTGTCTGGTGATCGCGCTGGCGGTTGGGTTCGTCCCTCTCGAGCCCGGCGAGCACATTGACTTCGACTATCAGCTCGAGTACACGACCGCCGGTGTCTACGACATCGTTGAGAGCCCCGATCTATCCAACGATCGCGACAGCGACGACGAGTGGCTGGAGAGGTACGGCCACCTGTTTGAACGGGCGACGCTGAACACGTCCGGCGCGTGGGATTTGGCCGAGGCGGTGGCGTCGTCGGAGCACTCCCGATTCGGCATCTCCGTGAAGGACGGCCTGGTGGACGGCGTCACGGAGATCGGACCTCTCCATCCGTCCGTGCTTATCGGAGGGGCCCTGGACTGGTGGCCGCGGACGGTCCGCCGAGTCCTGTGGGAGCCCGTAGGGATTTCGGTTGGCGCACAGTGGCTGCTCCTCGGCGTATTGGTCGGCATCGTGATGGGGGGCAGCCAGGCGCTGGCCCGTAGTCTGTTCGCCTACATGATACCTGAGAGCCGGAGCGCGGAGTTCTTCGGTTTCTTCGGGTTCATCAGTCGGACCTCGGCCGTGATTGGGCCGATGGTCTACATCGTGTTCACAGGAATCTACGACTCCCGGACGGCCATCCTGATGGTGTTGTTCATAATCGTGGCGGGAACGCTCATTCTCCGCTGGGTCAATGTGGAAGAGGGCCTCGCCGTGGCCGCGGAGGAGGACCGCCGGGGCATGGCTGGCTGACCAAGTGTAAGCTCCGACATGATCGGTGCAGGTAACGCCGCCATTAACTCCCACCCGTCGCATGGTGTGACGTAACATGGTCTCAAAAGACTCGCAGACGGAAGATCAGATGCCGGACGGCGAAAGCACGAAGCAATGGCAGGTTACGTGCGTGTGCATCTGGCGCACGCTGGGAGCGAAGGGAGGCGTGGTCTCGGCGGTCATAGCTCACGGCCAGTATACTCATGATCAACAGGTTACGGATGAGCAAGCGATGTCGTAGATGGTGCCGATGATATCGGGCTAGTCGAAGGCGGGCGGTGCGCATTGCTCGGGCCCCCGGCGCCGTTCAGGGAGAAGCGACATGAAGGTGAAAGGTTCTCCAGCTACATCGACTCAATGCCGGGCCGCTGTCCAAGGTACCGTGGTCGCCTGACTTTGTCATGTAGGCGATTGAGATACTGCCGGTCTCACTGCGTCACGGGCGGCTCTGGTTGCCGCGTCCCGAGCATGCGGACTCGTTCGTCTTAGGCTGGCCGGCGGGGGCGAAGCCGGAGGATGTCGCCGCGCGGGCCATGGCTCAGCTCGAGGTGGAGCCCGTCGTGTTTCATTCCACATCGTGGCGGCACGCCTCCGCGGAGGTGGTGCTGACTTACATCGCCGTCGTCCCATCCGACGCTGCCCCGCCGCCTTCGTGGCAGATCGTCGAGGTCCACGATTACAGCTCGCACGCGGCGACGCGACCGCTCCCCCAACGTCTATCGGGGTCATGCAGGTGCAACAGCATGCGCTGCGCCACCTGGCCTAGCTCAGACAGGATGACCTCACCATTTCGAGGCTGCTCGACGACTGGTCCGACGCCCTCGCCGATTACGTCCCGGAGCCGTTCCTGGCGCTCGGCGGGCCGCCCATGTGAGTGTGTCCAGGCCAACGGACTTTCTCTAACCCGGGCACGAGGAGACCAGGCGGCTGCTGCCTCAGTTAACGAGTTTGATTCGTGGGTCCACCACCGCGAGGAGGATGTCAGATAGCAGCGTGCCGATCACCGCCAAAACCCCCAGTAGCAGGATCAAGAACCCGGTGAGATAGGGGTCTTGCCCTAGGATTCCGGCGAGGAGGATGGGCCCTAGGGTCGGTAGGCTCAGCACCACCGAAACGATGATGCTGCCGCTTATCAGGGAGGGCAGCAGATAGCCCACGGTGCTGACGAGAGGATTGATCGCGACCCGCACCGGATATTTGACGATCAGCCTCAGAGGGGCCACACCCTTGGCCCTGGCGGTGGCCACATATGACTTGCTCAACTCGTCCAGCAGGTTGTTTCGCATGATACGTATGAGGCTGGCCGTTCCCGACGTACCGAGGACGATAGTCGGTATCCAAAGGTGTATGAGCAGGTCCCAGGTCTTCGCCAGGTCCCAGGGCTCATTCTTGTACTCGATGGAGAGCAGGCCGCCCACGCTCTGGTCGAAGTAGGCGAAGGCGACGTACATGAGCACCAGGCCCAGTAGGAAGTCCGGCACCGCGATGCCGGTGAAACCGAGGAACGTGAACGCGTAGTCGCCTATGGAGTGCTGCCGGACGGCCGAGTAGATTCCCACCGGTATAGCGAAGGTCCAGGTGACCAGTATCGTAAAGCCCGTGAGCACCACGGTCATCGACAGACGGTCGCCGATGACCTGCTTGACGGACACGATCTGCTCCGCGTTGTACCCGCCGCTTGGGAACGAACGTCCCAGGTCGCCCTGTGCCATTTTCCACAGCCTCCTGCCATATTGCACGTACACCGGATCGTCCAGGCTGAGGTACGCTCGCATGCTCGCGGCGGCATCGGGATCGTACGTCTTATACTGCGTCTGCATCAGGAAATCCAGGTACTCATCCACGGCGTCGCCCTCGGGGAGCTGGATGACCACCCAGGATAGCATCGAGATCACCCAGACGGTAAACACAGCCAGGATGATTCGCTTGGCGATGTAGCCGGCCATTGTTTGACCTCCGATGCCCTCTATGCTGGACTTGAAGAGGACTTCCGGACATGGCCTCAGCGACCAGGTTAGCCCTCCGTCGACGGCTCGCGCCAGGGCGAAGCTAAGTACGATCCCCGACGACAGTGATGCTAGCATCAGCCGTAATCGGCGTTAACCTTGCTGTCGAGCTCAAGTCGAGGAACGGCCCCGGCGCAGGGCGCGGCCGGGGAGGGCGCCGGTGTTCTCTCCGCGGTCGATGACCACCTGTCCGTTGACGATGACGTACTCGATGCCCACGGGGTAGTGCTTCGGGTCCTCGCGGGTGGCGTGGGTCTTGACCGTGTCGGGGTTGAAGACCACGATATCGGCCTTGAACCCGTCTCGCAGCACCCCCCGGTCCGGCAGTCCAAGCCGCTGCGCCGGAAATGACGTCATCTTCCTGATCGCCTCGGGCAGCCGCAGGTGTTTTTCCTCCCGCACGAACTCCGCAAGCACGATTGGGAAGCAGCCGTAGCTGCGAGGATTTGGATATTCGCCGAATAGGATGGCGTCGCTGGCGATCATGCCGTATGGGTGGGATACGAAGGCCTGAAGTGTGTGAGCGTTGGTGCCGAGTGCCACCATCGAAACGCCGAGGTTCTCCTCAAAGGTCAGGTCGAACAGGCAATCCCGCGGGTCCTGCCCCCGGCTCTCCGCGATGTCGGTGAGCAGCTTGCCGTCATACTGCTTGTTCTGCGGCTGCTTAAAGTTGTGGAGCCAGTTGTACTCCAGCCGCTCCAGGGAGATCTCATTTTTCATGCGGGCCCTGTCGGCGGGATCCCTCAACGCGGCCATCAGCCGCTCCGGACCCCCGTCTTTGGTCCAGAGGGGGTAGTGGATCACCACGGACGTGCCCGAGTAGGGATAGGAATAGCAGTCGAAGGTGACGTCCATGCCCTCGGCCCTGGCGTCCTCGACCAGGCCGATGTAGTCCAGGTGGCTGCCGTCGCCTTGGAAGCTCTGTCTGTAGTGGGTCAGGTGGATGGGGCATCCGCTGCGCCTGCCGATCTCCAACGCCTCCTCCCACGGGGCGAGCACGCCCTCGGACTTGAGGTCCGATCTGGTGTGGGTGTGGTAGAACCCACCGAGCCGGGCGACGGTCTCGGAGAGGGCCACCAACTCGTCGGTGTCGGCGTACGCGCCGGGCTCGTAGTCCAGCCCGGTAGACAGGCCCCACGCTCCCTCCTCCATCGCCTCTCGCACGACGGACTGCATGTCCGCGATCTCGGCGGGCGTGGCGGGTCTGTCGTTCCAGCCGACGCCCCATATGCGCACGGGGGCGTTGCCCAGGATGTAGGCGATGTTGATGGCGACCGTGTTGTTGTACTTGCCGAGGAGGTCCGCGACCGTCAGCCAGTCGGCCGGCAAAGGCGGGTAGCCGTTGAGGCCGGAGTCGAGCCAGATGTAGCGATGGAGCTCGTCCTGACTTTTGAACGGCGCGTGGGAGATGCCGTCGATGCCGACCAGCTCGGTCGTCACTCCCTGGCGCACCTTGGGGTCGTGGTGTGGCTCCCCGAGGATGGTCAGACCCGCGTGGGAGTGTACGTCGACGAATCCTGGACACACGACGTGCCCGGCGGCGTCGATGACGCGCCTGGCCTCCAGATGGGATACGTCGCCGCGTTGTATGGCCACCCGCTCATTCTCGACAAGCACGGCGGCATGGAATCCCGGACTGCCGCTGCCGTCGATCACGAGCCCGTTCTCGATCAGCAGGTCTAGCATTTGCGTTTCTCCCTTGACTGCTGGTCTACTGTACGGCAAACAGCCCTGCGTCGTGGCGAAAGCCAGTAGAGCATGTAATGCTTCGGCCTGTTCAGGCCTCAGGGTGACATCTGGCCGATTCCTCGTAGCCCAGCGTGAGCTGTAACGCAGGTTGGTTGAATATCAGCCGCCGGCGGTGAGAATGTCCCTCAGCCTTGCGGCCACGATCTGCTCCTCGCCGTCGCGGAGATTTACCGGGACGACCGCGATTCCGCCTTCGGGGCCCGCGGAGCCGAGGTGGATGGAGGGGTCGCCCTGTTTGAGCTGCTCGATGACCTCTTCCTCGGCAGGGCCCGTCCAGTCACGCTCAAATGAGATCATGGCCCTTGCGTGGCCGCTGCGCGAGTCGTCGAGCTCAGGGTTGGCCTCTTGCAGCTTGGCCCTGATTCCGTCGATGGATTGCAGCGCGGTTACGATGTGGTCGCACTTCGCGCGCCAGTTGGCCGCGACGGCCTGGTGGTCGGTGTCCACGAACAGCTCCAGGGCCGTGATGAGGCCGGCGATCTCCTCTTTGCAGACCTTGGCGGGCCTGCCGACGCCCAGGCTGCTGGGCGCGGAGTTCATGTAAGCGGCTTCCATGAGGTCCTTTCGGCCGCATAGGATGCCTGTGGACTGAGGCCCCATCACGCCCTTGCCGCCGCTGAAGCTGACCATGTCGGCCCCGGCCTGGACGTACCTGGTTAGGTTTTCGACGGGGGGCAGCATGGCCGCCGCGTCTACTATCACCGGCACGTCCCGGGCGTGGGCGATCTCGACGACCTTCTCCAGCGGCAGCGCGCCGCCCTTTCTCGGACCGAAGATGTAGGCAATCGCCGCCGTCTCGGAGTTGATAGCGTCCTCAAGCTCCCAGTCCGCGGTCGAACCTGTGTTACCGATCTCCACGAGCCTGGCGCCAACGGACCGGTAGTTTCGGTCGTATCCGACACGGTGGGCCCGATGGATGATGATCTGGTTCTTCATGCCGCGCGCGTTCGGAAGGCGGTGCACCTTCGCAGGGTCGGTGCCCGTTATGCACGCGGCTGCCTGCAACAGCATCCCGGCAGCGGATCCGGCCGTGACCAGTCCTGCCTCGGCGCCAGTGAAACGTGCGATCACCTCACCGGCCTTCTCGTTGAGTTCGTGCATGTCTACGAACCAGCGCGACGCCTCCTCCATGGCCTTCATGACCGGAGGGGGCATTATGCTGCCGCCCACGACGGTGACCCATGACCACGCGTTTATGGTCGGCTTGACGCCCAACTTTTGGTAGAAACCCTCGCCTGCGTAGGGCTGCATCTCGATCCTCCGATGGTCTTCCCGGGCTGTTTCGCGGGCCCGGTGCGCGCCGCGACAGGACGGAGTGTAGTCGCGGCCTCGCGGTGTGTCAACGTCAGATGTACCTTTCGAGTAACATGCGGCAGCGGGAGTCTTTGACATCTGGTCGCGCACCCATAGCCGATAGACTATTGGCGGGCTGCGGCAAATCTGTCTCGGCCATCTCGCCCACCCATTCTCTTGGTAGAAAGAGAAAAAATATGTATATGAGGGACACCCTCACGCACCCGGCAAAGGGGCTATGCCCCTCTGCACCCCCTTTTTCAGCAGACTGTTAGGGACAGTCCTCCTGGGCCTGCGTATTTGGTACACTACACGCGCTGAGTGCGATTGAGTGAAAAGGAGATGGCGGCGTATTGAGCATTCCCGTGGTCAAAGCCCTCACCTTTGACGTGTTCGGCACCGTTGCGGACTGGCGCACCAGCATCACGAATGAAGGACGGCGGCTGGGAGCCGCCAGGAGGATAGAGGCCGACTGGGAGGCGTTCGCCGACGCCTGGCGTGCCGGCTATGAACCGGCCATGAAACGGGTTCGGCTCGGCGAGATGCCGTGGGCCAACATCGACTCACTGCACCGGATGATCCTGGACGAGCTGCTTCCACAGTTCGGAATCACGGGCCTCGCCGACGCAGACAAGGAAGACTTCAACATGGCCTGGCACCGGCTGACGCCTTGGCCCGATGTCGTGCCCGGCCTGACGCGGCTGCGGGAGCGCTTCGTCATAGCCACGTTATCCAACGGCAACGTCGCGCTGCTGACAAACATGGCCAAGAACGCCGGCCTGCCGTGGGACTGCATCCTGTCGTCCGAACTTGCCAGGCACTACAAGCCGGACCCGGAGGTCTACCGGACCGCGGCGGACCTCCTTGGCCTGGATACGGGAGAGGTGATGATGGTGGCGGCGCACCCGTTCGACCTGAAGGCCGCCCAGGCGGTTGGGATGCAGGCGGCGTATGTGTCCCGGCCGCTGGAGTTCGGTCCCGGCCGTCGCCCGGAGGACGCCTCTGGTGAGGATTTCCAAATATTCACGGCCGATTTCGAAGACCTGGCCGACCAGCTCGGCTGCTAGCTTCGGAGGATGTCACCGCAGAGGCCGCTGGCACGCAGAGTTCGGAATCTGGGAAAAGCCACCGATGGCTTTACCACATCTGGTTCATGGAGGAGCCATGACATACGAGGTTGGGCCAAGGAAATACGCGCTCGATGAAGGGTGGGGCAAACTTCCCGAAGGGTATGAGTACGAGCGGGTGGCGGGCGTGGCGGTCGATGGAAGCGACCGGGTGTACGTGTTCAACCGGAGCAGCCATCCGCTGATGGTGCTGAGCAGGGAGGGCGAGCTATTGGACGCCTGGGACAGGGACTTCATCGAGCCCCACGGCGCCCACGTCGATCAGGAAGGCAACGTCTACCTGGTCGATCGCGACACGTACGTCGTGGAGAAGTTCAGTCCCGGCGGCGAGCTGCTGCTGACGCTGGGCGAAAAGCACCAGCCCTCGGATACGGGCGGCACCGAGAGAGGCGCCCTGGTGGTGCAGGCCGCGGGTCCCCACAACGAGCCGACCGGCGTCGTAGTCAGCCCCGAGGGCAACATCCTCGTGTCGGACGGGTATCGCAACTGCCGGGTCCACAAGTACGGCGCCGCGGGCGATCTGCTGATGTCCTGGGGCGTGCCGGGCAAGATCCAGCCCGGCCACTTCCACCTGCCGCACGGCATAGGCATGGACAGGAGGGGCAGGGTACTGGTCTGCGACCGTGAGAACCATCGCATCCAAGTATTCAGCCAGGAAGGGGACCACCTGGACACGTGGAGCGGCTTCCGTCAGCCGACGGCCCTCGCGGTCGGACCGGACGGCGCCGTGTTCGTTTCGGAGTTGCAGTCCAGGGTCTCGGTGGTCGACGGTGACGGCAACCTGATATCCCGATGGGGAGGAGACAGCAGCCACGAGCCCGGCCGGTTCGTCGCACCCCACTGCATCGCCTTGGACTCCCATGGGGACATCTACGTGGGCGAGGTGCTGGAGGGCAAGAGGATCCAGAAGTTCGTCCTGCAAAGCTAGAGATGGGAAATGGAACTGTTCAAGGCGCTTCACACACAGCGGGCGATTCGCCGGTTCAAATCCGACCCCGTGCCGGACGAGCTCGTGCGCCGCGTCCTGGACGCCGCCATTCGCGCGCCCAGCGGTGGGAACAGCCAGCCGTGGGTCTTTCTCGTGCTCAAGGACGCCGACCTGAAAAGCAGGGTCGGTGCGTTCTATAAGCAAGGATGGGACCATGCCGGTCTCTCACGCCTCGCGACCGACCCCGATCCCTCCCGGGCCAGGGTTTACTCGTCCGCCTCGTACCTGGCGGAGCGGATGGGGGAGGCCTCGGTGCTCATCCTAGTATGCGTGAGGGGCAGCGGAGGCCGGGTCTCGACGACCAGCGGCGCCTCGATCTACCCGGCGGTCCAGAACCTGATGCTCGCGGCAATGGGATTGGGGCTCGGCACCGTTCTGACTACGGTGCACCGGCATCGTGAGGCTGAGATAAAAGCACTGCTGGGAATCCCCCAGGATGTGGACACCGTTGCGCTGGTCCCGATGGGCTATCCGGCGGAGGGCGTGAGGTTCGGGCCGACACGCCGCAGGCCGCTGGAAGAGGTGGCCTTCCGGGACACGTGGGGGCAGGCTTTCTAGGACGCCGCCGACGCAGGTCGGGACCCGGCCCTTCGTGCCGGCGCCTGGCGACCCTGGCAGAACAAGGCGCGAGAATTGGCTTCACCCGAGACCGGAGACCTTTTCGTTGGAGTCGAAGAGAACGGGGCCGCCGAGATGCGCGACGGGACCGTGCTCAGGGCCGACGTCTACTGGCCTACCGGTGCGGGTTCGTATCCGGTCTTGCTGTGCAGGCCCCCCTACGACAAGACCGCCGATGCGAGCGTGCAGACCGCGAGGGAGCTCGCATCGCGCGGCTACGTGGCCGCTACGCTTCAGAGGGCGAGTTCCCGTGGCAGTTCCAGGACAACTCCGAGACCTTCGACGCCGAGGACGGATATGGCACCGTAGAGTGGGCCGCGGGGCTTGCCGGCAGCGACGGTCAAGTAGGCACCTGGGGTCACTCCTACCCCTCCTGGTGTATCTGGAGAATGGTGCCCACGCGGCTGCCCCACCTGGCGCGATCTTCGCCGGCGGCATGGCGGTGAGTTTGATGGACATGACGTCCGGCATCTTCGATACGGGCCGTCGGCTGCAATGGACCTATGGGATGGCGCGGGTCCCGCCACCCGGCCGGATGCGGACCTGAACTGGTACGAGGTGGAGCGGTGCAAGTGGCTCTGGTATCTGCCGCTGGGGGACATTCTCGACCAGGTGTTTTCGGGCCTTTCGCCGCAACTGAAGACGTATCTCAAGGTGCAGAACAAGGATTTCTGGGCTTTCGACAAGATACAAGGCGAGGTCAACGTCCCCGTGTGCGTGTTGACCGGCTGGTATGACAGGCTGAACGGCACCATCGGCCACTACCCCGGTATGGTCGACCACGGTCCCGAATCCTTGCGCGGGCAGCACAGGTTCATCGTCGGACCGTGGGGACACTCCAACCAGTTGCTGGTCCGGCATCAGGGACCGCTGGACTTCGGTCCGCACGCAGACACGACCTACGTCGGAGAGGTGACGCGCTGGTACGACCATCACTTCGAGGAGACCCGCAACGGTGTCGGCGCCGAGCCGCCGGTGAAGATCTTCGTCATGGGGGAGAACAGGTGGCGCCTCGAGAGTGAATGGCCGCCCGCGGGCGCCGTTTACACCGACTTCTTCTTGCACAGTGGCGGCTCAGCCAACACGGTCGATGGCGACGGCACGTTGTCGACGCATGAACCCGGCGGCGAGCGTCCAGACGAGTACGACTACGATCCGCGGGACCCGGTAATGAGCACGATGGGGATCGAGGCCCAGGCGGCGCCCAGGGCAGGCGCCCTTGACGGCCGGCGGGACATCCTGGTCTACCAGACACCGGTGCTGAAGCAGGACCTAGAGGTCGTTGGCCCGGTAGAACTGCGCCTCCGGGCGTCGTCGAGCGCGTCGGACACCGATTTCACGGCCAAGCTTGTTGACGTCCACCCCAGTGGACTGGCCGTCAATCTGACCTGCGGGATCCTACGGACCCAGTACAGGGGCGGATACGACGGCCTGGCCCTGATCGACCCACGCGTGCCCTACGAGCTCACCATCAAGCTCAAGCCCACGGGGGTTCTGTTCCGGGCCGGACACAGGATTCGCCTAGACGTGTCCAGCTCCGACTTCTCCAACTTCGACCGCAACCACAACACCGGCGCGGACTTCTGGTCGGACTCCGAGCTGCGCGTGGCGCACCAGACGGTGTTCCACGACCGCGAGCGGCCCTCGAGATTGGTGCTGCCGGTGGGTGGGGAAGGGGCTAGGGACTGGCGGTCGGGGTAAGCAGCGAAAACGCGACGCGCCGGTTTAGGACGGCCAGTTCCTATCGTCTATTCGGACGATCTGCCGACCGCTTCACTCGGATGCTGGACGAGGCCGCTCTGGCCGGGTGGCTACATCTCGCCCATTCTCAGGATTTGCTGGACGGATATCCTGTGGATCAGCCAGATGATGCCCAGGGTTATGACGGCGAAGACCACCGCCATCAAACCGTAGGTGATCAGCAGGGCGCTCCAATTGACTTGCAAGGCGAACGGCGGGAGCACCTGCCCCCCCCAGTCGTCATGCCCCAGGAACGGCATGATGATGGCTCCCAATCTGCCTCCCATCCATGTGCCCAGGGCCATCCCGGCGGCGATCACGAGGGTCTGTTCGAGCCATACCATGGTGATGAGCTGTTTCGACGAAAGCCCTACGGTCCTGAGCAGGGCGAACTGTAGCTGGCGACTCCGGAACGACACATAGGCGTGGACCAGGAATCCCAGGCAGCTCAGTATCAGCACCGCCGAGAACGCAAGGAAGAGCAACGATCTCCAGCCGGCCTTGACCAGAGGGTCTACCTTGGAGTCGGCCAGCAGCGCATCGCGATCGTGGATTGAGGTGGCGGAATAGCCCCTGACGTCATCGATCTCTTGTACGATATCGGCGCCGGCCTGTCTTTCATCCGCTACCGAGATCCATAGTTCGTTGGCTTCGAGTTGCCTGTTGCTGGCGCCCAGGTTCGCGTACTGGGTTAGGCTTGTGAGGTCGGCGACGAGGTACAACTGGTCAGGCAGCGTCATCGTCGGAAAGAGTCTGATGGTATCCACTACACGGACGGGAACTCTGAATCCCGCCACGGACACCTCGAACTCCTCGCCCTCGACGTGGCCCGTATCGCGTATAAATGACTTGCTGGCGAGTACGGGCAGAGGGTCCCTGGACTTGCCGTGAAAAATGCCTCTGGCTGTGAGTGCGCTGCCGGCTGACCATGAGAACATCGCCGAACTGGGATCGCCCTCGAGGTCTGACTCGCGAAGCAGATCGGATATGGCTTCGGCGCTCACTTTGAGCACGCTCCA
>CAZJDV010000001.1:1852-48021 GCA_964544865.1 uncultured Dehalococcoidia bacterium | reverse complement strand
GTCCGAGATGTCATCGAACGATTCGATTACGCTCTTTTTGCCGCTCTCGGAGCGGACGGCGATCTCGCCGAGGACGATGGAGCCGGCTTGCAGCCTCCTACCCTGCCCGGTCTCGATGACTTGCAGGGATACAAGGGTGAGCGGGAGGCTCGAATTCAGTGACTGCCGGGCATCGAGCCTCAAGTCCGCCTCCATGGTGTTCAATCCGCTCGAGTCGAGAGCTCCAAAATTAAAGGAAGCGTATCGGTTTTTCGCATTCCTGATTCGCGCTACCACAGTGACCGTGGGATGCGGACGGTCGGCCCTGAGTGTCAGCAGGAGCGTGCGCGAGTCTTCGGCCAGCAAGACACCCTCAGGCGGCTCGTCCGGCTTGAGCGACTCGAGCAGCGAGCTCATTGGCTTCCCCGAGAAGTCGCCGCGGAACCAGGCCACTTTCGAGAAAGAGACCCGGTCCATGGCCAGCATCGTGTAGCTCTCGCCCCAAGTCTTGGAGAGGTCGTGGCCCTCGTTTCTGAGTACCGGGCTCACGATATCCACCCCAGGGACCTCGCGGTGGGCCTCGACCATCGTGGGCCTGGGCGTCGGAGATGCCAGTGGCGTGGGCGTGGGGGTGGGAGTCCACCCGCGAAACCTGCGGAATCTTCTGTTGGTGGCGAACTGCGCCCGGACCTCGTCAACCCTCACGTCGCTGCCAGTGGCGAAAAGCACTCTCTCTTCGAAGCTGCGCTCCAGGGTCGCGCCGAAGCTGGAGGCGAATATACCGAGGCCGGCGGTCAGTATGAGAAGCAACGAAAGCCGCGCGTAGTGGGTGGGATTGCGCGCCATCTGCCACATCCCCAGGACCAGCCCGGCCGGCAGCCATGACGACATGAACCGGGTCGCAAGGTTCATTATCAGTGGGAACAGCCGTAGCAGCACCATGGCCGCGGCCACCAGCATGAGGCCGGGCAGGGCCAGCAGTAGCTGGTTTACGACGATGTCACCGAAGATTCGCGTGGCGACCACCGAGCCCTGCTCCGTCAACTGCCGGAAAAGGAAAATGCTGACCAGCAAAAGCAGCACGTCCAGATAGTACCGCTGGAATGCAGGCTGTGACGCGGGCCGCGCCGCCTGTTGCCGGTGGCGCGTCACGCCGATGCGCGACGCCTGGACGGCGGGAATAATGAGCGCTACGAAGCTCAGGACGCCTCCCAGGATGCTCATGTAGTACGCGCTGCCGGAGATCGTGGCGGTGAGCCTGTCGCCCCCTGAGAGGTCCGAAAACGCGGGCGTGTAGCCGAGGACGCTGATGCTGGCAGCCGCCAGTACCGGGCCGAGGACTATGGCGATGGCGGCTATGGTCCCCCCCTCCAGCACGAAAACGGTCAGGATCTGAGCCGCGCTCGCCCCCCTGCTGCGGAGGAGCGCGATTTCGCTGCGCCGCTCCTCGATGGCTAGGGAGGAGAGGGTGACGACGTAGTAAAGGATGACCACGGCGATGAGTATCAGGACTACGAACATTGGCAGCTTGCTGAAGAACAGACGCCTGTCGTAGGCCCGGAGTGTGTCGTCGAGCGCAGTTTCCTGGCGGTAGCTCGAAAGGGTGGCCGCGAGCGACCGGTGCATGGTCTCGACGTCGGCCAGCACGGCGTCCGCGTTGCGCGCGTTGATCCGCTCTCGTTCGACGCTGAGCAGCCATGCGTACGTGCTGTCCATTCTGGCGAAGGCCGGACCGAGCACTTCGAGGTACATCTTCTCTGACATGAAGAAGGGAATGGTGTGGAACGAGGGCCCGGTGGATGCGTTTAGGACGGCCTCCTCCAGGTACCAAAACTCGGCTTCGACGTCGTCCCTGTGGAAGATCCCGCTGATTCTCACGGTGACGTAGGGCATGACGTCGTCCCAGTGCGGCACTGCGATGAGCCGGTCGCCGATCTCAACGCCGAACAGCTCCGCCGCGTCCAGCGGAACGAGGGCCTCGATCTCCAGGGGCTGGCCGTCGGAGCTCAGCCGCTGTTCGGTAGGAAGATAGCTTCCGGGCACCAGCGTTGTGTGCTGGTCCAGTCGAGGCATGAACGCGAAGTAGGCTCGGGAATTGTCGTCCCCCGCCGTGTCCTGTCTGCCCGGCTGAGTAACGAAGAACGTCGGTGACTTTCCGGCACCCATCCTATCCCGGAGCATCCAGTCCACCGTGGCGTCTATCTGATTGGCTAGCACGGATGCGACCAGATTGTAACGCTCCTGTGTGGTGGGCCCCTTCACACCCTGAACCAGGATGTCGATTTCGGTGGTGGATAGTTTCTTGAGGCTGCTCCTGAGCGCGATCTCCCGCAGGGAGTCAAAGTAGATTACGGTGCCCGCCATGATGGCCGAGGCGAGCAGGACGCCGAGCATGACAGAGGAGAGCAGGCGCCAGTTGGACAGGCTCCGCTTTATCACCATCTGCCAGGTCGACAGTAGTTTGACGATCAGTGCTGCCATAGGCCCCCCGGTGGGTTCTCTTGAGTTCGATTCATCTGTCCAATATGAATATACGTATCTTGCATTACTGCCCGGTGTCACCCCTAGCGCCCGGACTCACCGCCCATGCTTGTCCTGGCCAATCCGGCCCCGGTCCCGGAGGCCGCACATAATCCTCCGGGCTCACACTGCAGCCTGCCGTCCGCACACCAGCTACGCCTCCCCAACTCGAGCGATGGCCTGAAGGTCAAGCCGGGAGACGTTGCGGTCGAGAACGGCCAGCGCGACCAGAAAGATAGCGACGAGCGCCACGAGCGTGGGCGCCATCATGCTCCAGTCGGTCACCAGTATGAACGGAGGGATCACCTCGCCACCCTCCTCGGTAACGGCCAGGGGCGTGATCATGAGCCTGCTCATCCGAAATCCCGCCCACGTCCCCAGCCCTAGCCCCACCACGACGATGGAGAGGTGCTCGAAGGCCAGCATCGCCTTTAGCTGTCCGCGCGACAGTCCCATTGACTCCAGGAACCCGACCTCGCCCCGGCTCCTTCGCGAGAATACCAGCAGATAGGCTGCATAGCCGAATGCGCCCGCCAATAGCGCGACGGCCAGGGCCAGCAGCGCCATCAGGTTCCAGCCCGACGTGGTCAACGGATCGAGCCGGACGGCCTCCAACCGCTCGTCCCTGTCCTGGACGCGTCCGGTGAAGCTGACCAGGTCGCTGACGGACTTGCCGACCCCCGGACCGGCCGTCTGGTCCTTGCGGACAAAGAACTCGTTTGGACTGACGGCGTAGACTGAGCCCAGGACATTCAGATGACCAAGCACGCTCTCCAGCTCAAAAAGCATGAAACCGCCGCCCCGCGGGTCCATCGTCGGGAAGTACTCTATCGTGTCGGTCACCAGGACCGGCACCCGCTGGCCGGCGATGAGCGCTATGAACGAGGAGTCGATGCCCGCGCCGGTCGCGGCCTGCAGAGACGTGCTTATGACAACGGGCAGGGGGCCCCTGTTAGGTGTTCGGTAGATGCCTCTGATGCCATTCTGAGACTCGCTCCCAAAGGAGTAATCGGCGGCCCATTGGCCCGTGTAGGCGTCTCCGAAGGTGGCGGCCACTTGCTCGGAGGGCAGGTCCGAGGTACTGATGGGCACCCAGGTCATCTCCTTCTCGAAGCCTTCCAGCACACGCTCGGTGTCCGAGGCAGGCGTTCTCGCGTGGATGTCGTCGATGCGGATCTGCCCCGGCGTATTACGATTGCCGTCGCCGGGCTCATAGATCTGCACGGAGACGAGGGACAGCGGCGATTTGAGATGGCCTGGGATATCGCCGGTCATTAGCTGCCACTCGATCCCTTCGACCTTGCCGAGCGACAGGGAGGTCTGGGCCCCGTTGACGTCCTTGAGGACCACCCACACCGACAGGTGATAGAAGACCTGTCCCGGCTTGACCCACATGCCCAGCGCCATCGCTCCGTCGGGGATCTGGACCGGTTCGATAATGTCGGCAGTCGCCAGGCCGCCCATCACGCTATCCAGCGGGCGGGTTGAGAAATCGCTGCGGTACCAAGACATGGTGGCGAATTCGCCGGGCTCAAGACCCAGCACCTGAAACGTGGCCGGTCCCGCACTGCCGGTGAGCCTGAACGCCGTGGACACCGCGGTGACGCCTGGCAGGTCCACTATCATCGCCTTCAGGGCCTGGAGGCCGCCGGGCCTGCTGCTCCTGAGATCGGCGATGCGGATGTCGGACGCGGTGTCGTAGAGGACGCGGTCTAGCTGGCTCCGCGCCAATGTGCCTCCAACGGTGGTAGACAAAATCGCGAGTCCGGTTATGAGTACCAGCAACAGGACCAGCCAGGTGTACTGCGTGGGATTTCGGGCCATGCGCCACAGCGACATGGAGACCCAGACCGGTGTCCTGCGGACCGACACCCTTAGCGCGAGGAACAAAATTTGCGCCGGCACTATGGCGATAAGGGCGAGGACGGGCGTGAAGGTGAGCTCCGCCGGGTCCGGCGGCCTCAGCGTGACGAATCCGGCCACGAGGGCCACCTGCGCCACGATCCATCCGAGCCGCACCAGCGCACGTGTTGAGCGCGACTCCGCCCAGTAGGTGGCACCAAAGCCCAGAACCAATACGACCGGGATCGCCCACTCGCTCATGCCGGTTTCCCGCGCATCCGCATATACGATCAATGCCGGGAGCGAGACCGTCGTCGCGACCGTGAGCATGTCGAGGAGTCCGCGGGACTCGCCTCCGACGAAACGTACGAGCAGCGGAAAGAACCGCATGAACGCAAGCGCCACGACGATGAGGAATAGTATCGGTGCAACGAGCAGAGTCTCGTTGACCTCCAGGTCGTTGAACAGTCCCCCGGATACGAAGTGCCCCCTCGATCGCAGCTCCCAGAATATTAGCCCTCCGAGCACCAGAAACCCTGCGTCCAGGTAGTATCGCTGGAAAAAGGGCAGCAGTGAGGGTCGCGATGACCAAAGCCTTTGTGACAGGACACCCGTCCTCGTGCTCACCGCTCCGGGGACCACGAGCAAAAGGAGACTCACTACCCCCGCCCCGATGGCCATGAGAAACGGCGCCGGCCCGGAGACTATGGGCAGCAACTCCGCGCCGGTCGCTTCACGAAATTGAGGGAGCTTGCCGGCGAGCGCGACCACGGCCATGGCGAGAAACGGTGCCACCGCTACGCTCACCACGGTCATCGCCATGCCCTCCAGCATGTAGATGCGCGATAGCTGGAGGACGCCCACTCCGCGGGTCCGCAGAAGGGCAGCGTCCCTCTCTCTGCTCTGGATCAGGTAGGTCACCATCATCGACAGATAAAAGAATACAGTGACGATCATCAGTGCCATGAGCAAAAGCAGAGGCACCTGGGAGAAAAAGCTCCTGCGCTGGACGTCGTCGATCAGGCTCAAGACGGACCTCGTAGTCACCGACGAGCCAGGTATGGCACTGGTGATGTCGTTCGACAGGCCCTCCACATGTGACCGCGCCGCGGGCAGAGACCACTTCTTGAGTGATTCGCCGTTTATGAAGATGAACCAGGTCGGTCTCACAACTGTGCCCGCGTACGTCTGGCCCACTGCGTCGATCATCGAGTCCTTCGTGATGAACAGAACGACGGGAGGCTCCTCCTCCAGAGGGTCGGCGAGCCGAATCCCTCGTGGCGGGACCTCTTCGAGCGGAGCGGGCTCCAGCAGCAGTCCGGCGAATCCCCAGAATGCGGATTCAGGGGCATCAGGTTCCAGTATGCCAACGATCCGAGCGCCAATACGCAGCGAGGTCCCCAGGTCCGGCGTGAGCGTGACCACGTCGTCGACGCTCAGGTGAAACCTCTCCGCGGTTGGTGTCCCGATGACGGCCTCCACGATGGGCCCGTCGGCGCCGTTCTGGACGACGTTCCTGGCCATCCGGCCGTCCAGGAACCTGACATTGGCCTCAAGGCTAGACAGGTACTGGAAGTACCCACGGGAGACGATATCTCCCGTATCTGGCTCCTCGGGAAGCGGTTGGCCGGGCAGGTCCACGAGCAGATTCGCGGCCTTGAAGAACGCCTCGCTGCTCACGAAGATTTCAGATATGTTGGCTTCGATCGCATCCGCCAGGTCCTGCTCGGCCCTGTCGATAGACGCACTATCAAGGGTGACGGCGGAGGCGAACACGTCGATGTCCATCGCCTTGTCGGACTGCTTGGAGATCGAATTGTTGAAGGCGAGCTGCTGCAAGGACGTGAGGTAGGTTGGGGCGACCGCGGAGATGGTGGCGACCGCCGCGATGCCGATGAATAGCGTCAGGAGTAGCGCCCGATCGTCGATCAGACGCCTTATCACCAGTCTTTGCATCGAAAGTTGCGGCACGGGCTGCTCACTAAGTCAACGGCTAGAGCGAGTTTAGTGGCGCGGCCTACCGGATGTCAACGGCCTCATGCGTCACGTGGGATCCGATCAGCCATAGCCGGTGGATGTATCTTGACGAAATCATATCAGACAAATAACCAGGGCCTGGCAAAACGAGCCATTGGAAACGAAGCGACCCGGGCCGGTCCCGCACTCATATCGCAAGTATGAGGCAAGGCTGCATACGGATTCGTCGACATAAGACGAGACAGCAGGGTTGACCGGGACGGTCACACGGCAGAGAGATGTCAGAGGTCCGCGAGCTCCTCGCGGACCTTTGTCTCGACCAGGTCTCTGATCTCTCTGACCTCCGCGATGGGCCTGCCGGCGGGGTCGGCGAGGCCCCAGTCCGTAGTGGAGACCGTCGCCGCGGGGCAGGCATCGTGCAGAGAACAGCCCATCGTTATGACGCGGCCGGTCCGGTCCACCATCTCCTGGGTAAGGAGCTGGGGCGTGTTGCCGGAAACGTCGATGCCCCTCTCGCGCATTACCTCGACCACCACTGGGTTCACGCCGGCCGAGGGCATCGTCCCCGCTGACTCGGCCTCGACGGCGCCACCGGATAGCCATCTTGTGAACGCCTCGGTAACTGGCTTCTGGCGGAGTTGTGGACGCAGACGAACAGTATGCGTTTGCCCTAGGCCTGCGTCGGGTCTTTTCTCATGGAAAGAGAGATACGCCCCCGGTCTAGGTCCACCTCCAGCACCGTGACAGAGACGTTCTGCTGCACCTTCACCACGTCGTCGGGGCTGTTAACGAATCGGTCCGCGAGCTGGCTGACGTGCACCAGACCGTCCTGGTGAACCCCGACATCCACGAACGCGCCGAATGAGGTGATGTTGGTCACGATTCCCGGCAGGCTCATGCCAGGCTTCAAGTCGTCGATTCTGTTTACGCCCTCCGCGAATTGGAACGCCTCGAAATGCTCCCGGGGGTCGCGGCCGGGCCGGGCCAGCTCTTCCATGATGTGGCGGATTGTCGGCTCTCCGGCGTCTTTCGTGACGTAGCGCTTAGGATCGAGACGTCGCCGCAAGCCAGCGTCCGTCATCAGCTCGCCGACGGAGCAACCCAGGTCTCGGGCCATGGAATCCACCACCCCGTAGCTCTCCGGATGCACGGCGCTGCGGTCGAGGGGGTTGCCGCCTCCGGTTATGCGAAGGAAACCTGCCGCCTGCTCATATGCCTTTGCCCCAAGCCGCGCAACCTTCTTGAGGTCCTTTCTGGACCTGAACGGGCCGTTCTTGATGCCGTGTTCTACGATGTTCTGGGCGAGCTGGGGCCCCAGCCCAGAAACGTGGGCCAGGAGTTGCTTGCTGGCGGTATTGACCTCCACGCCGACGCCGTTGACGCAGCTCACGACGACCTCCGATAAACTGTTCCGCAACGCGGCGGCGTCGACGTCGTGCTGGTACTGCCCGACGCCGATGGACCTCGGGTCGATCTTGACCAGCTCCGCCAGCGGGTCCATCAAGCGCCTGCCGATGGAGATGGCCCCGCGCAGCGTCACGTCTTGGTCGGGGAACTCCTCCCGCGCGATGTCCGAGACCGAGTACACCGAAGCGCCGTTCTCGCTGACCATCACGATGTCGGCATACTCGCCCAGGCCGACGCCGCGCACGAACTCCTCGGTCTCCCGGCCCCCTGTCCCGTTGCCGATGGCGATTGCCTCGATCTTGTGGCGGCGGACCAGCTCGGTCAATCTCTCGCCCGCCTTGGCGGCGAGCTTCTTCGACCGGTTGAGGTAAAAGGTGTCGGTGTGGGTCAGCTTCCCCTGCCGGTCCAGGCAGACGACCTTGCAGCCGGTGCGAAAGCCGGGGTCGATGGCCAGAACATTCTTTTGCCCGAGTGGCGGCGCCAGGAGGAGTTGGCGGAGATTCAGGGCGAACACATCGATGGCGTCTTCGTCGGCCCGCTTCTTGAGCGCCTGCCTCAGCTCGGTCTCCATCGATGGGGCTAGTAGGCGGTGGTACCCATCGCAGACGGCCTCGCGGACCTGGCGGGCGGCGGCCCCGTCGCCCTTGACTACGAGCGCCTCAAGGGGCACGAGCGCCCTGTTCTCCGGCGGGACGAGCCTGAGATTGAGGAAGCCCTCCTTCTCGCCACGAAACATCGCGAGCACCCGATGCGACGGCGCCATACCGACGGGCTCTTCCCAGTCGAAATAGTCGCGATACTTCGTGCCTTCCGTTTCCCGGCCGGGGGCGGCGCTGCAGCTGAATGCGCCGTACGCGATGAATACCCTGCGCGTTCCCGCGCGGATGTCCGGGTCTTCGCTTACCTGCTCCGCGATGATGTCCCGGGCCCCCGCCAGGGCTTCTTCGGCTGAGGCCACCCCTAGTTCCGAGTCGACGAAGGCCGCAGCCTGGGCGGCCGGGTCGGCGTCGCCCTGGGAGTAGATACCCTCCGCCAGCGGCCCCAGGCCCTTCTCCTTGGCGATTGTGGCCCGCGTCCGGCGTTTGGGCCTGTATGGAAGGTAGATGTCCTCTAGGGCCGTCAGCGTGGCCGCCGCGAGCACGTCGTGTCTCAGTTCGTCGGTCAATAACTCGCGTTCGTGGAGCGACTTGAGGATAGCGTCGCGTCTCTTATCCAAATCCCTGAGCTGGGCGGTCCTGTCACGGACCGTTCGGATCTGGACCTCGTCCAGGCTGCCGATGGCCTCTTTTCTGTATCTGGCGACGAACGGCAACGTGGCGCCGTCGTCCATCAGGGCGACGGTGGCCTCGACCTGCCAGATGGCTAGCTTTAGCTCTTCGGCGATCTTCGTCGAGTGGTGGGCGGAGTGAGGCGTCGCGGTGCTGGAGCTCATGACATCGATTATAACCTCGCGGCTCCGTCTTGGAAACAAAGGCGGCGGCGGTCATAGCAGGGAGATGGCGCCTACTCCAGACAGGATCATCGCTATGAAGATGAATTTCGTCGCCAGCGTCCCCCTGTCGAGAGGTTCGTGCAAAATAGGAAAGAGCGGTGTGCTAACGATCGCGCTGAAAACGAATATGAACATCGAGCGAGTGGACATCACCGTCACGGCCAGCGACACCGGGCCGAGGAGGATGGCCCAGAGCGTTAGGAGGGCGGCGAGCGGCGCCAGCACACCCTCGGTCACGACCATCAAGCGGCGTCCCAGACGGTCCGACATGATCTGCCGGGCCTCCCGGAAGACCGAAGGTCTAATCGGAATGAGCACGCAGGCGGAGGCCAGCCCCAACGCCCGCAGCGGGTACAGCTCCCATAGGGTCATGTCGTCCAGGGCGACCTTGCTCAGAAACTGCCCCGCCGCGGTGAGGCCGCTGGCCAGCAAAAGCAGCAGGAACGGCTGCCCGAGCGCGCCGCCTCCCGAATCGTTTTCGAGACGAAGCGAAATTAGCACGGCCCCCGCAACCGTGATGCCGATGGCGGCCCAGTGCAGGGCCGTTAGCTCTTCGGAGAGGAACGCCACCGACAGCAGGGCCACGAAGACCGGGGAGGTGGCGATGACGGGCATAACCCGCGACACCTCCTGTTTGCTCATGACCCAGAACATCACGACGATGGCCGCGCCCCAGAGGAATCCCGCGGCGTAGGCCGTGGCCCAGACACCGGCCGGGTGGCTCCCAGGGGGTGCCACCAGCAATACAGATATTGCCGCGGGAAGCTGAAGCAGCCCGAGCAGCACGATGAACGTCGGCGCACTGGGCGAGATGCGAGTGAGGATGAACTTGTCGAGGACGTTGACGACCGCGAACAGGGCGGCGCTGCAGATGGAGAGGACTACCCAGTCCATTTGACTAGTCTGCGGCGGCTTCGACGTGTCCTTCGAAGCGGTAGAATGGGTCGTCCCGGTCGAGGGGCAGGCCGACGGGCTCATGAGTCGCGGCCGACTTGTATATCGCGCGAACGACCTCGACGTGGTGGCGCGGAACGTCGATGGGCACCATCGGCTCGCTGTCGTTGGCGATACTCTCCAACCAGAGGCGGCTCTGGTCGGCCTCCGTGGCGCGCTCCGGCACGGCCTCTACCTGTGCCCGCAACGCCTCCAAGGCGTCCACGGCGGCGGGGTTGTCGCTGGACCCGAACGACGTGTCTGCCTCCCAGTAGTTGTCGCGGGCGAACCCCTCCGTCGGGGCCGTATGATACCGCTCGCCCACGAGAAAGGCCGCATCCTGGCCCAGGACCTCGATTCGTCCATCGGGGGTCAGGTCCTGGGCGTGGTTGAGCAGCGAGGCGTGAATCGTGCCCGTCGCGCCATTCTCGAACCGGACGACCGCCTGCGATAGGCTCTCGTGCTCGATGTCGCGGAGGGCCGGTCCCGAGTATGCGAACACCTCTGTGACGAGGGAGCCGATGACCCACAGGAAGGGGTCGATGATGTACCGTCCGTGGTGAAACGCCGCGCCGCCGCCCTCGCCCTGCCACGTGCCGTGCCAGCCGCGGTAGTAGGCTTGCCCGCGGTACCAGTTCAGCTCGACGCGCGCACTGCCGATCTTGCCCAGCTTGCCGCTCTCGACCGACAGCTTCGCCAGAGCCATGCCGCGTGCGTAGCGCGAGCCGCACTGCGAGTGGAATTTTATACCGGCCCTGGTGACCGCCTCGACCATGCCGTCGGCCTCCTCGACGCTGCGGGCCATCGGTCCCTGGGTGAAGACGTGCCGGCCCGACTCCGCGGCGGCTATGGTCGGTTCGCCCCTGACGGCGGGCGGCGTCAGCAGGACGATGGCCTCCACCTCGCCGTCTGCGAGCAGTTCCTGGTAGCCGCGGTACGTCCGTACGTCGACGGCGGAGGCCTCGGCGGCATCGGCGAGGGCCGCGTGCCGGGATCGGGTCTTCTCGTCGCGGGCGTCAAGCGCCAGTGAGCGGGACCGGGCGGCCTCGACGGTGTACGACTGGGCCATCGCCCGCCGCCGCGCCCCGGCCAGGCCCTCGTCCAAATCGGCCATCGCCACTACGTTCGCGATGTCGGCCAGTCCGGCGTATATGCTCGTGTACAGCCTCGATATGCCGCCACATCCCACGATGCCGATATTGATGGGACTGCTAGCCATTGTGCTCACTCCTTGGCGTCCAGCCACGTTCGGTAGGGGTTCTCCCTGTTCTTGAGCGGGAAGCTCACCCTCGCCCCGAGCCGCTGCGATTCGTGGACGGCCATTATCATCTCCAGCGCGGCGCGGGCGTCCTCGCCGCTTGAGACCTCGGCCACGTCCCTGTCTTCGCGCACCGCCCGGACCAGCTCGCCCGCCACTATCCGGTTGCTCAGGTGCATTCGTTCTTCGTATGAACGGACATGTCCATCGGGCGCCTTCTCCCAGTCTTCGATGACGATCCTCTCCCACTTGCCATCGTCTTCGCCGGGGATCCAGCGGCCGTGGGGGTAGATGTACATCTCGCCGGAGGGGGAGTCGCGCAGTGAGATGATCCCCGTCTCGCCATAGACCTCGAACCCGAACCAACGCTTGCTGCGGTCCACCGCAGGGTCGCTGGGGTACGATTCGAAGTAGGCGGAAATCCCGTTCTCGAATGCATAGTAGGCCGTCACGGCGTTGCCCGCGATCAGGCCGATCTCCTCGTCGCCCTCTCGTATGTCATGAACGGTGACCTCGCGGCCGTCCTGGGTGACCTGCCCGTTGGCCCACGCCACGTCCGAGCCGGCGAAGTGGCGCATGCTGTCCATCATGTGGGTGCCCAGCACCATCAGGTCCAGGGCCCCTGACCGGCGATCGGCCTTGCCGTGGGAGCGTATGGACTGTATTCCGCCGATGGCGCCCTCTTCCACTAGCTTCTTGCCGTGCTGTTCGTACGCGTTGGCCCTGCGGTGGGCCACGGCCATCCTGACGCCGTTGCGGTGGCAGGCGTCGAGCATGGCGTCGGCCTCCGAGAGGGTTCGCGCGAACGGCTTCTCGAGCAGAATGCCTCTGGCTCCTGACGCCGCGGCTGCAATGACCATCTCAGAGTGCAGCACAGGGCGCCGGGGGCACACGTTCACCAGGTCCAGGTCCTCGGCCTCCAGCATCTCGCGGTAGTCCGCGTAAAGTCGCCCGGCTTCGGTCTTGACGCCCGTGGCCTCGAGCCCTTCCGGGTCCGGGTCTGCCACGGCGACCACCTTGACCTCCGGGACCCACTGGTATGAGACGTCGAGATGGTGCCCGTAGTCTCCACGGCCCGTGTGCCCAATAATGCCTGCGCGCAAGCTTTTTTCCATAGTGCCGCCTCCCATTAACAGGCATCATACTTGCTCCAGGCGCGGTGTCAACCGGACGATGGACGGCCATGGGTGCCGATCGTGGGGAGATCGCTGATTTGCGGCCGAGAAGGTCCACTGCTGGATGACGTTGACGGCCTGTTGGGGCAATGGTACACTCGCGCCGTCCCAAGCGTCAGGCATTCGGTCGCCGCCGCATAGCTCTGGAGCGCCGGAAACCCGGCAGAATCGAAGTCGCCACAAGAAGGAAACCAACAGCAGCATGACCTATCGACTTGGAGTGGACATCGGAGGGACATTCACGGACCTTGTTCTGCACGAGGTTGAGACTGACAGACTAGAGTTTGCAAAGACGCCCTCGACGCCGGCGAACCAGGCCACGGGCGTGGCCGACGGTATCAGGAATCTGGTGGAACGGCTCGAGATCTCGCCGGAGCACATCAGCTTCTTCATCCACGGGACCACAGTGGCAACGAACACGCTACTGGAGCGCAAAGGCGCCCGCACCGCGCTGGTTGTCACCGAGGGGTTTCGCGACGTGCTGCAGATCGGGCGACAAGACAGGCCCCACCTCTACGATTGGCGGCGGCAAAAGCCCACGCCGCTCGTGCCCCGCCACCTGCGCTTCGAAGTTCGGGAGCGAGTGCTATACACCGGCGAGGTCTTACTGGCGCTGCGCGACAGGGACGTGGAGAAGCTCGCGGAGCAGCTACGCGCCGCTGACGTGCAGGCCGTGGCGGTTTGCCTGATGCACTCATACGCGCACCCCGTCCATGAGCAGGCGATCGGCAGGGCGCTCAGAAAGGCCCTGCCGGACGTGACGATCTCGCTCTCCTATGATGTCGTGCCGGAGTTCAAAGAGTACGAGCGCATGAGCACGACGGCGATCAACGCCTATGTGGCGCCAGTCATGTCCCGGTATATCCGACGGCTGCAGGAAGGCATTGGAGAGATCGGCATCGACTCGACGGTGCACGTCATGCAGTCCAACGGAGGGACGATGGGGGTGTACGCCGCCCTGGAGAGGCCGGTGCACACGATCCTATCTGGTCCTGCCGCGGGCGTCATCGGGAGTGTCGCCATCGCGAACCAGGCGGGCCAGCCGAACAGCATATCGGTGGACATGGGCGGCACGAGCTTCGACATCAGCCTCTGCTACCAGGGAGAGGTACGCCGCAGCCAAGACAGCGAGATCGAACGTCTTCCCGTCAAGGTGCCGATGGTGGATATCCATACCCTGGGGGCGGGCGGGGGCAGCATCGCGTGGATCGATCCGGGAGGAGCCATGCGGGTTGGCCCGCGCAGCGCCGGAGCGGAGCCGGGGCCGGCCTGCTACGGCCGGGGCGGGGTCGAGCCCACCGTGACAGACGCCAACCTGGTCCTGGGCCGGCTGAACCCGGCGAGCTTTCTCGGCGGACGGCTCGGACTGGACGTGGACAAGGCCCGCGGGGCCATCCTGGACCGCCTGGCTCGGTCACTAGACCTGAGCGTCGAGGAGGCGGCCGAGGGAATAGTGAGGGTCGTAAACGCGGGCATGATCAAAGGTATCAGGATCGTTTCGGTGGCCAAGGGCTACGACCCGCGGGAGTTTTGCCTGGTGACGTTCGGGGGAGCGGGGCCGGTGCACGCCGCGGAGCTCGCGGCGGAGCTCGACATTCCCAGAGTCCTAGTGCCCATCGCGCCGGGGGTGACGTCGGCCCTGGGTCTGCTGATGGCGGACCTGAGAAACGACCTAGTCCGGACCGTCCTGCGCTCGTCGGACAGTGTGGACCCGGCCGATCTGAGCGCCCGGTACGAAGATATGGAGGCTGAGGCCCTGGAGCAGATGCGCCGCGAGGGTCTGGAGCCCGGCAGCGTCGTGCTGGTCCGAATGGCCGACGTCCGGTACCTCGGACAGGGGTTCGAGTTGGAGGTGCCGGTGGCATCAGGGGAGTTGGACGCGGAGGAACTCGCAGGTATCTACGAGCGGTTCCACGACGCGCACCGGCGGCTGTACGGATACGATCAGAAGGACAGCATGCTGGAGGTCGTAAACCTGCGGGTCACCTCCGTGGCGAAACTCCCGCAGCCCCAATTCGACGCCGCGCCGCTGGCCGGCTCCAGGGATCCCGCCGCCGCGACGACCGGAAAGCGGGAAATCTACTTCCACAACGAGGCGGTGCCGAGCGACATTTACGACCGCCAGAAACTGCGGCCGGGCGACACGGTCGAGGGACCCGCCATCGTCGAACAGCTTGATTCCACGACGGTGATCTGGCCCGGGCAGGTGGCCTCGGTGGACCCCTACAGCAATCTCATATTGGAGCGTAAGTGACCTTGACATCCACCGAAATCGACCCCATTACGCTTGAGGTCATGCGCAACGCCTTCTACTCGATCGCCGACGAGATGATCGTCGCGCTGGTGAGGGCGAGCTACTCCACGAACATCAAGGACCGCCGCGATACGTCTTGCGCGCTTTACACCTCCGAGGGCGACGTGGTCGTGGTCGCCCAGAGCGAGGTCGGCACTCCGCTGCACCTTGGCACCATGCAGTCGGCCGTGCGCTCGGCCATGGCGAGCTACCCCTTCGATACGCTGGAGCCCGGCGACGCGGTGGCGATGAACACGCCCTATCCCGCCGGCCCGGGACACCTGAACGACCTGTGCCTGATATCGCCGATTTTCTACAAGGGCCGCGTGATCGCGATCGCCGCGAACCAGGCCCACCACGTGGACATGGGCGGGTTCGCCCCGGGGTCGATGCCCTTCGGGGTGACGGAGATATTCCAGGAAGGGCTTCAGATACCGCCCATCCGGCTATTTCGCGCGGGGGAGATCGAGCCCGAGCTCTGGTCGCTAATCGCCCAGAACGTCAGGCCCCGGGTGGAGGTCCGAGGCGATCTACTGGCGCAGTACGCCGCCAACACGACGGCCTCACGGCGGCTGGGCGAGCTGGTGGGCAAGTACGAGGTCGAGACGGTGAACCAGTACCTCGACGAGATGATCAGCTACTCGGAGAGGCGGATGCGCGCCGCGCTGGCGACCCTCCCCAGGGGAACGTACAGCTACGAGGACGTTATCGAAGGGGACGGCATAACCGATCAGCGCTACACGATTCGAGTCACCCTGGAGACGGGAGGAGACTCGATTCGCGCGGACTTCTCGGCGACCGACGACGTGGCCCAGGGGCCAATAAATTGCCGCTGGCCCTCCGTCGCTGCGTGCGTCTACTACGTTTTCAAGGCCATCCTCGACCCGGAGCTGCCGCCCAACGCGGGGGCCTACGTGCCTTTCGACATCATCGTGCGCGATGGCAGCGTACTGTCGGCCAACTATCCCAACGCCGTGTGCAACGCCAACATCATCACCACCCAGAGGATCACGGACGTGCTGCTGGGGGCTCTGTCCCAGGCGGTGCCGGAGAAGGTGCAGGCGGCCTGCTCGGGGACCATGAACCTGCTGAACATCGGCGGCACCAACCCGCGGAGCAGCGTGCTGTACAATTACATAGAGACCTACGCCGGCGGGCAGGGCGCCATGCACGACCTCGACGGCATGGACGCGATACAGAACCACATGACCAACACCCGCAACGCGCCAGTGGAGTCCATCGAGGTGGCGTACCCGCTGCTCGTCGAGAAGTACGGGCTGCTGCCCGACTCCGAGGGCGCCGGCTTCCACCGGGGCGGGGTGGGGCTCACGAGGGTCCTGCGCGTCCTCGGGGACAAGGTGCAGCTCACCCTCAGCTCCGACCGCGCGGAGGTGCCGCCGTGGGGACTCTTCGACGGACTCAGCGCGAGGCCGTCGAAGTGCGAGATCATTGCGCCCGATGGCCAGATCACGAGGCTGCCATCGAAGGTCACGACCACAGTCTCGGCCGACCATGTGATTCTGACGGAGACCCCGGGGGGCGGCGGCTGGGGCGATCCGAAGACCCGTGACCCCGAGGCGGTGCGGCTCGATGTAGTCGAAGGACTGGTGTCGCGGGAGAGGGCGCGCGAGGTCTACGGCGTTGCGCTGGCGCCTGATACGCTGGCCCTCGACGGTGAGGCCACGGCGCGACTGAGGCAGAGCGTGTAGATCGCAGACGCTTGGATGGAGGCCGCGGATGTACGGGACCCGGGTGAAGATAGCCTTCATGCTGCCGTCGTCTTGCACCGTGTTCGAGCAGGAGTTCCTGAGGATCACCGCGGGGCTGGACGGCGTCATCGGCGTTCCCGCCCGACTGCTCATCGAGAGCACCGGCCTGGACGGCCTCGCAGAGATGAACGCCGGCATCGATCTGGCGGCCAAACAGCTCGCGACGACTCGGCCAGACGTGGCCGTATACATGTGCACCTCGGGCTCTTTCAAGGACGGGCGGGGCGGCAGCGAGGCGATCAAAGAGAGGATCAGCGACCTCATCGACGGCGCCGAGGTCACGACCACGAGCGAGGCTGTCGTGGAGGCGATGACGACCCTCGGCATGAGGCAAGTCGCCATGCTGACGCCCTATGACAGGGCGACGACCACGCGCGAGATCGCCTTTCTCGGCGAGCACGGAATCGCCGTTACAAGCTGCTCGTTTCGAAACATCGAGGACAACCTGGACCGTGGCGCCGTGCCGCTGGAGGAGTCGTTCCGTTTCGCGATGAAACTCGACCGCTCATCCGCCGACGGCATATTCCTTAGCTGCGCGAACGTGCCGGCCATAGACATCGTCGATTGGCTGGAGTCACAGAGCGGGCTGCCGGTGGTCACCAGCAGCCAGGCTACAACCTGGAAGGCGCTTCGGCTCGCGGGGGTGGACGACGCGATAGAGGGGTACGGGAGACTGCTGCGGGAGTATTAGTTAGCCAGGCCCAGGTGTTGTGTCGTCTGCATTTGACGGGTGAGACCTTGAGACGGAGTGATCGTCACCGGCCAACGAATCCGTGACGTGCCGCAAGGCGGGAGTACAGGCGATGCTGATCTTCGACGGCGACTATCCGATGGCATATGGGGCCTTGGACTTGGACCGGGACCTGACGCTGCCCATCGACGAGGTCCGGGCGGCCACCGGCCGCAGGAGCATGGCGGAGGGGTGGCCCGACAGCGAGACAATGGCGACGCTTCCAGAGATGAGGCGCGGCGGCATCGCAGCGGCCCTGGTCAAGGTCGTTGGCCGAGTCCGAGCGCCGGACGGCATTATCTGGGGATTCCGGACCGCCGACATCGCCTACTCCGCGGCCCACGCGCACCTGGCGTACTACCGGGTGCTCGAGTCACGCGGCGAACTGCGAATCCTGTCCACCAGCGGCAAGTTCCGAGATCACATGACGGAGTGGGAGAGCACGGAAGACCACTCAGGTCTTCCCGTCGGCGTCGTGATCGGGATGGAGGGAGCCGACCCGATCTCCTGGCCGGAGCAGGCCCGGGAGTGGTGGGACAACGGGCTGCGGGTCGTGAGCCTGTCCCACTACGGCGCCAGCAGATACTCCCACGGCACGGGCACAGGCACCGAGGGCGGCCTGTTCCCGCCGGCCCGGAAACTGCTGGAGGAGATGGACGAGCTTGGCATCGTCCTCGACGTCACCCACACCTCGGATGCATCGGTCCGTGAGGCGCTGGAAATCTACAGCGGCCCCATTCTGGCCAGTCACCAGAACTGCCGCGGCGTCACGCCGGGGGAGCGCCAGTTCCCCGACGACCTTGTCCAGGCGGTGGTTGACCGGGACGGCGTCCTGGGCCACTCGATGGACACGTGGATGCTGTACAAGGACGGCACCGACTGGGCCAATATATCCCCGCGCCGCGAGGTCTTCGCGAGGGAGGACGTGACCCTGGAGGACTTTGTGGACCACGTGGACCACGTGTCTCAGATGGCGGGCGACTCGCTCCACTCCGGCATTGGCGGCGACACCGACGGCCAGGGGGGGCGGGACGGCGCGCCCCACGAGATCGACACGGTTGCGGACTATCAGAAGGTCGGCGAGGCGCTCTCGAAACGCGGATACTCCGACGAAGACGTGGCCAACGTGATGTACCGAAACTGGCAGCGTTTTTACGAGAGGTCGCTGCCGGAGGAAGACTGATCGCAGAGTGCGCGGAGAAGAAGTTGTAGGAAGCTCTGTGGCTAACTCTGATCGGAGAGGGTTGCGATGCGCATCCTTGTAGTGAATCCATTTGGCGACACCGAGGCCCATGGCGAGGAGAACCTGTCGCGTGTCGCAAGGCCGGACACGGATTTCGACATGGTCAACATCGCCGACATGTATCCCCTGCGCAACAACCAGTGGCTCTACTTCCGGTACATGTGCACCGACGGGACGCTAGAGAAGGTGATGTGGGCGGAGAAGCAGGGCTACGACGCCGTGTTCATCTCCTGCAACCTGGATATCGGGCTCCACGAGGCGCGGCAGCTAGTCGACATACCGGTGACCGCAACCCTGGAATCGGCGGCGCTGATATCGCATATGATGGGGGCGGCATTCTCCCTCGTCACGGTGGACCATCAGAACGGCAAGATTCAGGAGTCCCTGCTCGCGACTTACGGCCTGCACGACCACTTCGTCTCCCAGCGGCCCTTCGACATCGACGCGAACCAGCTCTACTCGGACCAGACGTCCGACGGCGAGGTGATAGAGGCCGTCGTGGCGGCGGCGCGGGCGTGTGTGGAGGAGGACGGCGCCGAGGTCGTCATTCCGGGGTGCACGCTGGCCGGTTCGGTGCTGACCCACAGCGTGCCCGACGTGGAGAAGATGGTCGGCGCGCCGGTGCTGGACGGCATGGTCACCGGTTTCAAGATGGCGGAGATGATGGCCGATCTGCGCGCGGCGGGTGTGCCGACCGTCAGTCGCCGCGGCTGGTTCGAGAAGCCGCCGAAGGACGATTTCGCGACACTCCGGTCCTTCATGGGTCGGTCGGTCTGAGAGGAGTTAACCGCCTGTGGGCCTAAACGAGCGCTATGCCAGATCGGGTTCCGCTCGCCTCTGGACGACCTCGAGTGGACGGGGAACCCCGCTGTTGCTCTTTAACGGCGGTCCCGGCTGCGACGACTATCTTGCTCCGGTGGCCGGCATGATCGATGACCTGTGTCAGGTCATCGATCATGCCGCGGGGCTGTGGTCGCTCAGATTGGGACGGGAACTATGACGTGAAGACTTTGGTCAATGACGCCGAAGCCATCCGTCAAAAGTATGGGCGGAGAGGCTCATCGTCGTGGGTCACAGTGCCGGACCGGACTTTGCGTTGGCATATGCGCTGCGTCACCCGTCCCGCGTGATCGGTCTGATCGGAATGGCCGGGGGCAGGCTGGTGAATGACAGGGAGTGGCACGCGGCTTACGTTAGAGGTCTGGAAGAGGTGGGCGAAGACCTTGGTGGCGTTGAGTTCAACGCCGACCCAGACGTGAATCCTCAGGGGAATGAGCGGCAAAGAGAATATGAGGCGTCCGAAGATTCTCCGCGAAATAGCCGATCTCAGGTACCGGCGGTGTTCATAAATGCGGAAAAAGACATTCGACCCAACTGGCCGACACAGCAGCTTGCAGCGCTATTGCCGAACGGGACATACGTGGAGATCCCCGGCGGCGCCCATCACTTGTGGTTGACCCACGGAGACGAGCTGAGGCGCGAGCTGCGGAAGGCGGTCCGCCATATCTTGAACGTGGACTGAGATTCACCGCGGAGAGCGTAGAGAAGAAGGACTACAATTGCAAACTCCGTGAACTCTGTGGCAGAGTCTTGTCCTCAATGGTATGGAGCAAGAGGATATGCGTAAGACGGCCGGCGCGGTTGTTATCGGCGGGGGAGTGGTGGGGACGAGCATCCTGTACCACCTGACGAAGATGGGTTTGCGGGACGCGGTGCTTCTGGAGAAGGGCGAGCTGTCCTCGGGGTCGTCGGGCGACTCGGCGGCGATCGTGCGGCAGCACTACTCGAACGAGGTCAGCATTCGGCTGGTCAAACGAAGCCTTCAGATTTTCCAGAGCTTTTCCGAGGATTTTGACGGCGCAGACGCCTACACCGCGGCGGGCTGGTTCTTCCTAGTACCGCCAGAGGCGTCTTCGATATTCGACGAAAACATGGCAAGGCTCAAGGGCCTGAGCGTCCGCACATGGGAGGTCTCCGTCGGGGAGGCCGCCGAGGAGCTTACCGGCCTGAACACCGAGGGCATCGCCCGGGTGGCCTTCGAGCCCGAGTCGGGTTATGCCGACCCCCACGTCGTGGCCAACGGATTCGTGTCCAAGGCGCGGCAGGCGGGAGCGGAGGTACACATCCACACGCGCGCCCTCGGCATCAGCCGCTCCAACGGACGGGTGAGCAAGGTCACCACGCCGAAGGGCGATATCGAGACCGAAATCGTCGTAATCGCCGCCGGACCCTGGGCGAGTGAGATGGGCCGGTGGGTCGGGCTGGACCTCCCCCTGGAGATATCGCGCGAGCAGGACATTATCGTCCGGCCACCGGAGAGCGCACCCCCGTTTCTCAGGGCGGTCTCCAACATGGTCGACCGCACGTACTTCCGGCCGGAGCCGGACGGCACGGTCCTGGTGGGCACCGGCCATCCGAAGGCGAACGATCCCGCCGACCCCGACGACTACAGCCGGGACGCCGATCCGGAGTTCATCCGCGAGACCAGCCGGCTGCTCACTCATCGGTTCCCGGCGATGGAGAACGCGGAGCTTGTGGCGAGCTGGGCGGGGCTCTACACCGTGACGCCCGACTGGAGCATGATCGTGGACAGGGCGCCCGGCCTCGACGGAGTCTACCTGGCCGTCGGGGGCAGCGGGCATTCATTCAAGCTGGCGCCGGCGCTGGGTCTATGCCTGGCGGAGATGATCGCGGGGAAGCCCAGCTCCGTGGACATAACGCCGCTGCGGGCCTCGCGGTTCGACGAGGCCGCGCTAATGAGGTCCACCTATGGAGGGAACCGGGGGTAGGACGGGGTGCTCCGCCAGACGTCCGCCGCAGGGTGGTCGAGGGCGATTAGCATGACGAGAGGACCCAGTAATGTCATCGAGATTCAAATACCTGGTTATGAACGGTGAGGTCGTGCCTTACGAGGACGCCGTGATCCACATCATGACTCCGGCGGTACGGTATGGCGCGACGGCCTTCGAGGGGATCAGGGCCTACTGGAACGACGACCGGCGGCAGCTTTACCTGTTCCGATGCGAGGAGCACCTGTCTCGGCTGCTGCAGTCCGCGCGGCTGATGGGTATGCAGCCGGTCGGGCAAACGGTCGACGAGATGATGAGTCTGATCATCGAGCTCCTGCGGGCCAACGGCGTTCGCCAGGACGTCCACATCAGGCCCAGCCTGTTCGTCGCCGGAGAGGGCTCGATCCAGGCGCCGGGGCCGGTCAGTTTCGGCGTCGTCCTCGTGCGGGGCGGGGCGATCATCGACACCGGCGGCTGGGCGGCGAAGCCGTTCCGGCTCTCGATAAGCTCGTGGCGCCATATCGATGACAACAGCGTGCCGCCCCGGATCAAGAGCGCGGCCAACTACCAGAACGCGCGGCTGGCGCTACTTCAGGCCGAGGCCGACGGCTACGACGGCGTCTTGATGCTGGACTCCGGGGGCCACGTGACAGAGGAGGCGCGCGGCTGCGTGTTCATGGTCCGCGACGGTAAGACCGCCACCCCTCCGGTCACCAGCGACATCCTGGAGAGCATTACCCGCGAGACGCTGATCCAGCTCCTCCGCGAGTCGCACGATGTCATTGTGGAGGAGAGGGAGATCGACCGCACCGAGCTCTATGTCGCCGACGAGGTGTTTCTCTGCGGCACCGGGCTGGAGGTCACATCGGTGGGAGCTGTGGACCGCTTCGACGTCGGCGACGGCGGCCCCGGCCCCGGCCCCGGCCCGTTGACCGCGGCGGTCCGCGAGACGTACGTGGCGATGGCCACAGGCAAGAGCGGCCTGCACAGCGAGTGGCTAGAACAGGTCTACGATTGAGTCTGGCGCTCTAATCGCATCAGAAAGGTGGCAGACATGATAGGCGTGCTGACTCATCACTGGGCCAAGGATGGGTTCCTGGCGGAGGCCAGGACGTTGTTGGCGGGGAACGGCCGTGTGCAGAGCCGTGCGCCGGGGTTCGTCTTGCGCCACGACCTGGAGTCGCTGTCGGACGCGTCGAAGATTTCGAGCCTCGTGGTCTGGGAGAGCGACGAAATCTACGACCGGTGGAAGGCCAGCCCCGAACGAGCCGTGGCGATGGCGGGTGCTGAGGATCTGTGGGCGAGGCCGCCTGAGTCGGAGCGGTTTACGGTGTCTGGACGTCTGTGGCCGAGTGCTTAGGGGCGAGCGCCGCCGGTCTCGCTCGCCGGCCTCGGTCGTGTTTGGGGATCACAGCTCATGCGCGGTTGGATCAACCCCGACTATCCCTCGAAAGGCCTGCTGCCTCCTCTAAGCTCGTTGAGCCGATGACCCGGATACTCCTTCGCAGTGAGATTGCCGCGCTCCAATAGAGCATCGAAGCCAGCCCAACGCGGCATGCCCCGGCCTCCTCCCACCGCCCTTTGCTTTCCCTTCGACCTAGGTTACACTTGCGTGCGGCCTGTATTCGGTCGGTACCAGCCCCAAATCACAGCCGAGGGAAAGAAAATGGCGAGCCTAAAACCCTTCGACGGCGTTCTTAGCTGGCGGTGCATCGGGCCTTTTCGTGGCGGACGGGTGGTGGCCGTGGCGGGAGATCCGTCGGACGCCAATGTCTTCTACTTCGGCGCCTGCGCCGGGGGCGTGTGGAAGTCCACGGACGGCGGCGCCTACTGGGAAAACGCCTCCGACGGATTCTTCAATACAGCGTCGGTCGGCGCCATCGCGGTCGCTGAGTCAGATCCCAACGTAATCTACGCCGGGACCGGCGAGGCCTGCATCCGGGTCGACGTTACCCACGGCGACGGCGTGTACCGCTCCACCGACGGCGGGCGGACCTGGCAGCACAAGGGACTCGACGATACGAGGCACATAGCTCGGGTCCGGGTTCACCCGGCGAATCCCGACCTGGTCTACGTGGCCGCCCTGGGCCATGCATTCGGGCCGAACGGCCAGCGTGGCATATTCCGCTCCAGCGACGGGGGCGGGTCCTGGGAGCACATCCTCTTCAAGAGCGAGGATGCCGGCGCCGCCGACCTGTTCATGGACCCGAACAATCCCAGGATCCTGTACGCGACCATGTGGCAGGGGAGACGCTCGCCCTGGGAGATGACGAGCGGTGGGCCGGACAGCGGGCTCCACAAGTCCACGGACGGCGGCGACACCTGGACAGAGCTGACGGGCTGCCCGGGCCTGCCGGAGGGCGTCATGGGCCGAATCGGCGTTGCGGCGTCCCCGGCCATGCCGGGGCGGGTCTGGGCGTTGATCGAGGCCGAGCACGGCGGCCTGTTCCGGTCCGATGACGGCGGCGACACCTGGGAGAAGCTCAACGACTCTGAAGATGTCCGCGCGCGGCCCTGGTACTACACTCACGTGTTCGCCGACCCGCAGGACGCCGAGACGGTCTGGGTGCTCGCCGCGGGTTGTTGGAAGTCCACGGACGGCGGACAGAGCTTCACTAAGGTCACGACACCCCACGGCGACAACCACGATCTGTGGATCGACCCGGCCAACACCCGGCGCATGATCGAGGGCAACGATGGGGGCGCATGCGTTAGCTACAATGGAGGCGAGACCTGGTCGACCCTGTACAACCAGCCGACGGCGGAGCTCTACTCCGTTGCCACCGACGACCAGTTCCCCTACAGGGTCTACGGCACGCAGCAGGACAACAGCGCCATCAGTGTGCCCAGCCGGTCCTTCAAGGGCGTGATCCTCTGGGAGGACTGCTACACGGTCGGCCTCTCGGAGAGCGGCAAGATCGCGGTCAAGCCCGGTGACTCCAATATCGTGTACTCCGCGTATCCCGGCGGGACGCTGAGCCGTTACGACCACACTACCGGCCAGGTCCGCGTCATCATGGTCTGGCCGGAGTACATCCAGAACAGCGCCCCCAAGGAATTCCCTTACCGGTTCAACTGGGAGTTCCCCATCGTCGTCTCGCCCCACGATCCCAATACGCTTTACATCGGCGGCAACATGGTCTTCAGGTCGCGGGACGAGGGCACTTCCTGGGAGCAGATCAGCCCCGACCTGACCAGGGACGACGAGTCGAAGCAGGAGCTGTCGGGCCCGATAACGTCGGAAGGCCCCTGGGCCGAGATGTATTGCACGGTCTACGCCTTCGCCGAGTCTCCCCACGATGAGGGAGTGTTCTGGGCGGGCACGGACGACGGCCTGGTCCATATATCCAGGGACGGCGGCGGGTCGTGGAAGGACATCACGCCCGAGGGTCTACCTGAATGGACGATGGTGAGCATTATCGAGCCCTCACCCCATGATCCCGCGACCGCCTACCTCGCGGCTACCCGCTACAAGCTGGACGACAACCGGCCGTTGCTGTACAAGACCGCCGATTACGGGGAGACGTGGACGAAGATAACGGACGGGATACGCGAGGGTGACTTCACCCGGGTGGTGCGAGAGGACCCGTCCAGGCGCGGGTTGCTGTACGCAGGCACGGAGACCGGCGTCTACGTGTCCCTCGACGACGGCGCGAGCTGGGAGTCGATGCAGCTCGACCTGCCCGTCGCGCCGGTGTACGACCTGGTGATTAAGGACGGCGACCTGGTGGCGGCGACCCACGGGCGCTCGTTCTGGGTCCTGGACGACGTGACCCCACTGCAAGGACTCTCCGATGACGTGCTGGAGGCGCCGGGACACCTGGCGCGGCCGCGCTCCGTGACCAGGCTGCTGCCCCAGTCCGGGGCCATCAAGGAAAAGGGCCCCGGAAAGCATTATATGTCCGAGGTGCTGGGCGCGCCGGCCACGTTCCGTGAAGACAGGTCCGGCGGCGGCGCGACCCGGCGGACCAACCTGAACGCAGGCACGAACCCGCCCGAGGGAGTCCTCGTGACGTTCCATCTTTCGCGTGAGCCGGAAGAGGACGTGGCCTTATCGTTCGTCGACCGGGCAGGGAAGACGATCAGGACCTTTTCCGGCAAGGGTGATGAGGTGGACCGCCTGAACGCGAGGGCGGGGATGAACCGGCTCGTGTGGGACTTGCGTTACCCGGAGGGCCAAGAGCTGCCGGACACCAAGGGGGTGGCGAGCCCCTTCGGCGCCAAGGTCACGGGCCCTCTGGCCCCGGCGGGGTCCTACTCCGTCCGACTCACCGTCGGCGGCGAGACCTACACCCAGCCCTTCGAGATACTGAAAGATCCCAGGGTGACCGTCGCCCAGTCTGACCTCGACGAGCAGTTCGAGCTTCAGATCAGGATTCGAGATAGATACTCCGAGACCCACGACATCGTCAAGAAGCTCAGAGACGTGAGAGGCCAAGTCGAGGAGTGGGAGCTTCGAGCGGTGGGGCATTCGCGGTTGGCGGAGCTTTCCGGGGCCGCCACGACCGTCAAGGACGAGCTGTCGGCCATTGAAAACGAGATCGTGCCGTTCAAGTCCGCCGGAGCGCGGCCGCGAGGCATCCCGGTGGGTCTCTACGCCAAGCTCAAGGAGCTGATGGGGGTGGTGGCAAGCGCCGACTGGGCGCCGACGAAACAGTCATACGAGGTTTTCGACGACCTGTCCGCCCGCCTGGAGCGGCAGGCCCGCGACCTCCAGGGGATCATCGACGGGGACGTGGCGGCCTACGTAGCCCTGATTCGGGAGATGGAGATACCTGTGGTCGCGCCGTGAGCCAGGCGGAAGCGCGGTCCTGGACGTTCCACAAGAAAGGGTCGTCAGTTCGTAGGGGTAAAAACGCAATAAATGTAAAAATAGGTGTTATTGACACCTCATTTTGTACCGGCTAGAATGGTAAACAGGTAGCCCTACGTATTCTCAGACAGGGAGATGGTTCGATGCCTGAAGCGGCGACGCTGACCAAAGCAGAGGTCATGGAAGCTCTGAAGGACGTGTACGATCCGGAGATACCGGTAAATGTGGTGGACCTGGGGCTGATATACGATCTTCAGGTCGAGGATGGAGACGTGAAGGTGAAGATGACCCTCACGTTCCCCGGCTGCGGCATGGGCCCGTACATCGCACAGCAGGCGGAGTGGCGCATTGCGGAGATGGAGACCGTTGAGGACGTGGAGGTCGAGATGGTCTTCGAACCGGCGTGGAACGCCGATATGATCTCAGATGAGGGAAAGGCGGCGTTAGGCCTGGACTAGGCCGGCGCCGGCCCGCATCGCCAAAAATGCCGCGTCGTCGATTCAGAAATAGAGACGCCCCGATGGGACGTCTCTTTGTTTGTGCCAGAGTGCCTTTTCCCTTCGCCACCGGACGTGGCGACCCATTTTTCTTGCAGTCGAACGGAGCTGATCAATGACCAGGCCTCAACCCAGTCAATCGGAGATGTCCAGCGCCCGCGGCCGGATCGAGCAGATGAAGCAGTCCTTCGAGCGCAAGCGCGCCATCGAGGACAGCCTGTCGCTTATCAAGCACAAGATCGGCGTCTATAGCGGCAAGGGTGGGGTGGGCAAAACGACCGTGGCCGTCAACCTGGCTGTCACCCTGGCCCAGGAGGGGGCGAAGGTCGGCCTCCTCGACGTGGACATCGACTGCCCCAACGTGGTCCGGGCAATGAAGATCGCGGACGGCCCGGTCGTGGGCGAGGACCAGCGGATGACGCCGCCGGAGGCATTCGGCGTCCGGGTGATGTCAATGGGATTTTTTCAGAAGAACGAGGAAGAGGCGATCATCTGGCGCGGGCCCATGATCCATAACGCCATCAACCAGCTTCTCCAGTCCACCGAGTGGGGAGAGCTGGACTACCTTGTCATCGACCTGCCGCCGGGTACCTCGGACTCGCCGCTGACGGTGATGCAGGCGCTGACCCTCGACGGTTTCATAGTGGTCACCACGCCCCAGGAGCTGGCGAGAGTCGACGCGATTCGCTCCATCAACATGATCAGGACCCTAAAGGTGAACGTGCTGGGCGTGGTGGAGAACTTCTCCGGCGACGTCTTCGGCTCAGGCGGCGGCGAGGAGCTGGCCAGCCACATGGGTCTGGATTTCTTGGGTCGTCTGGAGCTGCGCGCCATCTACCGCGACACGTCAAGGCCGACGGTGCTAAACAGCAAGGTCGTCCGGGAGGAGTACGAGCATATCGCGGAGCAGTCCAAGGCCGCCCTTGAGAAAGCGGCCGCGGTGGCTTAGGGCCGCCGGTACTGCGTGATGCCCCTCTCTCCCGCCACAGCCTGATGCTTGCTTCTGATACTGCGTAGGCCCGGTCTTACGAGGCGGTCTGCAGGTGGCCGACGGCCTGGGAGATCTCGTCCAGCCAGACCACCATCTCGGCCGTGATGTCGCTGCTCGGGGCCGAGGTCCCGTCCCCGGTTTTCCACCCCCAGGAACCATCCGCACTTTGCGTCTCGATGAGATTGTCGCCGACGCGCACGGCCATCTCCCGGTACTTGTCCTCCCCGGTCAGTGTATAAAGCAACGATGCGGCCCATCCCACCTTGCCTGCCCGGAGCAGCCGGAAATGGTATTCGCCGACGCCCTCGGCGAAACGCATATACTCCCTCGCGAGGTCGAGCCACTCCGGCTCTCCGGTCGCCATGTGCAACCTGGCCAGGAAGCCGGCCGCGATGCCGGGATGATAGAAGGACTGGTCCCGAGCCTCATCGCGGGTGAGCACGTATCGAAAATCGTCGCCGTCGAGCACCTCGGTAATGAGGCCCGCCGAGCGTGTGAACACCGTATACATCGCCTCGGGGTAGTTGGGCTGATGATCCATTATCCGCTCCATCCAGCGGCCAACGCCCTGCGCGACATCGATCATGCCGGTGTACACCGTGCACCAGCCGGCGCCCGCCACGACCCACAGGTCCTGCTTGGTGTCCGCCTCGCGCTCCGACACGCTCGAGTAGAATCCGCCGCTGTCGGGGTCCCAGAAGTCCAACAGGAACTCCATTCCCCTTTGGGACAGGTCGAACCTGCCCATTCGCTGGGCGGCCTTTATCATCCATGCGTTGTGGTAGATGTAGTAGTGGCTTTCCTGCTGGTCCGCCGGCCTGGTGCGAAAATCGCCGTTGCCCGTGACGTCGTTTCGTTGTACCCAGTCAAGCAGCCGGCCGGCCGCGTTGCTCTCGCCGCACACAAGCAGCGCGGCGGGCACCTTGTAGTACTCCGTGACCCCGAGTTGCGGGTCCCCGAAGCTCCCGTCGGCGTGCATCTCGCGTAGGAGATAGGCGCCGCCTTTGTCTCTTGCGTTTCTGAACCGGTCCATTGCGGGTACCTCCAATCTGGTTGCCACTCTATTCCTGGACGGCCCGGCGAGATCAGTACTCGATGTGTTCTAGATTGGACAGCGACGGTTCGAGGTCTCCAGCTTCGACCCTCTTCGTCAAGGCGACTATCGCACGGTTGACCGGCGTGGGAACTTCAACCTGGAGTCCCTTTCCGACGACGTAACCGTTGAGCTCCTCTACCTCCGTTTTCCGCCCCTTCATCACATCCTGGGCGAGGGAGGGCCGGCCGGTGCCGATGTTTCTGCCCGCCTTCATAATGCCCTGTTCGACTTCCTCCTGTACGGAGCGGTCGGTGAGGGCGTCTAGGAACATGGCTGCCGGGATGCCACCGATCGGCTCCACGCTGACGCCGTGGGCGGTCGCGACCTGCAGGAGCTCCCCGGTGATTGCGATGGAGAGACGCCGGATCGCCGGGTCCTCACGGAGCTCGGCCGATTTGAGTCCCGTCATGCCCGCCACGGCGTTGCTCATGCAGTTGGTGGCCAGCTTGGCCCACCGCTCGCCCCAGAGGTTGCCGGTGGTCTTTGTCGGGCCGACGTCGCTCAGGATGCCGGCTAGGCGCTCGATGCGCGGCGTGATTATGCCGCTTGGCTCGCCCAGGGTAAATGCGGGCCTGTCGGACGGGCTGGTCCGTTGGGTCCTGCCCGGCTCGTACATCGCAGCACCCAGGGTGACCACGCAGCCCACCACCCGCGGCCATCCGACGACCTCTGCGATGGTGTCCTCGTTGATGCTGTTCTGCGCCGAGGCGATAAAGCCGCCGGACGTCAGATAGGGCTGGATGAACCTGGCCGTCCACGACGTGTCGTAGGACTTGACCGAGAGGACCATAGCGTCGAATGCCGGACGTACGGCGGCGACTTCACCGAGGTGCAACGCCCTGGCCCGTGCGGTGAACTCCTCGTCCTGGGCGGTCACGGTGATCCCGTTGGCCTTGATGTACTCGATGTTGGCAGGCCACAGGTCGATTAGCGTCACGTCGCGCCCCGCCCTCGCCAGGTATCCGCCGATGATGCCGCCTATGCCGCCCACTCCGAGTATGCCTATTCTCATGTAGTTTCCTTGTCCTCCGGGTCAAACCGAAAGTGCGCGAGGAACGTTACGCAAGGCGGTTTTCTCAAGCCGCGGAGTTTCGTTCCCAAACGCCCGCCCTCGCAATAGTGAGCGGTGAGGCCCGGACAATTTGATCACTTTCGTCCCCGCGATCAGGTCGTGTATGCACCGATGGTCGTCCCTGAATATGAAGAGTATATCGACGAGCGAGTAAAAAGGAATGATGCTGGCTAAGGCGTTGAGCCACGCGCGAAGCAGAACGTTGGGTACGAACCCTCCGTTCTCGCCGGTCTCGAACATGACAAGGCGAATATTCAGCGCCTTCTTGCGGAGCGTCTGGCCGTCCTTCACCAGGAGAACCACCTGCACTATCGGTATGGCCAGGGGGCCTAGCGCCGCGATTGTAGCCAGCGCGCCACTCTCCGCTCCGGCTGCCACGATGAAGAATATTAAGGGGACTCCCCACACCGCCGAATCGATCAACTTGGCTCCCAGCCTTGTCAACGGACTCGCGAGTTGTTGCTGCGACCCGATGGCAGGAGTTCCTGCCTGCCGCCGCGGCGTACTGGTGGCCGGCGTCACGCCAAGAGGCTTGCCTCAGTTGGAACAAAACGCGGTGGCGCCGTCGTTGGACGTTCCTCAGCTTGGACAGAACATTTCCCCCTCCTACATATTGACGCCAATCTTCTCATCTGAACAGTCGGGAAGAGCGTTCAATTGAACGCCAATACGGTATGTGTGTCAATTCTTTAGTAGCCGAAGGACCGGTCTGACCAGGCGTCCACGTCCCACACTCACCAGCCGGGTCGTGTTATCCATATTGGACCTCCTTTCGCGCTCGCAATTCGGACAGCTTTCATGTCCCGGCCAGTAGCCTGGGGACTCGCGGTCTCACCGGCGTGAAAGGTCCGCCCCATGCAGCCGCAGCGCGTTCCTGGCGCTCGCCTCCACCCGCGCCCTGTCGAGGGGCAGGTAGTGGTGGCGGCCGGCCAGCCAGTCGGACGGCTGGTCGCAGTAGTTGGAACTGGCCGGATGGCCGGACTGCCCCGCGGTGTCGACGGCCCAGAGGCCGGGCGGATCGTCGGCCAGATCGGCGTTCAGCCGGTAGTTGGCCCCCATGGCGGCCATATAGTTAGGGTCGAAGCCTGTGTTGCAGACCGTGATCCCACTGCCGCCCACCGGGTCTCCACCGCGCTCCAGGGTCTCGAATATCTCGCCTCGGCCGGCGAGCTGATGGCTCAGTCGGAGCTTGTGGATGCTCCCCCAGGTCCATGCCGCCATGTCGTCGCCCAGCCGCTCGGTCAGGTCGTCGAGTGTAGCGTTCACGGCCTTGAGGGCCGCGCCCACGCGGCTGCCTGCGGCGAACCAGCCGTGGCGGTCCACCGAGAGAATCTCCGTGGCCAGTCCGCTGATGGCGCCGGCCAGGAGCGGTGTCGCGTCGCCCTCGAATCGTTCTGCAGTGACCTCGTCCGCCCAGTGCGGGAAGAACAACTCAAATATCGAGGCGCCCACGCTATCGGGCTCCATCCGCCGGTCCCATGACTCGAGGTATCCCACGGCTTTGAGCACCCGCGCGTCGGTGACGCCGTGAAGCAGCCTCAGCAGGCCGGGCACGGCGTCCACCGCTCGCAGGGAGAGAACGTCCTGCTGCATCCTGGCAATGTCGGCTCGAGATAGCTTGTCCTTCTCCTCGATCATCTGCCGGATGCGGCGGGCGCGGTATCCGCTGCTCCACACCCCGGAGAGCGGGTAGGGGAAGTCATCGGGCGCGGTGCGGTTGTTGGCGGACCTGACCCAGCCCTGGGGCGGATCGGCCAGCGCCGGCATCCCGTCGTAAGGTATCTGGGCGTCCCACTGGTGGCTGGGGTCCCAGCCGGGCCTGTAGCCCCGGCCCCAGCTCTCCTTGATAGGGACGCGGCCGACGGCCTGGTACCCGATGTGCCCGTCGACGTCCGCGAAGCCGAAGCTCCACGTGGGCACGACCCATGTGCGGAGCGCCTCGCGGAACTCCGATGCGCTGGCGGCCCGGTTCATCGCAATCATGCTCGTGATCTCGTCACATGGCTCGTGGCCCATCCACTTCAACGAGACCGGGCCCGTGTCCCTCGTCGGTGGGGGCAGTATCTCGTTGACGATGGGGCCGTTGCGCGAGAATCGCACCGTCCTTGTGACGGGGCTGTCTCCCTTGACCTCGATTCGCTCCTCGATCTCACTAGTGGGCTCCCACGCTCCGTCGTAGAGGAAACTACCGGGATGCCCGGCGTCCTCTCTCTCTTGATAGAGGTCTCGCTGGGCGCAGATGTTGTTGGTCAGTCCCCAGGCCACGCGCTCGTTCCGGCCGAACAGCACCCCCGGCACTCCCGCGTAGCCAGTGCCCACGACGTTGAACCCCGAGCCCGAAAGGTGCACTTCGTACCAGCAGGAGACGCTGCCGAAGGCGATGTGTGGGTCGCTGGCGACCATCGGCAGCCCGGTCGTGGAGCGGTCGCTTCCAATAACCCAGTTGTTGCTGCCCAGCCCTTCGTCCGGGTCGCTGACCACGTGGCCGACTCTATCCACGCCCGAAGGGCGGGACGGATACGAGCCCTCGGGCAGAATGCTCTCGTCCTCGGCCTCACCCGTCAGGAAAGCCTGGTAGAGTGGGCCGTTGCCGAGGGCGCGCCTTGCCAGCTCGGGCAGGACGATAACCGGGAGGCGGCCGGTCAGGTACCAGCGAAACTCGGCCCAGATCGCGACCGAGTCCATGGGCGACCACTCCTCCGGGGAGTACCCCAGAAGGTCGAACTCTATGGGGAGACGGTCGCGGCACTCGTTCATGGCGGCGTTGATGCCCCTGGAGAACGCCTCCAGGGTGACAAGCGTCTCCGCCGGCAGACGCTTCACCTCCGCCGTCGCGACGCGGTTGATTCCCACCGTGCGCGCGACGATGTCGAGGTCCACGCCGGACGGACCGAGGACCTCTGACAGGCGGCCCATCGCCTTCCGGCGCAGATAGTCGAGCTGCCAGAGGCGGTCCTGGCCCATGGCGAACCCGTAGCCGAAGAACAGGTCGTATCGCGAGTCGGCGAATATGTGCGGGATCCCCCACTGGTCACGCAGTATCTCGACTTGCGCCACTCCGTCGACCTGCCTGTCGCCTGTCACCTCAGGGAGCTTCGCGGCGAGCTTGCCGTCCCACCAGGCGTCGAACTCACCCCTGGTCATGCCGGCGGCGGCGCACACCGAGTCTATGGCCTCGCCGGCTCCGAGCCTGTGCAGTATATCGCCGTCCGCAAGTTTCATCCTGGGTCCTTTCCTGGCGGCCCCGCCGCTCTACAGAAGTGAGGACTGGCTCCCGTTCACGGGCGCGATGCAGTCCGGGCCATCGTTTGATGGGGAGTTCACCACCTTCGACACCTCGTAGGCCTCCATCTGCGCTGCCGGGAACGGACCCAGCAGTGAGAGCAGCCCACCTAGATCGCTCTCCTCGTTCAGGTCGGCGTCGAGCCATGTGTCCGCGGCATCCGGCGATAGGATAACAGGCATTCGGTCGTGGATGGGCCCTACCACGTCGTTTGGGGCCGTGGTGATTATGGAGAAGGATGGGGCGCCGACCTGTACGGCGCCACGCCTGGAGTACAGTCCGGCCAAGGCGAAGGCCTGGCCGCCCTCGAGCCTGATGTACATCGGCGCCTTTCGCTTGCTACTGATCTTTTCCCACTCGTAGAAGCCGTCCGCCACTACCAGGCAGCGGCCGTGCAGTAGATTTCGGCGGAAGGTGCGTTTGTCTCGAAGGGTGTCATCGCGTATGTTGATGAGTCTTCTATTTTGGTCCCACACCGGGACCAGGCCCCACCTGAAGAGGCGGGCCTCGCGCCGCTCCTTCTCATGAGTGATGACCAGCGCCTCCTGGGTGGGCGCCACATTATAGCGTCGCAACGACGGAGCCCAGTCAAAGCCGGAGAGGTGTACGTCGAACGCGCCCTCAATCTCACCCTGGCTTTTTACGACGCTGTAGCGACCGCACATGATTTACCGCTCTCCTCGCTAGCCTGCGCTCCTAGCTGACGGGTTGGGCGCTCCCGCCAGGCTCAGCGTCACGACCGCAACGGCGAACATCGCGGCCACGAACAAGAATCCGACGCCGTAGCTGTCCGTCAAATCGAACGACGCTCCTGCCAGCAGCGGACCGGCGAAGAACGGCACGACCGTGGCCAACGTCATCAGCCCCGTGATGCTACCGAAGTGCCTGAGTCCGAAAGCCTCCTGAACCACGAGCGGCACAAGCGTACCGTAGGACCCCATGAACAGGCCGAACAAGGGTACGAAAATCCATGCCAGAGGCGCGGTAGGGAAGTTGACCATCAGGACCACGAACACCAACTGCCCGCTGAGGCTGGCCATCATCATACGCCTGGCGGTGAATCTCTCCGAGAGATAACCGAAGCTGAGCTTGCCCACCATGCCGAACGCCGCCAGCAGGCTGATGGCGAGGGGAACAGTCGTGCGGGCCATCCCAGCAACGCCCAGGTGGTCCGATACCTGGGGCAGCACCGCGCTATAGGTGAAGGAGCCAAGCGTCATGGCCAGTGTCAAGACGTAAAAGCTCCTGCTGCGCAGGGCGTCGTGAACGGTCCAGCCCGTCAGCTCGGCGGCCGGCGGGGTCGGACTCGCACTCGTGGGGTCCGTAACGGCCAGGCTCGGCTGCTCGCGGATGATTACCAGCGATAGCAGCGCTATCAGAAACGTCAGCCCGGCCAGCAACAGGAAAGAGGCTTGCCAATTGCCCGATGCCAGGAGAAAGCCGGTCATCAAAGGGACCGAGAGCCCGCCGAAGTTGTTGCCCATAGTCGTCAGCCCCATGACCCTACCCCGCCAGCGCGGGAACCAAACCCCCACCAGGCGGCCTGCGGGAAGTCCCGCCGAGCCTGAGAAAGCGACGTATTGGAAGAAGCTTAGCGCGTACCAGTGCCATAGTTGAGTCATCAGCGGCCGCAGCAGAAAGCTTGCGCCCATGATGCCCAGCGACACCGTCATTATTGGCCTGGCGCCGTAGCGGTCCATCAACCGGCCGACCAGGGGTGAGGTGAGGCTGCCCACGGCCGCGAATGAGAGTGAGGCGCTGATGGCGGTGCGCTGCCAGGTTGGGAAGGCGTCCCTTAGCGGCTCTATGAAAAGCCCGAATGCGTAGCCCGGTCCGATGGACAGAGCCGAGGAGAGAAACACGACGGCGACGATCAGCCACCCGTGGTATGGAAACTGTGTCTGGAACACAGATCTTGAAACGCGCATGCCGGACATCTTAGTGCGTCGAGCCTCCGCCGTAAAGCTCCGGAACTGACGCCAAAAGGCATACGGAAATAAGCACCGCGATTCGCCCCACTGCTATTTCGTGGCCGGGAGCACTCCGATCCGCCGCAACATACCCAGTGAGTCGTGGACGCCAAAGTGCTCGATGATCTTGTCTTTAGCTAGGATGTCAAACGCGATTCCACTTATGCTCACCTCCCTACCCGTTGGGGTGACTCGGTGCATGCCGACCAGATGCGGCGCAGGCGGAATCCCGCCGCTGAACTCTCCTTGGTGGGTTCCACGAGCGGTCCAACGAGTTACGACTCTATCGCCCTCTGTGACCTGATCGTCGATTGTGACCTGGAGGTTGGGAAACGCCCTGAAGTACATTTCGGCGAGCTGCTTATTGCATTCCAATCTTGGCAACAGGCCCGGACGATCACTACCATCTACAACGTCGTCGACTAGCTCGCTGCTTGCCGCCCAGTCGTGCCGGTTGACGACCTTTTCGAAGTAGTCCCTGACAACGGTCCTATTTGGCGCCGGCACGCCTGGACCTCCAATCTCTATCCTGTTCGTAAGCTGAACGCCAGACCTGCCATCCAGCACGCGCAATCGGGGTGATCCAGATCAAGTCATCTTTGACAATGCCTCTAGCGCCTGAAAAACAAGTCCTCTGCGGTCTTGAAGAGGACCTGGTCCTTGTCGGACGGGCTGAGGAATCCGGCGTGGTCCCGAATCAGGGCGAGGCACGCCTCGAAGTCAGCGGCCGGGTCGGCATCGTAGTTACCGGGCCTGAGGGCGGGGCTGTCGCTCTCCCACATGCACCGCTCGGGTCCGAAGGCGTCGATGACCCTCTCCACGAGCGGCAACAGGTCGAGGTACGGCCGCTTCTTGGCGCCCAGATGGTTGAATGGCCCGACCTTTATCATCACGTTCTTGTGACTGGCCATGTTGCGCAGGGCCTGGATGTTGTCTTCGGGGAGCCGTCCGCCGGCGCCGATCAGGCACAGGTGGTCGATGATAACCGGGGTCTCGGGGAATAGCGTGCACATGCGGTCCAGCTCGGGCAGGTCGGAGGCCTGCATCAGGAAGCTGAGGGCCAGATTGTGCTCGGCCCCGGTCTCGAACATCTCAATGTACCCCGGGTGGTCCATCCATCGAGGCCCGTCGCCCAGCGGGCGGGGACGCGCGCTCCTCCCCCTGACCCGGAACGCATAGATGCCTCCGCGGGACAGGGCGAGCATCGCGTTTCCCGGGCTGCCGACATCGACATCGGTAATCGCGAGCACGATACCCGTGCCAACGAAGTGTTTCGGATCGGCGGCGATGATGTCCAGAATATAGCTGTGATCCGTGCCATACCAGGTCATCTGCACCATGTTGATGCGGCCGACACCATGGGGACGGGCAATATTCAGATGGTCTGCGGGCTCGTAGGATGGAATCCAGAGGTCGGACTCCTCCATGCCGGGCGCCAGGGGGTACTTTTTCTTGTCCGCCGCCCAGACGTGGATGTGCGCGTCGATTATCCTGTCTTTCGTTAGAGTGGTCATGACGGAGTCCTCTGGGGAGGGACCTGTGCTGAGTCGTCCGCGAGCAGGGCCTCGGGCTATCGGTCGTCAAGTTTGAGTCTCATGCACTGGAAGAACTGGTCCATCATGAGCTTGGACGCGCTGCCGATGAGCCGCTGGCCTACGCGGGCGATGATGCCGGTGACCCGGGCGTCGCCGTCGACCGAAATCTGGGTCGCGCCGTCTCGCTCCTGGAGGCTCAGAAGGCTGTCGCCCCTGATGCTGCCGCCGGAGCCCTTGCCCTCGACGATCATCCTGAACGATCGGCCTTCGTCGATGTCGGTCAGGGCGACTTTCCCTCGATACGTTCCGCCGATGGCTCCCATGCCTGCCCTCATGACTACCTCGTACCGGTCGTCGCCCAACCCCTTGAACTCGCGGCAACCGGGAATACAGGCCGCGAGGGCCGTCGGGGCCAGCAAGATCGCCCAGACGCGGTCCGGGGTGGCATCGAAAGAGTAGGTGCCTTCAACCTTCACGGGATGACTCGTTCAAGGTTGCCGAGCAGAGGTGCGATCCTATCCACTGGACTCAATCAGCTCGATCCAGTTGCCCTCGGGGTCCTGCATGTAGCAGACCGTCTTGCCCGGTGCGACCTCGACCGGCGGGTTGAGGCTCTGAGCGCCGCCTCGAAGCACGTCCTCGTAGGTCTGTGAGATGTCCTCTACGTTAAACGCCACATGGCTTCCGCCCAGCACGCTGCGCTCCTCGGTGGGGCGCCGACCCGGTGGGGGGTTGACGTACTGTATCAGCTCGAGCACGCGGCCCTCGCGAGTCCCCACGTCCGCTATCACAATATGGCAGTCGTCATACCCTACCACGTCCGATATCGGGCCGCCGTCCCGCTCCCTCCGGGCGAGGACCTCCAGCCCCAGCACATCGCGATAGAACTCCAGCGCCTGCTCCAGGTCCGCGACGACGATGCCGCTGTGGTTTATTCCCTTTATCATTGCTACCTCCTCGCCCAGCCAAGACGGATACTAACACAGCGGCCGCCAAACCGTCCACGGATGGCGCCGTCCCGAGGGGAAGTCGCAGAGCAAGCGTAGATGGGCTCGACGCAGAATCTTCCATCGCCTGTTGTGAGTCGATCTCGCCCAACAATTCGTCTGCTTGCGGCGCGGTTGCCGCTGTGCTAGCATGCGCAACCGAAAACGCTCGGTGTCCTAGAGGAGACCAAAGCTATGGCCGGCCCGCATTCGGTAATATTCGAGCCCAGCAGCCCTCTCATGTTGCGGGATGGCACGATAACATACGTGGACGTTTTTCGGCCCGACGCGAGCGGCGGGTTTCCGGCCCTTCTTCAGCGCACGCCCTATGACAAGAGCGACCCTCTGAGCAGGACCAGCGCCCTCGACGGTATACGTGCCGCAATGCGAGGTTATGCGGTCGTCATCCAGGACGTGAGGGGCCGGTTCAGTTCTGACGGTGAGTTCAACACCTTCGTGGACGAGATGAGCGACGGCTTCGACTCCGTGGAGTGGGTGGCGGGCCAGAGTTGGTGCAACGGCAAGGTGGGCATGTACGGATCTTCGTACGTCGGGGCGACGCAATGGCTGGCGGCAAAGGCGCGGCCTCCTTCGCTCGTGGCTATAGCGCCGGGGGTGACGGCTTCCGACTACCACGAGGGATGGGCATGGCAGGGTGGCGCCTTTCAGTTGGGGTTCAACCTCTGGTGGACGTTGGGTTCGCTGACCTTGGACAACTGGAAAAACCTTTCAAGTAGACTATTTCTTTCGCCCCGGCAGCTTGAGATTCTAATCGAGGCCAAAGACAACATCATGTCGGGCTCCAACTTCGTCCCACTAACGGAGGTGCCAGACCTGCAAGGCGGCGTGGCGCCCTACTATTACCAGTGGCTTGAACACGCCGAGTATGACGCGTTTTGGAGTGGAATCTCCGTTGAGGAGTCACACTCCGAGATCACCGTACCGGCCTTCAACTATGGCGGCTGGTACGATATTTTTCTGGGCGGGACGATTCGCAACTTTACGCGGATGCGCGAGATGGGCGCGACCGAGGAGGCCCGCCGCGGCCAGAGGCTCGTCATAGGGCCCTGGATCCACGGCGGCATAAACCAAAGCGTGGCCGGTGAGTACGGCTTTGGCTCCCAGGCCTCTTCCTTCGGGTTGGACCTCCAGGGCCAGATCCTGCGGTATTACGACTACTGGCTAAAGGGTGAGAACAACGGAGTCTCGAGTGAAAAGCCGGTCAACATATTCGTGATGGGCGAGAACGTGTGGCGCTCGGAGGACGAGTGGCCGCTGGCCAGGGCGGAGTCCGTCAACTACTACCTTCGCAGCGGGGGCAAGGCCAACACGCTGCACGGTGACGGCAGGCTGGATCGCGAGGCCCCGCACAACAACGAGCCCGCCGACGTCTATGTGTACAATCCCTTAGACCCCGTTCCCACCCGGGGAGGCCAGATCATGAGCGATCCGGGTGTCATCCCCGCGGGGGCGTTCGACCAGCGGCCGGTCGAGGCGAGACACGACGTGCTGGTCTACTCGACTCCTCCGTTGGGGAACTACATGGAGGTGACGGGGCCGATCACTGTCACCCTCTTTGCGTCCAGCTCGGCCCCGGACACCGACTTCACAGCTAAGCTTGTGGACGTCCAGCCCGATGGGTATGCCAGAAATCTGACGGACGGCATCGTTCGCGCCAGATACAGGAGGCCGAAGGAGGGGGCCGTGGTTCTGGAGCCCGGCGAGATCCACGAATTCGAGATCGACCTGTGGGCAACCAGCAACCTGTTCTGGAAGGGACACAGCATCAGACTGGAGATATCGAGCAGCAACTTCCCTCGTTTCGACCGGAACGCCAATACCGGCGAGCCAATCGGCAGCGACCGCGTCATGGTCTCGGCGCTTCAGACCATCCACCATGACGGCGTCTACCCTTCACACATCACGCTGCCCGTGGTGCCGAGGGACTAGCCGCCGGCCCACTCAGCTAGCGTGAGGACGGCCTCCGGGGCGAGTCCCACTCAGTCGTCGCTTGCGAATGGCGCCGGCGAAGGAGCCAGGACGTTGCCGCGCCGCAGCCTGATGGCGACGTAGTCCTCACGGTGCCACCGGTAGGGCAAGGCCTCGATGGCGCCTGGCTCGGTGGCGGTGACCAGGAGTCGCAGCGAGTCCTCGACGATCACCCGCTGCTGGTAGGAGTTTCCGGGCTCTCCCAGCGGTTGCCCGAAGGGGAAACGCACGTAGGTCACCCGCGGCGGCCTTAGCGCATCGGCGACCTGCCTGTACATCATGGCTATGAAGGTGGATATGCCCTCGGCTTCTATCGCCCTTGCTACCAGTCCCACGGACCGGTTGCAGATGGGTCAAGTGGATGCCATAAACACGGCGTCCACCCCCTGCTCCTTCAGCCTCCGGGCCGCCTCGGGCGACGTCTTCCCACCGTTCGAGGAGCGCCATCAACGCGTCCCAATCGCCCGCATACTTGCCCTCGAAAGCGGCCAGAAAGCGGCCAGAAAGAGGCCGTTCAGGAACTCCTTGTGCTGTTCCTTGGTTCCCTGTCGTTGGAGATACTTGATCCTGGAGAAGGCTGCGGTACGCGGATTTTCCAGCAGCTCGTGATAGACCGAAAACGCTGCACCTCCCTGTTGTGGGGCGTCCGGCTCGAAGATGACGGGCCCTATTGTACAGAGCGCTGTGCAGAATGAAACCGCTCAGCGCTCGTAGAGCGGACCAGGCGCCAAGTCCGGCTCTGTCCGCGGTGGAGCTCTGCGCCCCGCATTTCTTGACCATCCCGGCATCGGCTCCTATAATTGAGTCGCCATTCTCTCTGGAGATCGCTCGTTGGACTACGAAACCGTCATCGTGGAGCGGGACGAGGGCGTGGGAATCATAACGCTCAACCGCCCCAATGTACTCAACGCACTCAGCCGAGAGCTCTACCGCGAACTAGACGCGGCCATGACGGATCTGGAGGGCGATCCGGATATCGCCGCAATTGTCATAACCGGGGCCGGCGACAGAGCGTTTTCGGCGGGCGCGGACATCCACGAGATGGCGCGAGAGTCCGAGGGTTCGGACGCCCCAGACCTAGGCTCCACGCGGGCGGAGTACACGTGGCAGATTGCAGATTGCTCGAAGCCGACCATCGGCGCCATTAACGGGCTGGCCTACGGCGGTGGCGCGATGATGGCCGCCAGCTTTGACATCCGCGTTGGCTGCGAGGAAACCAGGTTCCGGTTCCTGGGCGCGACCTATGGCAGGGTCAACTCGACCTGGAACCTGCCGATGCAGGTAGGCTGGCCTGTAGCCAAGGAACTGCTCTTCACCGGCAGGGTCGTTCAGGCCAGGGAGGCCCACCGCATGGGCCTTTTGAACCACCTTGTCGCCTGCGATCAGCTCATGTTGAAGACCGTCGGGCTGGCGAAACAGATCGCCGCCAACGATTCTCGCATGGTCCAGGGTATCAAGCGGCTGATGATCGAGAACATCGGCGCGGACTGGGAGGCTATGTACCGCAAAGAGTTGGAGGCCCAGGTCGGCGACCTCGCACCCACACCTATCACCGAGGAATTCAAAGCGTTCCTCGACCGGAAGTCTCGTTAGACAAGAATTGCCGAATTAGGGATTTGCGGAAGGGCTAGCCTCCTTATTGGAGACAACAACAAAACGTCATGAGCCTGGTGAGCGACACAACTTCCGACGGCAGCAGCGCCGTCCGCGAGTTCCTTCGCGACGATGTCGCGAAGACGAGGGAGTTCAGCGGGAACGCGAACCTCTACCTGGTCCACGTCATCGGCATGGACATGATCCACGGCTCCTTCAACGGTGCTGTTCAACCTGTACCTGCTGGCCCTCGGCTTCGATATCCGTTTCATCGGACTGCGCCTCGCGGTCAAGGCTATCGCCAGTGCCTTGATCGCCGTACCGACCGGGTTCGTCTCCGATCGCATCGGGCGAAAGGTGTTGTTCATCCTGGGAGATGGTGTGGGCGTGGTGCTTGCACTGATAGTGATCCACAGCCGAAGCGAGTTCGTCCTTCTCGCCGCTCTCGCGATTGGGGCGTTCTTCTCCAATCTGCGCCACACGTCCGAGGGTGCGTTCATGATGGAGAACAGCCGGCCGTCGGAGCGCGTCCACCTGTTCTCTATCGCGAGCGGCCTGCTCACGCTGTCGGCGATGGTTGGCATGTTGCTCGTCGGCATGGTCCCCTTGATGTTCATAGACAGCATTGGAAAGATCGACGCTTATCGATATGCCACTTACGCGGGCCTCGGACTGTGGTTCCTGTCGCTCATTCCGGCGCTTATGTTGCGGTCCGGCGAGGCGATCGAGCACCCGGAGAGGGGGCAGGCAGACCGGAGGAGCCGGGCCGGAGCTTCCGGAACCTGTTTTCCGACATCCGCCACCCGAGGCTGATTGTCTACTTCGTGATCACGAGCGCCTTCGTATCCTTCGGCGTGGGTGCGGTTTCACCCTTGATGAACGTGGTCCTTCACGAGGGCCAAGTCCATGCGAATGAGGGGGAGATCGGGGTCATGTTCGCCGTCGCGGTGCTCGCGCTGGCCGTCGCGATGCTTGGCGTGCCGCTTCTCGCCGCCCACATGCCAAAGTGGCTGCAATCGTGTTGACGCGGATTCTCTCGTTGCCCTTCGTCCTCGCCATGGGGCTGGTGTCCCTTGTCCTGGGGGAAGGGTCGGCGTTATTGCTGGCGATGGGCGCGTTCTATGTCGGACACGTTAGCATTGCCCGCGTGGCCGGTCCACTCGACGACGCGTTTAACATAGAGGTCCTCGATCCCCGCGAGCGGGCCACCAACACCGGCTTTGAGATCGCCGTCGGCGGGGCCATGTCTGCGATCGCCATAGTCATCGCCTCACGGATGATCGACTCCGGCGATTTCACCACGCGGTTCACGATGATGGCGGCGGCGCTCTTGATCTCCGCGGTGCTTTACTGGCAGACGTTCCGGCCCATCGAAGTGGCGAGCGAGCTGGAGCGGGCCGCCGATGCCGATGAGCTGCATACCAGCCCCGCCACTGGCGACTAACGGAGCAACCTTCGGGCCATCGCGGCGATTGGCCCGGCAGCCCCGCGGCGATTGGGGTCGGCGAGACCCCGCGACAACAATCTGATCTACGAGAGGAGCCTGCCCATGCCAAAAGGAATCATCACCTACCGGCCGCCGATCATGGGCGTGACCCACATGGTGGCGGCGGGGCACTACCTTGCCGCCGCGGCTGGATACCGTATCCTCGAGCAGGGAGGCAACGCCGTCGACGCGGGTGTCGCCTCGGGCATCGCCATCAACGTGACCTTGCCCCACGCGACCAACTTCGGTGGCGTGGCGCCGATCATCATATACGACTCGACCGGCGATTCCGTTGTGACCATCAGCGGCCTCGGTCGATGGCCCCGCGCCGCCTCCATCGGCTACTTCATGGAGCACGCCGGCGGCCAGATACCGACCGGAATCCTGAGAACCGTTGTCCCCGCGGCCGCCGACGCCTGGCTCACGGCGATCGAGAGGTACGGCACCATGACCTTCGAGCAGGTCGTGACGCCGGCGATGGAGCTCGCAGAGCACGGCTATCCGCTGTCAGACTACGTGCACGACGGACTCCAGACCACCGAGGAGGACCACGAGGGCGGCATGGCCATGTGGCCATCCAACAGGAAGATATTCATGCCCAGCGGCAAAGCCCCCGCCGTGGGGGAGGCCCTGGTCCAGAGTGACCTGGCGCGCACGTTCCGACGGCTCATCGAGGCGGAGAGGGCCGGCGCGGGCGGCGGGCGAAAGGCTGGGGTCCGGGCTGCCCGGGACCGCTTTTACCGAGGCGACATAGCCCGGGAGATGGCAAGATTCAGCGAGGCGCAAGGCGGTCTGCTGACCCTGGAGGACCTCGGCGAATTCTCGGTGAAGATCGAGGCGCCAGAGGTCGGCCGCTTCGGAGAGTACGAGATCAATACCTGCGGACCCTGGTGCCAGGGTCCGGTGGTGGCCCAGACACTGCAGATGCTAGAGGACGACGACCTGATGTCGCTGGGCCATAACAGCCCGGACTACGTGCACCTGGTCTCACAGGCGCTGAACCTGGCCTTCGCCGACCGTCACGCCTACTACGGCGACCCGGATTTCGTGGACGTGCCGATGAGTGGGTTGCTCTCCAGAGGGTACACCCGATCGAGGAGGGCCGAAGTGGACATGGCCCGGGCCCTCGCCGAGATGCCGCAGCCGGGCGATCCGTGGCCCTTTCAAGGCGGCACGAGACAGAGGGTGGCGGCGCGTGTGGAGTCCGCGGCGCCGGGGCCGAAGACGCAAGACACCAGCTACGTCTGTGTGGTGGATCGCTGGGGCAACGCCTTTTCGGCGACGCCATCCGATCCGCTGGCCGGCGGCCCCATCGTGCCCGGCCTGGGCTTCCAGATGTCGTCCCGGGGCTCCCAGACCTGGTTGAACCCCGATCACCCGTCGGCCTTGCAGCCGTGGAAGCGTCCCCGCCTGACGCCCAACCCGGCCATCGCCTTCAAGGACGGCAAGCTGTTCATGCCTTTCGGCACCCCCGGAGGCGATTCCCAGTGCACCTCGATGGTGCAGATGTTCCTGAACATCGTCGCGTTCGGGATGGGCGTGCAGGAGGCCATCGAGCACCCCCGGTTCGTGCCGTGGAACTTCCCCAACTCCTTCTGGCCGCACACCTACGTGCCGGGGAGGTTGGAGTTGGAGGGCCGGATCGCCGAGGGCACGGCCGCCGAGCTTTCGCGTCGCGGTCACGACGTCAGGGTCCTCGACGACTGGTCGCCGGTCATGGGGGCCCTCTGCGCCATCGTGGTGGACTGCGACGCAGGCGTGCTTAAGGCCGGAGCGGACCCCCGTCGCGATGCCTACGCCGTGGGCCGGTAGGGGACGCGTTCAGGGACCCACCGGTTGCAATTCAGGGTATTCGCTGCTACGCGGATGTGCGTACGAGATGCTTGCAATAATCCCGCTATCGAGCAAAGGGACGGACTCGTGGAACAGCGCGGTGAGTCGGAGTTCGGCGACCTGCGGCAGGAGGCCACCCGGATCTGGGACCGGCTGGCCGGGTGGTGGGACGGCCAGACTGGCAAGTAGGGCAAGCATTTTCAACGCACGTTGGTGATACCATTTGTGGAGCGGCTGCTGGACCTTCGGCCAGACGAGCTGGTGTTGGAGATCGGCTTCGGGAACGGGAACATGGCTCGCAGGATGGCCGCGGCCGGAGCGCGGGTGGACGCCTCTCCGACGTTCTTACAGAAAGCAAAGGAGTGGACGACTGAGAACGCGGACAGGATACACTACGGCATGCTGGACGCCACCGACTCCGAACAGCTACCCTCCCTCGGAGAGCGCCGGTACGCCGCCGCGGTCAGCAATATGGTGATCGTGGACCTGGTGGCCATCAAACCTCTGGCCGCTGCGTTGGACCGATGTCTAAAGGTCGGAGGCCGGTTCGTGTTCGCGGTCTCACACCCTTGCTTCAACTCCCCCCTGGTGCGGATGGTCGCCGAGCAGGAGGTCCAGGATGGCAGGTTGGTGACGGTCCATTCGGTCAAGCTCGACAAATATATTACGCCCACCGTAACATCGGCAATAGGCATAACCGGCCAACCGGTCAGCATGTACGGTTTCGAGCGTCCCGTATGCCTGCTATTCAAGACCTTCTTCGATCAGGGCTTTGTGCTGGACGGTTTGGAAGAGCCTGCCTACGACGAAAAGATTGAGGGCGCGGCGATGTTCTCCTGGAGAAACTACATGGAGATCCCTCCGGTGCTCGTGACCCGGATGCGTCTCGTGGGGTGAGCCCGCTCAATGTGTGCAAAAGGGATCTCATGGAACGCGTGGACCTGAGAGACAGCGATGCCGCTTAAGCCCAAGGACATGCGGCGGAAGATCAGTACGTAGCTTCAAGAGGGTCTGAGGCCGAGCAGATACGCGTCATCGACGCCTTCCTGCGGGACTGGCCTCCCAACGTGCGCGGCGAGTACGTGGAGATTCGCAGGCAGCTACTACGCCGGCTTGAGAAGCTGCAAACCGTCCAGCGCGTGAAGGCCTCCTCCCCTGGTGGCTCGGACGATCCCTTCGTAATACCGAAATGGGTCCACCTGACCATGCCCTTGCTGGGACTGCCCAACACCGGCAAGTCGTCCCTCTTTCACCGGCTAGCTGGCGACGACGTTACCGTTGCCGACTACCCTTTCTCCACGACGTCGCCCACTGGCCATCACACGGCCCTGGACAACTTGAGACTCCAGGTGGTCGACCTGCCACCGCTGGTGGAAAGAACCGTGGAGACCCTGCCGTACGGAGACAAGCTAGGCACACTGATTAGAAACGCCGACGTGCTGTGCGTGGTCGTGGACCTCTCCCAGGACGTGGAGCATCAGGAGCGGACCATAACGGAAATGCAGGACTCCTTTGGCGTCGACCGCGAGGCGGTGCATTTTCTGGTACTGGGCGCCAAGGCGCCCGCCGAAGGTCTACCCGGCGAGGCTGCCGCAACCCCTCACCTGCCGGCCTCTGC
>CAZJDV010000001.1:0-1842 GCA_964544865.1 uncultured Dehalococcoidia bacterium | reverse complement strand
AGGACATCCTTCCCGAGGCAGCGAAGTTAATGAGGTATCAGGCCGTTTTTACCAAGCCACCTGGGCAGTCCGCTGAGGAGGCGGACCGGCTAGGGGGCCAGAGGGGAGCTACGGTAAAGGACCTCGCGAGGGCGGTGCGCAGGGAGCTTGCGGACCGGACCAAGGGCGCCCTGGTGTGAGGCGCATCCTCGGAGCGGCCTGGCGCGGTCGTGTCCATGGATCACGTCCTGCCCGACGGCGACGTGGTCGAACTGCAGACACGCCGATGCGGGCGCTAGCTCCCGGCCTGCCGCGTCAGGGTTGTGGGAAACGAACGCGGGTGGCAGCGGACTCCTGCCAGCCGGCTCATTGCGGAAATTGCTCCATTTGCCGTCGTACCCACGATGGCCTCCGGGACCGCCCGATGGCGTGATGCTATAATTGGGCGGCGCCACTACCGTAGGATATTTCATCTTGAAAGTCGTCGTCAGGCTGTTCGCAAGCTACCGCGAGCGCGCGGGGAGGTCCGAGGTGGAACTGGAGCTTCCCGAGGGCTCGACCGTCGGATACCTGGTCGCCCGGGTCGCCGAGCGCTACCCTGGGATCACGGCTCGGCCCGACTCCCTGGTCGTGGCGGTGAACCAGGAGTATCGGGACCATCTGCACGGTCTCGACGACGGCGACGAGGTCGCCCTGATTCCCCCCGTGAGCGGAGGCGCCGATGATTGAGATCACCCGCGAGCCACTGTCACCCGAGGCCATCACCGCTAGCGTGCGCGCGCCGGTTAACGGTGCGGTGGTGACCTTCCTGGGTACGACCAGGATCAGCACCGGCGATCGCAAAGTGCTGCACCTCGAGTACGAGGCCTACGAGCCCATGGCGGAGAAGAAGCTTGCCGAGATCGCGGGGGAGATGAGCGAGCGCTTCGGCGTCGCGGACGTGGCCATCAGCCACCGGTTGGGCCGGCTGGAGATCGAGGAGATAAGCTTGGTGGTCGCGGTGGCGTCTCCGCATCGAAAGGATGCCTTCGCCGCCTGCGGCTACGCGGTGGACCGGATCAAGCATACCGTGCCCATATGGAAGAAGGAGTTCTTTGAAGGCGGCGAGGTCTGGATCGAGAGCCCCGAAGACGTGGCCGCGCGAGAGGCCGCCCAGACGCGGCCCGCCTTGTAGCCAGTCCGTTTTGTTTTGGCGCAGTATGGCATTCCGCGAAGCGCTCCAGCCATGCTCAGGATAAACTCCGCGACGAAGAAAGTGGGGAAGGGCGCGGATTCGCTCTTGACCGCGTCTCATGGTCCCAGCCGCCCCAGATTCTCCGCACTGCTCAGAGTGGCATTGGTCCAGTTTATGTGGATCAATCACTAGCCCCGCCGGCTTCCCCTATTTTCGACCGGAATTTCTAATGTCTCTGGCCAGATTGAAGAGGTGTTACGCGCCTCTGACAACGGACACGTCGGCATCCTGCCGCAAGAGGCGCACGGAGGCATTCCGCAGGAGGGACAATTTACGCATAATTGTGAAAGATTTATCGAAGTTGGAGGCATCAACCCAAGCAAACACGTCTTCGGAGTGAAATAGCCGGGAACGCACCGCGGGCTTTCGTATTCGTTCTCCAGAATCCGGATAGCGCCGGATTTCACAAAGTGCATCGTTGCGTGGGGGGTGTTTCTTTGCTATATTGTTTGATAAGTTGGAGGGGTCGCATAGTGGCCTAGTGCGGGCGCCTGCTAAGCGCTTAAGGGGAGAAATCTCCTTCATGGGTTCGAATCCCATTCCCTCCGCCATCCATGCATTCAGATCGGCCTGAACCAAGATGCAGAGCTACCATATCTGGACCATCGGCTGCCAGATGAATAAGGCCG